>JAPLJK010000072.1:0-18589 GCA_026388625.1 Deltaproteobacteria bacterium | reverse complement strand
CTCAAGCTTGGAGCAGTGAAGCAGTCCTTGGAACTTATCTTGTCAATCCCAAAAGGCTGTGCCAAATTCCTTTTGGCCATCGGCGTTCCCCTTCCCATGGTTTTTTTCAAAAACGGGTATGGCAGGAACGCCGATTGTTTTAAAGTGATTCATCCACAATTTCAAACTATTGATCCAAAAAAGGCGAAACTATAGTTACTATTTAAATATGCGAAAATCGGAGGTGGTGAAACTTACCTGGGGAGAGGTAGACCTTCAGGACGGCTTCATTCGTCTCGATGGCGCACCAAGAATAAGTCCGGCCGCGCGATTCCCATTCACCCGAAGGTGGCTAAAATGTTGAGAAGCCTGCCAAGGGGCCTGCATACGGATAGGGTCTTCTTGCACAAGGGGAAGCCGGTCGAGGAATTCAAGAATGCCTACCGGACCGCATGTCAGAGGGCAGGACTGGAGGATTTCACTTATCACGATCTGCGGCATTGCGCTGTGAACAACCTCCGACTGGCTGGAAATGATTACTTTCGGATAATGGCTATTAGCGGACACAAGACTATGAGTACCTTCAAGCGGTACAACCTTGTCACTGAGAAGGAATTACGTGATGTTGAATGGGAAGTGAAGGAGAGAAGCGTGGACACCTATATGGACACCAAGGCTGAAATCAAGTGAAAAGATTCGAAATGCTACGGCAAAAGAACTTAGTGATTCTATGGTGCTCGGAGCGAGAGTCGAACTCGCACACCCTTACGGGCGGTGGATTTTGAGTCCACTGCGTCTACCAATTCCGCCATCCGAGCAATGTTCAGAAGGCCTGAGAACCTTTCCAAGACCAGACGACAATAATATACCTCCAACCCCCAAGATAATCAACGATGAAAATTTTCAAAATTTTGAACAGCTTGTAAATTTATTCTTGGTCGGTCCCTCTGACAATAAGGTTGTGAGCTTTCTGTTGACAATTCTGCGTGGCACGCTAAAATTCCTTCCGATAAATCTGTAAAAGTTGTTTCTCCGAACACGGTGTAACTCACTACGATAAAAGGAAAAACTGATGAACGAAAGACAGTATCTCATCGACGATTTCAGCGTTCAAGAGAGCTGGCGTATATTCCGTATAATATCGGAGTTTGTTGATGGGTTTGAGACCCTTGCGGATATTTACCCTGCCGTTTCGGTGTTCGGTTCGTCTATGATTACAGAGGGCGATCCTGTTTACCAAATGGCTCGAGATGTCGGGCGCCTTTTGGCTGAGGCGGGTTTTTCCGTAGTCACTGGGGGAGGGCCTGGGGTCATGGAAGCAGCGAATCGCGGGGCTTTCGAAGCTCATGGAAAATCCGTGGGGCTTTGCATAGAGCTTCCGAGAGAACAGGCATCCAACCCGTACACCAATTTGAAAGTTTCGTTCAGATATTTTTTCATAAGAAAAGTCATGTTCGTGAAATATGCCGTAGCCTATGTCATACTTCCTGGAGGCTTCGGTACACTGGACGAGATGTTTGAAGCCCTGACTCTCATTCAGACCAACCGCATAAAGCCGTTTCCCGTAATCATGCTGGGCAAAGATTACTGGAAAGAGTTGATTTCGTGGCTGAGAAAGACGGCCTTGAAGACCGGTATGATATGTCCGGAAGACATGGAAATGTTTTGCGCAGTTGACGATCCTGCAGCCGTAGTTGCAGCCATCAAAAAAATTGTAATCGTTTAGAGACTTCGAGGAGTTGCTCAAAGTAATTTGTAATGAAAATACCGGAAATAGACATAATAGTAGTGGGCGCCGGACACGCGGGCTGCGAGGCAGCCTTGGCGTGCTCAAGGATCGGCCTTTCCGTATGGATGTACACGTTGAGCGCGGACTCGATCGGACTCATGCCTTGCAATCCCTCTATCGGAGGGCTCGGTAAGGGGCATCTGGTCCGGGAAATAGATGCTTTGGGTGGAGAGATGGGGAAGGCCGCAGACGCATCTTGCATACAGTACAAGATTCTAGGAACGAGCAAAGGACCTGCTGTGCAGGGGTCGAGAATGCAGTGCGACCGCCTCGAATATTCACTCGCCATGAGATCCGCTGTGGAAAACGAGGCGAATCTGCTCGTAAGGCAAGAGATGGTAGAAAGCCTGATTGTGGACTCAGGTATCTGTAAAGGCGTCAGAGAGAGATCCGGACTGGAGGTTGCCTCAGAGGCCGTGATTCTGGCTACCGGAACTTTCCTGGACGGGGTGATTCACGTTGGTAATGTTTCTTACGGCGCGGGTCGTGCAGGTGAATTTCCATCGCGTGAGCTAGCCCGTCAACTCAAGAAGCTTGGCTTACCCTGGGGCCGTTTCAAGACTGGAACTCCTCCACGAATAAAAGGAACAACCGCCAACCTGGCGGTCATGGCAGAAGATCCGGGAGATGATTTCGTCCGGCCGTTTTCGCTGCGAACCAATCAAATCTCCCGACCGGTGCGTTCTTGTTTCAGGACTCATACCTCCGACCTCACTCATAAAATCGTGCGTCAAAACCTTATGAAATCGCCCTTGTATTCTGGGATCATAAAGGGAACGCCGGCGCGTTACTGCCCTTCATTGGAAGACAAGATCGCAAGGTTTCCGGACAGGGAAAGACATCCCGTAGTCGTGGAACCAGAAGGTCTGCTGACCAATGAACTCTACCTGAAAGGGCTGGGTAATTCTCTCCCTCCTGAAATACAGGTAGATCTTGTAAGATCGGTTCCTGGTCTTGAGAACGCGAAAATAGTGCGCCCCGCTTATGCGATCGAGTACGATTATGTACAACCAACTAACCTGAAACTCACCCTGGAAAGCAAGTCACTATCAAGATTGTATCTTGCCGGCCAGATTAACGGCACTTCAGGTTACGAAGAGGCGGCTGCTCAAGGGCTTTTGGCAGGGATTAACGCGGCCTTGGCAATAAGGAGTATGCAGCCTTTGATTTTGGATAGGTCTGAGGCTTACATTGGCGTCATGGTCGATGACCTTGTGACGCGAGGAGTGACCGAGCCTTATCGGATGTTCACCTCAAGGGCTGAATATAGATTGCTCCTCCGGGAGGACAATGCAGCGGAAAGGCTCTTGAAAAAGGGGCGGACCCTTGGCCTCATACCTGGTCATATGCTGGATGAACTGGAAGCAAAAATGGCTGATCTCCAAAGACATATACGATATCTCGAAACAGTACGTATCAAACCGTCTCCCGCTGTGAATGAACTGATTCGCTCCAAAGGGGGATCCAAAATCACTGAGGCGATGAGTGGGGCAAAGCTTCTCAGAAGGCCTGAGATTTCGGCGGAAGATCTAATATGTCTAGGGATTCTCGGACCTGAGACTGATACTGATCTGCGATCGCAGATCGAGATTCGGATGAAATACTATGGATACATAGACCGGCAGATCAGAGAAGCCGACCAGTTCAAGAGAATGGAGAAAGCTGTCATTCCCCACGACATGGATTACGACAGGGTGCCGGGTCTTTCCAGGGAACTCAGGGAGAGATTGAAGTTAGTACGTCCCCATTCAATGGGGCAAGTATCACGAATTGCCGGTATCACGCCGGCAGCTCTGAGCGCTCTCATGGTAAACCTGAGAGGCGGCCGAAGTATGGCCCAAAGAGCGGCTGAGTCGGATGTCCTGTGATCACAGTGAGTCTAAGTGACAAATATTACGATCGATGCTATCGCTCTTACCATAGGAGGATTTATGAGAATACTACCACTGTTGTTCTTACTGTTTCTCACCACTTGTATGCAAACGACACCGAACGTTCTTGGAGCACTCCTTGAGTCGGCAAAAGATTGTGATGCGGCCAGGGCCAAGCTGATCGAGTTGGTGAAGACCCCTGATACCGACGAAGTTTCCAAGCTCATGGATTCTTTGGGCGTTGATGTTCTCAACTCATGCGATATTCCCAAAGGCAACTTGATATGCTTTCAGTGCATAGACAGAAACAATGAACTCCGATCACTCCAACTTTTTCACGATTCCGATACTAAGAAGTTCGAGTTTCTCGGCTTCGGCTGCCGCTGCAAAGACGAGGAGTAGATAATGCCTCTAAAGGACGTTGCGGGCGATCTCCCGGCGATGTTTTGTGCACCTGACATTTCCCAGCACTCGGGTTAAGATATTTCAACCTGAAATGTCAGATGCACTTGATCAGGATTGTTTTTCGAATGTTTGCATTAGTCTTAGATTAATCATGGTAATCTCAGTGCCTTTGCACCAGCGATTTTGGCGCCCTCAAGGTTAGCATTCTTAAGGTTTGCGCCGGCTAAATCGGCCTCATTCAGATCTGCTCCGGTAAGGTTTGCCTCGCTCAGGTCAGCGGTACGCACATTCGCCAAG
Source organism: Deltaproteobacteria bacterium (assembly GCA_026388625.1). Classification (GTDB taxonomy): domain Bacteria; phylum Desulfobacterota; class Desulfomonilia; order Desulfomonilales; family Desulfomonilaceae; genus CAIXMD01. The sequence goes on along the minus strand of JAPLJK010000072.1, from coordinate 14,248 downwards.
CACAGATTGACTCCGCTGAGATCTGCCCCGCTGAGATTCGACATGTAGAGGTTGGCCCTGCTGAGATCTGCTCCTCTCAAATTAGCTGATCTTAGGTTGGCAGCACTTAGGTCACTCTTGGATATATCTGAGTCGCTCAGGTCTGCCTGGCTCAAATCAGCCCTACTTAAGTCTACGCTATAGAGGTTGGCCCCTCTTATACTTGCTCCACAGAGTTTCGCACCGCACATGTTCGCTCCAGTGAGATCAGAACCGTTAAGAGAAACGCCGTTCATGTTGGACCTATAAAGGAATGTCCCACGGAGTTTTGCGTCACTAATGTCAGCCCCACTAAGGTCGGCCTTCAGGAGATTTGCTCCGCTGAGATCGACCTCAATCAGTTTGGCACCGTTTAACTTGGAGCCTCGAAGGTCGGCAGCTCTGAGTTTTGCCTCGCTCAAGTCGGCGCCACTTAGATCCGCCCCGCTAAGGTCGGCTCCGCTGAGTTTTGCTTGTCTAAGGTCTGCTCCGGTCAGGATTGCACCGCTTAGGTCAGACCGTCTCATGTTGGCTCCAATGAGCTTGCACTCGCCGAAGTTGACGTCGACAAGTTTTGCCCCGGTGACGTCAGCCTCCTGGAGGTCCGCCCCGGTAAGATCCGCTTCACTCAAATCTGCGCCCGTGAGGTCCGCATTGATAAGTCTTGCACCATGAAGATTCACTCGCAACAGTTTGGCTCCGCTCAAATCTGCTCGACTGAGGTCGGCCCCACTAAAGTTCGCTCCTCTAAGTCTGGCTCGGCTCATATCTGCATCCAAGAGCCTTGCGCCGCTGAGGTTTGCTCGTCTGAGTTTGGCAGCCCTAAGTTTAGCTCTAGTAAGATCTGCATCTTTGAAATTGGCTCCTCTGAGGTCTGCTCCTCTGAGGTCTGCCTCGCTAAGGTCGGCGGCTGTGAAGTCGGCATCTCGTAAGTCTACTCTTCTCAAATCCGCCTTGGCAAAATTGCCTCCACTGAAGCTTGCTCGTTGGCCACTTTCACCGTTTTCCAACCATTTTTTGTGTAGTTCTATAGTCTTTATAATTTCATCACGCGTCATCGCGCACCTCATGAAATGTGAACTGAATTTCTTGGCGGTTCCTTCAGAAAGAGAGTCGGTTCTGAAGGATGGCGTCGAAGCACTCCCACAACTGCGTGTCAAAGAGTTGCCTACTCCGAAAGCATGGTTTTCAGTTCCCTGTTGAATTCAGGAATAACCTTGAACAGGTCACCTACGATCCCATAATCTGCCTTTGAGAAAATAGGCGCCTCCGAGTCCTTATTTATGGCTACGATAACCTTTGACGACCCCATGCCGGCAAGATGTTGTATGGAGCCGGATATCCCGCAAGCGATATAGAGATTCGGAGTCACTGTCTTGCCTGTCTGGCCTACCTGGTCGGAATGTTTCCTCCATCCTGCATCTACAGCGGCTCTCGAAGCGCCCACAGTTGCTGCGGACCCCAGTATGGAAGCCATTTCCTCCAACAGCGAATAGTCTGGTCCTCCCATGCCTCGGCCCCCTGAGACTATTATTTCCGCCTCAGTAAGATCAATCTTCCCGCTGGTATCCAGACTCAGTTCTCTCGTGGTGTATGTTGGTCGGCTCGTGTCCAGAGCAAAAGATACGTTCTCCACTTTGACATCTCTAGGATTCTCTGCTGTTTCAATCACATTGGGTCTGGCCGAGGCCATTTGCGGAGAGCCTAGACCTACCCAATGGGTAAAACATTTTCCCGCATAAGTGGGCCGTTTTGCCACGAGAGTGCTTCCTTCGAGGTCGAACGATATGCAGTCCGAAATCGTTGCAACACCCAGTTTAGCTGCTGTTCTGGGGGCAAGATCCTTCCCCTGCATTGAATGGCTTATGAGTACTATCTCGGGCTTCTTTTCCGTCACCAAGTGGCACAGCACTTGTGCATAAAATTCCGAGTTGTAAGTCTCCAGCTCCGGATTTTCCACAAGATAAACGATGTCAACACCGTATCGGGCGAGGTCGGGGGCAAATTGACCCGAGTTCGGGCCAATCAAAACTGCTCCCAGATCACCGCCGAGACTATCAGCCAATTTACGTCCTTGGGTGGCTAACTCAAAAGCGGTTTTCTTGATCCTCCCGCCCTTTATTTCTCCGTATATCATGACTTTAGACATTGGTAACTTCCCTCCGTAACTTGAACCATCGTTTTTGAATCCCGTCACTCAGATGACTTTAGCCTCTGATCTGAGGGCTTGGACAACAACCTTGGCAGCTTCCGCCGGTTCCATGTCTTCATATTTTTTCCCCGCCTGTCTCTCCTTAGGCATGGTGAACTGACGAGACTGGAGCTTTGCTTCGGCGCTGATGCCGAGATCGGCTGTAGTTTTTTTGTCGATGGGTTTTTTCTTAGCTTTCATGATTCCTGGGAGTGATGCATACCTAGGCTCATTGAGCCCCTTTTGTGAGGTGAGCACGCAGGGCAGGGGAACTTCGACAATTTCTTTGCCCCCCTCCACATCTCTTTCCACCACGGCGCTTTTCTTGTCGGCCGCGACCTCCACCTTCGTAGCCAGAGTGATTTGGGGAATCTTGAGAAATTCGGCAAGCATCGCCCCTGTCTCGGCGAAATCGTCATCAATGGCGCGATGACCGCAGAAAATTACGTCGTACTCGTTTTGACCCGCAGCGGCCGAAAGTGCCTGGGCAATCACATATGGATCTGCCTGGTTGAGGGAGTCGTCGTTAATATGAATTCCACGATCGGCCCCCATTGCAAGAGCGGTTCTAATGGCTTCAGTTACGCGGTCTGGTCCGATGCTGATAATCACTACCTCGCCTTCTTTGAATTTTTCTTTCAGGCGGAGCGCCTCCTCCACACTGAATTCATCATACGGGTTGATAACGTACTTGATGCCATCCGTTACGATTCCTGTCCCTTCAGGATTCACTCTGATTTGTGTTTCCGTGTCAGGAGTTTGCTTTAGACATACCAGTGATTTCACGGGTCATCCTCCTTGCTAAAACATCCTTGATTTGACTTGTCTGCGTCTGCGATCCAAACCTATACGCGACCGGCGGCCGAATAAAACACCTCCTCCCTCAGTGCTGAGGTCGGCACAGACGAATGTTCGCCGTCCGACAACCGGCATAGAAGGAAAGCTATCCGGACCACTAGTCCAATATCATAACTTCTGAAAAAAACGGTCAAAGTTTAGTTTGCGATGAAAGTGGAGTCAAGGAAAATAAAGGCCCGGTGCCCGACTTGGATCGCTCGTAACTCACGAATCCTCAAAAGGATGAGGCGGGAAAGTAGCGTCTGATTAAGGCGCCTTTACCTGCAACAGTCCAGGCCATGAATAGCTTCCATAAGCTTAGGGAGTTTTTCAGCTACTGAAGTTACCGACAAACCTTAGGGATAGCTTCGCCATGAGCCCCGTCTTTGCATGATCACTTGAAGTATAATTTTCTTTGAAACCAAGCTTCTAAGTATACTAACACAGAATTTTTTGATGGTCTGGTTGTGTTTTTAGCGAAGACGGATCACGGTTGGTCAGCCCTGTGCCGGTCTATTTGTTCGCGGCCTTACGCTTTATGTCGGACATTTCTTCGTTCAAGCGCTTTCGCCGGGCGTCATTTTCCTCGAGATCAAGGGCCATCTGATACCATCTTAACGCGTTCAGGTGGTCTCCCTTCTGCTTGTGGATGTATCCCAGATGCTTCATTGCCATAAGGTGATTGGGGTATTGAGCGACAATGGCGCTGAGGTCTTTGAGTGCCGCATCATAGCGTCCTAGCTGTTCGAAAATATATGCCCTATTCTCCAATGCTCTCATGCTGTTAGGGTTTATTTCAATAATCTTGGTAAGGTCGTCCAGGGCTCGATCATGCTCACCCGTGTCAAAAAACAAGGCAGCACGATGGGTCAAGGCCGTGACCTCACCGGAATCCAGGCTGATGGCCTTGTTGAAATCCTTCATGGCCCGCGAAAAATCTCCCCTCACTCGATATACCATGCCTCTTGCAATGTAGCCTCCTGCCAGTTCGGGTTCTAGTTTTATTGCTTTGTCCAAATCCTGAATCGCCTTGTCCAATTGCCCCTGAATTAGAAATACTTTACCACGGTTGAAAAAGGCCTCATGATTGCGACTTGAGACTTTCAAGCTGGCGTCGAACAGGGCAAGAGCCTGGCTCAGATCCCCGGAATTGGCCTTCATGACCCCCATTCCGGCCATCGCAGCAGATTCGCTATCCAGCCCCGTGGGGACATCTTTGGCGAATGTGGACACTGCGGTAGTGAAAGTCACACAAGTGATTCCAATTGTGAGCAGGAGAATTACACTATGTTTTTTCATGGTTCTTCAAGGGTGAGGTCTGAGAGGCGCATCGCCTCGGGTAAGTGCATTTCCATTGGAGATGGTGTTTTCTCTCAAGAAAAATGCAAAAAAGTCCTTCGAGTACTTGTCTTCATACCTTTTCAGCGTGTACTTGGATTGTTCCGGTGACAGCTTGAGTTTTGTGACAAGGTTTCCGAATGAATCTCTAATGTATAGGTTTCCCACAATGTTGTCTGGGTTTGCGTCCGCATGGATTCCTCGTTCACTACCTGCCAACACCAAAGCCTTGGCCAAATCCTTGCTTCCTATGTGGTGGCCGATTGCGAACACTAGATTACCGTCCTTGCGTATTCCAAAAGCGCTCCGATGAGCAACATACCAAAAATGTTTTCCATCCTGGTCTCTGCCTCCTCCTCCGAGCAAGAATCCTAATCCTATCTCTGAATCCTCAACACGACCTTTGCGGACAATGGATTGGACTACCATGCCGTTCTTGACGATAAGATGTCGAAGCTGGCGGGCGTCTCGAATAAGATGAGTAGGTATGTCTGAGGACCATTCTCTAATATCGACGGACCCATCTTGGTAGACGATCAGGGTGGCCATGTCCGCAACCATGGGGTAGAGCACTCGTCCCCGGAACATGGCCCCCGCTCCCAGCGAATGCCGTTGCATCCACATCGCGTTGGTCACGGCCATGATCCGCGACCGCATATCAGGCTCGACTTCGGAGTTGCCCAATTGAGAGCCCGGTTCTTGCGATCCAACGTAGTACTGCATAAAAGTCTTACCCATATCCACGACCATCATGTACACGACGGCATTTGGGAAATCTACACTCGGCCTGTAAAATGTCTTGAAGACTACAGGTCTTCCCATCGAGTCTCTTGGAGAACCTGAAGATTCCCAAACTCCTTCACCAGGAAGGGCTGGTGAAGTGTAAAGAGGTTGTATGTTGTCCAGTTGGATCAAGTCGAGAGGATCGCGTGACAAAAGTTGAAATTCACCCCTGTCAGGAATCTGTACTGTTTCTGTATTTACAGATCCAATCTCTGAAGTCTTCGTGGACTGGGTCGCCTTCTCAGAAGGAGAGGACACGGGTCTGGAACGAACGGCCTGGGCCAGCAAGGTCGGAGGAGAGCCTTTGATATGCCGGCCTTCCTGGTAATCAGGTGTTTGAGTAGCCGGCGAGTAGGTACCAAGAGTAGACCTATTGTCATCCGATCCACAATGCAGAAGGGGCGACAACCACCAGAAAAGTGCCGTTATTATTGCTGCCAACAGTATCTTGCACAAATCCGCCACCCTCGACAAAACGTTTTTGAGAAAGAGATCCTTACAGGATTCGTCTAATTATTAGACTCTTATACCTCAAAATGACCAGGATTTCAAGTAGAAACCGTTATTTGCTGCAAGTGGTGGGGCGAGACACTTTTGATATCAAACTATTATGAGCCATTCCTAACTCGTCTTCTAAAGAGGCGTTACAAGTTCTGTTGGTTGAAAAGTTAGATACACGCAGCACCAGGTGATGCTACTTTTCCATCATAAAGAAAATGCCATCTTTCTGGACCCGGGGGGCGGATCACTCCGCATCCAGGACCTCACGAACCGTTTCAAGAAGTTTTCGCATATTGTACGGTTTCTCGACAAAGCCTCCGGCTCCAAGTCCAGCCATGCCGTTGGTCGGTGCATTCTCAGAATAGCCGCTGGCTATAAGAACCTTGGCTTTGGGATCAACCCGGAGAATCTCGATTAGGCATTGCTTGCCATCCATTTCGGACATGATCAGGTCGAGATCTTTTTATCCAGGTCTCTTCGGGCATCTCCCAGGATGGAGTGGTGGCAAGAATTCGGCTACTTGAAACGACAGAACAGATTGTTATTATTCGCATCCTACAGCAGAGGACGTTCGAAATCAAGTGAATGTAGGGTTGTGATGGCCAAGTGAGGCCGGCATGCATGTCTCGAGGATAACATGGTGCTTCGTGCACCAGCCTTTACACGCTTATGACAATCCACTCGGAGGAACAAGCCCTCATCGGTTGTTAAACTTCATCAGAATGGCCTCGATAACTGTACCGGCTATGGCTCTGGCTTTTTCCGAAATGGTGAAGCAGAAGGAGGGATCACTTCTGGGATCCACATCCCCTATCTTGAGACCAGCCGTGACTCTGATCCCAGGCCTAATAAGCCCTCGCAAGACTCCTGCCAGGGATGCTACCGCGGCTTTATCAGAAACCGAACCTACGACTGATCCTTCGTTAACAAAAGATCCAATGGCCAGATCGGAGCAGAAAATCCCGTCTGCCGGCGATCTAACTACCCTTTGACTGGTCTTGCCTCCGATTTCGCCTGGTATTCCGGTATCTGGGGACGCCGATCCGTGGTCTAGGAGACGCCCCATATTGTGGCCTCTGTTCGTTTCGATCACGTAATGAACATCCTTGCCCGCTTGGAATCCGGGCCCTAAACCAATTACGAGAGAAGCGTCGGTAATTCTTGTCCCGATATTTCTCTTAGCCATAATTGCGTCAACCACTATATCGGGTTTCAACGCTCTTCTACTCGCATTCTCAGGATCTACAATCACAGGGATAACTCTGTCTTTCCAGAGTTCCTCCGCTTCACCAGGACCATTAATCTTAAAGGACTGAACTCCTTCGACCATCCAGACTCCTTCGTAAACCGCCTCGCAAAAACTCACCTTTCTCCTCACGGCGAGAGGCCGTTCAACTTCTGTCATAAGAATGCGGAAGAATCCTGATCGGTGCAGGCGACACGCAGTCCCTGTTGCGAGATCGCCCGCTCCTCTGATGATTACTGAAATATCGGAAAGTCTATTTGACACTGATATCGGCAGCCTATTAGGATCCATATTCGCGGAGGGCTTTGACTATTGTTTCCTTGGGGACAACTCCGTAGAACGAGTTTTTGATTTCACCATCTCTTATTATGAACACTGCGGGTATCCTGCTGATGCCGAATCTTCTGGCAATCAGATTCTTGTCAGTGTTGAGTCTGCCTATCACGGCCCGGCCCCTCATGTCCTTCGCCACTTCCTCCAGAATTGGTTCGAGCAGACGGCATGGAAAGCACCAATCCGCGTAGAAGTCTACAAGGACAGGATGTTTTTTTGAAGCCTGAACAACTTCTGCCTCAAAGTTCTCATCCGTAAAACTCATGATGTGGGCAACCGCCTTTTCAACATCTGCCCTTTGATAAACCGACCATGCTATTATCAGTCCCCCAAGGAAAAACACAAATATAGTAGTAAGAACAATTATGGACGTCCTTTTCATGGTTCCTCCGAATTATCGACACCGCATACCGTATACACTATATCTTAATATTTCAGGGATGTAATGCAAATAGGAGTGGCTCGTCCGTCCACAATGAATTTTGTCGCCGATCATCTTCATGATCTCACATGAGATCAACAGGATCCACGTCAACAATGATTTTGATGCCGTGAGCTTTCAATTGTCCCTGGTCCAGCAAACTTCCGACCAGATCACGTAGCGGTTCGCGGCGCTCAGCCTTGAATAGCACCTGCCAGCGAAATTTCCCTTCTGCCTTTCGCCTGGGTGAAGGAGCCGGCCCCAGAATCATAACTTCCCTCGAGTTGCCCTTTAGTAATCGGGCTGCTCTACCAATTCTTACCGCTATCGCCTCGACTTTTTTTTCGACATTTCCTTCAATTTTAACCAGTATCAGATATCCAAATGGCGGATATCGCAGTTCTCTCCGAAAGGCGGATTCATATTCAAAAAAATCTTCATACGCGTGGGACGCAGCAAATTTGATGGCTTCGTGCCCGGGATCAAACGTTTGAATCAAGACGCGGCCGGAATTCGTCCCTCGACCTGTCCGACCGGCAACCTGAGTCAGCATCTGAAACGTTCTCTCGGATGCCCTAAAATCAGGAAAATGAAGAGACATGTCCCCACAGAGCACTCCCACAAGTGAAATTCCTGGGAAATCGTGGCCTTTCGTGATCATTTGAGTACCTGTGAGAATGTCGATTTCTTTTCTTCTGAAGCGATCAAGAATACCCTCAAGATCTTCTCGCCTACGGGTCGAGTCCCGGTCCAGTCGTTCCACTCGAGCTTCGGGAAAGATTCTCACAAGTTCTTCCTCCACCTTCTGTGTTCCAACGCCTCCAAAAAAAATGTTGGTATTGGAACATTGCGGGCATATAGGCGGTGCAGACCTTGAGAAGCCGCAAATGTGACAGCGAAGTGCTCTGCTCGCTTTGTGGTGCGTCAGGCTGATGTCACAGTTTGGACAGGAGAAGACGTGGCCACAGGACCGGCATTGAGCAAACGTGTCAAAACCCCTTCTGTTCAGGAACAGCGCGACTTGCTCCTGTCTGGCGAGGGCCTGGCCAATTGCCTCTACTAAAACAGTAGTCAGAAAAGCCCTCTTTTTCTCCTTTTCTTTGGAAAGCTTCAGATCCACTAGTTCGACACCCGGCAAAGGTCCGGCGTGATAACGACCCGGCAAATCAATTCGAGCAATCCTTCCGGTCTTGACATTCGAAAAGGTTTCAAAAGATGGCGTAGCACTCCCCAGTATGACGCAGGCGCCGTTCAGCTTCCCTCGGGCAAGAGCCATATCTCTCGCGTTGTACGGGCAACTGTCCTCCTGCTTGTAAGACGGATCGTGTTCTTCGTCCACCACTATTAGACCGAGGTTGTCCATGGGAAGAAAGATGCCTGAGCGGGTTGCTATAACCACGTTGACCCTGGCGGCCCGAATTCTCCGCCATTCATCGACTCTCTGAGCCGGTGTTAGACCGCTGTGGAACAGGGTTACGCCCCCCCCAAAACGTCTCAGGAAACGACGTGCTGATTGCGGTGTCAGAGCTATCTCGGGAACGAGAACCAAGACTCGTTTCCCCATGGCCAATGATGTCTCTATGGCCCTCAGATAGACCTCCGTCTTGCCGGAACCGGTCACCCCGAACAGGAGAAAAGGCTTGAATCCTCCTTCACGGATGGCTTCCTGAAGATGTTCCACCGCTGCCTGTTGGTGATTCGTCAACCTGAGAGGTTCTTCTGTTGAAAATGCAACTATCCCAACAGGATTTAGAAGCTCACGAAGGTTTTTTTTGTGCAGAGTTGTTCTGGGTCGTGCTATTCGCTCTTCAATTGTTATCCAATCACTTTGTATCCATTCACGCACCTTTTCTTGGCCAATGACTGCCGACAATTCATTTAGCAGCATCGCTCCAGACTTCAAGAGTTTGGCGGGCGCTTCTTGTTCAGACTCACATGCCGGCCTCTTGATCCACTGCCTTCCCTCCTCTGTAATAATTGCCCAAGGCTTGGATCGCCTGTCCAAGCCTGGAGGCAGAGCTGTCTTGAGTACCAGGCCCGTAGGAAGAAGGTAATAATTGGCCAGCCACTGGATGAACTCCCACAGTTCCAGAGTGAAATAAGGCTCCTCGTCAGGGACATCAAGAACATCCTTCATATCTTGAGGTTGGTTTTCAGGGCCGGGGAACCCGACGATGAACCCGGCTCGGAGCTTGTTTCTGAAGGGCACAAAAACTCGGCTACCGATTTGCAGTTTTTCAGTAAACTCGTCCGGCACTCGGTAGCTGAAAGGACCATTCACCGGCAGAGGAATTGCCACGCTGATAATGTGTGAGGGTACACTCAATTAGCCGCAACCTTGACCAGTCGGACTCAAGCGGGAGCGGATACTATCAATTAGTTTTCTCAGTCTCACCCACGAAGATTTGAGATCTTCTTTTTCCAGCTCTAATGTGATAGTTCCGTTGTAACCTCTTGTTATGAGGGTCTCCAAGATTCCTGCGAAGTCGATGATTCCATCTCCTATTGGGAGATGACGGTCGTCAGCCACGCCCGTGCCCCCGTAATTGTCATGTAAATGGACGTGCCCTATCGAAGTCATCAGTCGGTCAATTATGCCGAACGATGTATTCTGCTCGGTAAGGAGCTGACCGTGGCCCATGTCAAGTGTCACTGAAAGACCCGGGACTTCTATCAAAACCTGATTGAGATCGGCAGCGTTCTCTGACAGGTTCTCTAGGCTTATCAGCACATTACGCTTTTGCCCGTATCCGACGATCTCTCTCAGAAAGTCGACTTTTTCAACCACTACATCCGGCTTGACGAAACGGGGATCCAACCAAAGATGCACTGTTAAAAACCTGATTCCAAGCTCTTTCGAGACGTCAACTGTTTCCTTCAAATCCGTAAAATAGCAATCCCAGAGGTTTCTCACATCGTTGGGAGGACCTTCACGAGGTCCGTGAGCTATCATGAACCAACATGAATCTGATTCATTGACGAGGCCTGAGTCAAGCCAGCGAGTTCGTGCCTCGCGATTCTCGAGAATCACCTCCCCAAAGTCAAAACCAAGATGCTTGAGATCCCCAACGTCATTGATTGATTTGATATGGCCGCCGTAGAGCATGTTGCCTCAAGATTTAATAGGGTCGGACTTATCGGCAGATTACCGGCGAATCCGCCCCAGTCTAATGTGAGCAAACTGATGGACGGAAAGGCTTGTTCGCTCTTCTATGGTGTTTCCGGACAAACATCAACCATCGGCCTATCAGAGAGATTTTGAGGCACGGGCGTTCTCGTGGATGCCTATTTCTTCATCCGACAGATAGCACGCCGGGTCAGGAGCCCACACATCTCCGTAAACTGCCTCTGCCCGCACCCTGAAGTTACCACCGCAGATATCCAGCCATCGGCATTGAGCACAACGGCCCTTGACGAATTTTTTCTTTTCCCTGAGCTTCATCAGAAACTGGTCCGAAGGGTCGGTCCAAATTTCGCTAAAGGGACGTTCCCCCACATTTCCGAAACTATGGTGGCGCCAAAACTGGTCGGCATAGACCTCGCCATCCCATGAGATACACCCGATACCGCGACCGGAATTATTACCTTCGTTCATTCTGAGCAGCTCCAGCACCTGGGCTGCCCTCTCGGGGTTCTCCTTTGCGAGGCGGAGATAAGTGTAGGGACCGTCTGCGTGATTGTCCACAGTCAGAACTTCCACCGGTTGGTCGATCTCATGAAGCCTCTTTGTCCTGTCAAGGATTAAATCCACCACATCCCTCGTCTGCCCGTGGTCAAGATCTTCGTGAGCGAGTTCAGTGCCTCTGCCTGAGTAAACCAGGTGATAGAAACAAATTCTGGGAATGCGATGTTGCTCAACGAGATCGAATACTCCGGGGATGTCTTCGAAGTTACGTTTGGTGATGGTGAATCTAAGCCCTACCTTCAGTCCGACCTCCATACAATTCCGAATCGCATTCATCACCCTCAGAAAGCTGCCTGCCACTCCTCGAAAGCTGTCGTGATGCGAACCTAAGCCATCCAAACTGATTCCTACATAAGACAGGCCGATATCTCTTAGTTTCTCTGCCATCGCTCCCGTAATCAGAGTGCCGTTAGTTGACACCACTGCTCTCAGTCGGCTTCCAACTGCATACTGTATGAGTTCGAGTATATCCAAACGTATGAGCGGCTCACCCCCGGAAAAAAGAATTACCGGGGAACCAAACCGAGCCAAGTCATCGATAAGAGTTTTCCCCTCCTCAAGAGAAAGCTCGCCTCCGAAATCTCGGTCTTCTGATCTGGAGTAACAATGCACGCATCTCAGATTACAGCGTCTGGTTACGTTCCAGACCACCACCGGTTTTTTGTCCATCGAAAACTGCAAGAGGTGAGAAGGCAGATCCTTGGAGCGTCGGCCGTATCGAAGAGGATCAGACGCTTCCACAGCGCCACAGTAGAGTTTGGATATACCAATCATTCCTTATGCCTCATGTCGTGATCTCTCCAAGTAAAGCATAATGTCTAACCGGGAAGCATACAACCGCAACGTTTGGCCGCCGTAGAAAAAAAATCGTCAAGGATCTGATCATGGTCGAAAGCAAGTGGCGTGGGAAGATTGTCCCTGGTGAACACTCCGACTTCGATCGCGTCGTCGGCAGCTTTGGGAACACCTTGACTGAAGGCTGTAAAGACTATGCTGATGGTGTGTTGCCTGGGATCCCGGTCCGCTTTTGAGTATACACCTAACAGCATCAAATCCCTTATTTCCAATGAGGTCTCTTCCATAGCTTCCCTTATGGCGGCTTCTTCCGCGCTCTCTCCGTAGTCTATGAAACCGCCGGGGATTGCCCATCCAGGAGGAGGATTCTTTCTCTTGATTAAAACGATTCCGTCACCGTTGCGTATCACGACATCAGTTGTGGGTAAGGGGTTGCGGTGGAGTGGAATATTATGATTGCACCGAGGACAAGATAGAAATGTTTTCATTTAGCGCCTTGCTCCTGAAACCAGACTCGAAATAAAAAAAATATGATTCATAGGGTTCGCTAACAGTGGAACAAACGGAATCTTGATGTCCGGTTTTTCTAATGGGACATTAATACTATAGTTTCGCGATTTCCGAATGTTTGAAACCGCGCGTATAGCGCGGCTGGTTGATTTTTTTCAACTCATTGATATCGCTGGCCTCCGAATTAATTCTCATAGAGAAATGACTCCTTCGTGCTGCGGCCAGCATATCGGAAAAGGTGAAAGACTTTTTTTGCCGGTACCAGGGAGCAGGATCCGCCACCAGCTTTCTCGCGTCGGCGAATTGCCGCACGAACCAGAGGACTACGAAGGAGTAGGCCCAGTACGCGAACATAGGAGCACGGACAACCGAAAGCTCTCTACGGCACTGAGGTTCTGCGACTCCTAGGAGTTGCTTGGTCTCACGATTGGTCACCTCGATGCTCCAGCGGGCCCCGTATCGCTCAATGATCTCACGAGGCCGAGCCTGGAGATCTGTGTCGAAGAACACGATGTCGCCGTGACGTCCGCTCGGATCACGACACAGTACGACAGAAACCGGCTCTTGGCCTGCGCTATGATACCAAAGGGCCGTGAATTGATGGACCATCAACTTGATTTCTTTTCCATAACAGAAGACCTTGACCTCAGACCACTCCAGGTTGGGGTCCCGAAACATGCTGGCCGGGGTCGGCAATCGGCAACCTCTCTTACGAGGTCTGCCTCTTCGTGGAATGACCGGTGGCTCAACAAGAGCGAACAATGCGGAATCGTTTCGCAGCCTTCCCGTAATATGTACGCCTTTGGGACGTCCTTTCAGGACCGTATCACAACAGTAGCCAAGGTCAGTTACGAGCCTGAGGCGTTCTCCATCTTCGAGCCACGAATGGGTCTGCTTGATAAGGTCCAAAGCCAGTTCAGGCTTTTTCTTGTAGGGAAGACCCTGAGGCTTAACCTTGGCCTTCGGTGGCCACCAGAGCCGGGCAGCATAAGGCAGACAAAACACTCGGTCGCTGATTCCGGGAAGGCGAATCGCCAGACCGATGATCACGAAACACACACCATAGCTCGTCTGCTTGGCCTTCTTGGTCTGCTTCGGAGCCGAACCGTCATACTGACATCCGGCTCCGCAGATCTTCTTGCCCCGATGTTTGTTCAGGGTGTCGTCAATCACGGTGAGGATCTCTAAGCCCTCGGCAATCAGCGTTTCCACCAGGATTCTGAAGAGACAACGGGATACCCAGTCCATGTGCCATTGGCCCTTTCCTAAGAATCGGTAGATCGTGGCGAAGTGCCTGGACTCATGGAGCCTCATGGTCAGAATCACCTGGCTGATAGTGTGTTTTCCCACCGTGAGTACCCAGCCGATCACAAGCGCCACAAAGATGCGGTAACTCGGAGCGCTGAAGCATCGCATGAATCTAATCTCGTCAATCCCGAACGGATATGGTCAGACATCACGGTAAATCGGAAACATCGGTGTAACTATTTGATATCATGAATTGGCAGTTCTCAAGTAAAAGTGTGCACGCCAGGTTTTCGCTGGTGTTAACATAGCGATATTATAGGAGGCGGCTTAGTATATTATTAC
>JAPLJK010000077.1:0-96505 GCA_026388625.1 Deltaproteobacteria bacterium | reverse complement strand
GGGCTCTACGATAACCGGGTGGGACAAGAGACAAACATCTCGCCCTACATCGTTCATGATGACCACATATTTTCCGTCGGCGCCGGTGATCCAAACCACAGGCGGAAGGATGCTGGGAAAGCCCCTGAAGCCTATCCAGCTAAGCTATCTGGCTATACTGGGGCTGTCTCCCTCGATCTTTGTGGACCCGAGAGCAGGCTTTGTTCCACCGGTAACTCCTTTTACAATTCCCGGACCGTCGGGATAATTCAACCCGGACATGGCTGACATCTCATTCATCGGTCCTGTGCGCTTCCAATGCTGGTGCCGTTCTTCCTCGAGAATTGGGTAACGGCCTTATTGCGCCCGCTTTTCCCAGAACCATAAGCCGCTGGAGACAAACATGAAAAAAACACAAAACAAAATACGTTCAGACCCTCCAGACACCTAGGCAAAATGACCGAGTGCGGAACAACCCGAGGCATACTCGGGAAAATAGCCCTTCGGACATGCCGGAGGGCGCGGAACGTAAGTTTAGTACGGCTAAATGATCATTTATCGACAGTTTTGATGGGTTCGAACGCGTACATAAACCAGGAAAAGTGTTATCTCTAGAAATGTACTGGGATATTGCTGCAAATAGGAGTCTTTTTTAGGCGTGAAAGAGCTTGATCAACGCGTGGAACGGCCGGGGGCATCAGCCGACTGCAAAGGGTTCTCGAAGAGGCATTGGCTCACTACATACAAGTCGGTGAAGGGAACAAGGTCGGAGAGTTAAAGAGGCGACTCCGAGACGTATACTTGGCAAGTAGAGACGAATTTCGAGAAGTATCTTTTTCTTTTGGGGTTCCCATGGAAATGGTAGATAGCTTTTTACAGCTTTATAAGGCATTGGAGCTTGCTGACTGTCTTGAACTTATTGCCTCAGACTTCAAATTGTTGGTACACGCTGAGGCCGTAGAAAATAAGACAAGTGAGTTCAAAGAATCGTCTCCATTTCTCTTCGGAATATCCCAGTTTATGATAGACCGAGATCGAAAAGTTTTTGAGGGGAAATTCTGAAGATGCATCATTCAAGTTCTTTGCTGATCGTCGATACGAGTCTCACGTCTTGGTGAGAACTGAGCTTTTTCTAAAAAGCCTTTTTCAGTTCTTGGTCAACGAGCGAGGCATGACTGCCGAGAATCTGTTAGACTTTCTGAAGTCAGGGCCTATGATATAGAATCGGACACTGAGTTTTTCATTGAAGTTGGAAAAGGGAGATTTTTCTGCCAAGACTATGTGAGTGCATTGCATATTCTTGTACCCCGACTCGAGTCACTCGTAAAAAAATGTTGGCAAAGGCTGACTTGCCAATTACGTCGATCAAGAGAGGGACCACTCAGCACGAGCAGACCTTCAATGTCTCAGTCATGCTGTTTCATTGTCAAACCAAAGGGCTTTCGCCTGTCATGGGGGGGCACTTATCTTTTGGTTCGACCCATAGGAGGGGGCGTCTCTGAACATTCAAGAAGGCCGTGGTGGACTGGCGTGTGAAGTCGGGCGGAGACTGGACTATCGATCTCATTGAGAAACCTCACGACGAGACTGGATAACCCCGCACGGAGGCTGATGATGCTGAACCTAAAGTTACGAGATGAATTCCTCGGTTCTCAGATGCCGGGCACAGCCATAGCCCTGCGCATGAAGGACAACACCGGAGCAGTTCAGAGAACCCCGGATTTCATCCTCTCAATTACGTACCCAACGGCGGACGTTCAGACTGCCTTACGCTCGGTCAGCACGGATCGCTCCAAGCGCCCTATTGTCCTGATGGGAGGCCGGGGCCGTGGTAAATCACACATCATGGCCGTGATGCACCACGCAATCGCGTCCTCCTTTCATGTTCAGAAGTGGGCCAACGAATGGGGAAACAGACCTGGAGCGCAGCCCTTGAGTGGGCTTGTTCTCAATGGTGGATTCTTTGCCATTTCGGAACCGGTCCACAACCATGAGTACCCTCTGTTGTGGGACCTCATATTCGAGCGTCATCCCAAGGGAGACTTCTTCAGGGGCAAGTTCAACCAGATGAGTCGGCCATATCCTCCGCGATCCCTGTTGGAGGAGATGTTCGAGGCCCAACCCGTAGCGCTGATTCTCGATGAATTCCAGAAGTGGTTCGATGGCCTGAGCGATCATCCAGGGCCGGAAGGAATCAAGTACCGGACCTTGGCCGAGAACTTCATCCAAAACCTGTCCGAACTCTCGAAGGACAGGCCCGACATACTAATCCTTGTCGTTTCAGTATTGAATAACAACACGGAGGCCTTTAGACAGGTCCACCGTGACGGCCCCGTCATCATTGATTTCCGAGGGCCCAATGCGAAGGAAGACCGTAAGAAACTACTCCTGTATCGTCTCTTTGAGAACCGCCAGAACATCCCGCCGGACGTGATACGGAGCCTTCTCGATTCCTATGCGTCCGAGCGCTTTCGGCTTCGTTTTTCTCACCTACCGGAATCAGAAAGGTCTCGGATCATATCAGAGGTCATGGCCTGTTGGCCTTTCTCGCCGGAGCTTATGGAGCTTCTGGAAGACCACATCTTGATGGCTGAGGCCGCTCAGGAAACACGTGACCTTATTCGTATCCTCGCCTCCTCATACCGAGAGCGAGGAGAGGCAGTGCCGATCATTACACCCGCTGATTTCTTCGTGGATGACGATACATGCGGTGTTCAATCGCTATTGGATTCGATTGCCACAGTAGGAGAGCAGGAGAGGCTGCGTGAAGTAGCCCAACGGAATCTCGAAACAGTCAAGACAATCGGAGCGCCCGTGCCCCATGCTCGTGAGCTGGTCAGCGCACTCTGGATACGTTCCATGTCGCCCGGAAGAAACGCTGGAGGGACGCGGCAGGAGCTTCAACTCGACATTACACGGGAACAGCCGGTCGATGACAATTCGTTCCAGGGTGAACTGGTTCAACTGATTGAGACCAGCATCAACATACATGGTGAAGAAAGCCCGGACGGTCGCCTGCGGTTCGGGTTGGAAGAGAACCCAAGGTCGAAAGTCCGGGCTTCTGCCAAGAACGATAAACTGTGGCAACCTGGTGTCTCTGGTACCGAGATTGGCCAGACGGTCTATCCGGGGAAAGACATCGAACACGTTCGCAACACACTGCGGCACATCCTCGTCCCCGAAACGAGACAATCCTCTTCCCGAGTGATGGCCCTCGGCCCGAATTGGAAGAGCGATCCTTGGGCCGATGTCGACGACTTGGACAAACCAGCGAAGTGGGACCGACCGGTTCTTATCGTCATTCCTGAGCCTCTGCAAATCAGCGAGGGAAAGCGCGTAGATTCTCTCGGGAAATGGCTCGCCAGTCATGTCTCTACAAAGCGGAACACAGTCAGATTCCTGTTGCCTGCGGACGGGGAGAAAGGCATCTACCAAGATGGGGAAATCCTATTCTGCTCAAGGTGCTCCTACCTTACCTCGATAGCGTGGCGCGGTGATTCAAAATACCGCGGTTTGAAAGAAGAATTCGACAAGCCGCTTCGGGATGCACTGAAGAAGCGCTTCGACAAGTTTGCGGTGCTGCGGCGCTGGAATTACCAGCAACCAGATCAATGCATATTCGACGTGGAGCGCGTGACTGCGCAAGGCGGTGAGATCCCAACCGCAGTCGAGAAATCTCTTGTCGAGGACCTCTTCGATCCCGCCGAGTTTCAGTCCCTGGTTTTGGAGCGTGCCAAGGAATCGTGTCTGGTGGGCGACCTGCTCGACGAACTGACCGAACCGCCGCCGCCGGATACCAAGAACGCCATACCGTTCCTTGGTGAGACCCCCATCTATGAAGAGATTCTGAAGATCGTCGCGCGGGGCAAGATCGTGGTAAATGTCGGCGGGACCTGGGTTGGCCGCCGGCCAGAGCATTTAAGCGATGAGGAAGCACTCCGCTTTATTCGTTCCAGGGCTTTCCGCTCCGGGCAGGAGATGCGACAGATCCAACTTGGCCTTCCGGCTGCGGTTGGTGGAACGACCGTTGCGGGCCCAGGGCCTCAACCGCCTGTTCTTCCTCCTCAGCCGCCCACAGGCGGTAGCACACAGCCCCCACTACTGGTTCCACCGATTACGCTCCCCACAACTCCTGTAGATCCCGTGCCTCCTGTAACGGGAACCACCGAGATCCACCGGACGGCCGAAGCGACCACTGGTATCAACCTGTCCGCGTGCTTCGAAAAGTGGGGCGTTGATCCCAGCACAGTGCTGAACACGGCCAAGATCGAGTTCAGCAACCTCACCGTGCAGCAGGTGAAGCAGATTCTCACCCGCATTCCTTCGAGTTTCAAAGCCTCCATGGAAGTGATTTTCACGAAGGAAGGCGGCGAAGAATGAGTACGCCAACTTGGGTGGATATTATCCTGGACACTCCCTCACCGGCGGACGCATGGCATGCAGTCTTCGCTCAATTGAAGGAAATCGCTGCTTCCTGCGGCTCTCCAGTTGATCTGCATAACCAGACGGTCACACCCGACCGCCTCCTTGCCGAGACGGCCTGGGAGCTTTGGGCATCCTATCCAGATGCCGCTCCCAGGACCGCAAGTCAACTGAGGGAATGGTGTGCTGCGCCATCCAGCATCGGCCGTGCCGTCCTTGTGCTTGATGCCCTGTCTCTGCGCGAAATGCCTTGGCTCTTGGGAGGCGCTCAAGCACGAAATATCCAGCCCTTTGATGTGCGTGTGACCGGCGCTGAAGCGCCGTCCGACACGGACCAGTTTGCTCACGCGCTGGGTGTCCCGTCACGAAGCCATCTCGCCGGCAATAGCGCTCCGGTAAGTTTCAATCTCTTTCCATCAAAGGCCTACACGGATGTGATCAGCGTGCCATTCGAGGATTGCGTGGGAAGCATCCCCCACGAATCCAATGTGTTCGTGTGGCATAGCTGGCTCGACGATCTCATCCACGTTCACAAGAAACTCCCGGATCAAATCTACAAGACCGCGTCTGCAACGCTTCAGGATGACGGATTCTGGAAATTCGCAAACAGGCTTCGGCAAGGAAGAAAACTGGTCATTACGTCCGACCACGGTTATGCAGTGAGCAGGCTGTTTTCGAGCGAGGAAATCAATCCGGATGTCATCGAGAAATTGCGCGAGACTTTCGGCGCAGCCCGGTACAAGAAGGCAACTGGCCCTTGGCAGGAACGGTTCATGCCCCCGATTGTGGTAAGCCACAACGAACACCACATCGTCATGGGCCAGAGGAAATGGAAGGTCCAAGGCGGCTTCCCCCATGTGTGTCATGGGGGCCTGAGCCTTTTGGAAGTGGCTGTGCCGTGGATTGAATTTGAAGCGACTTAGGCAGGAGGCGACTATGCTGATTAAATTAAAGAATTTAGGTCCGTTAAAACAGGCTCAATTTGAAATCGGCGACATGACGATCATTTGCGGCCCCAACAATACCGGCAAGACCTACGCCACTTATGCGCTTTTCGGGTTTCTCTCTTTTTGGAAACAGTTTATTTCCATCGATGTTACAAGCAATTCGGTGCAACAACTGATGGTCGAAGGCGCTACGGAACTTGATTTGAATGATTACATCAGCGATGCCGAGGCTATTTTGCATAAAGGATGCGAGGAGTATACAAAACAGCTACCGAGGTTTTTCGCATCTTCCGAAACATATTTCACTGATACGTCGTTTCTCATTGATATCGAGGAAAACGACATTCAGCCCAAGCAGTCATTTGAGTTGACAATGGGAACGGCCAAAACCAAACTCATTACCATTTTGAAGCAACCGCCCGACCCGATGGTTCATATTTCATTGTTGGTTGAGAAAGATAAAGATGAACGAAAAGTGCCCAATGGCCTTATTTCAAAGGTTATAGGCGACGCGATAAAGGAAATCTTGTTCGGTCATCTTTTTCCGAATGTTTTTATTGCCAGCGCAGAAAGAACTGGAGCGGCAATCTTCAGAAAGGAATTAAATTTTGCTCGAAATCGCCTTCTGGAACAAATGGGCACGTTGGGAAAAGAACTCAACCCATTTGACCTGCTTGCCAAAGTTTATTCCGATTATGCATGGCCCGTCAGGGCGAATGTCGATTTTACGCGTCAGTTGGAGACTGTTGTAAAAAGGGAAAGTTTTATCGCAAAAGAGCACCCTGAGTTGCTGAGGGATTTCAGCGACATAATCGGTGGCGAGTACACCGTGACTCGAAGTGATGAGCTTTATTTCATTCCAAGGGCAAACAAACGCCTGAAGCTCACCATGGACGAAAGTTCCAGCGCTGTTCGCTCCTTCCTGGATGTCGGTTTCTATTTGCGCCATGTTGCCCAGCCGGGAGATCTTTTTGTGATCGATGAGCCGGAGTTGAATCTTCATCCGGAAAATCAAAGACGGATTGCTCGGTTGTTCGCCAGGCTGGTAAATCTGGGTATTAAAATCTTTATGACGACCCACAGTGATTACATCATTAAAGAATTGAACACCCTCATCATGTTAAACCATGACAAAGCCCATTTGAAACGAATCATGGAGAATGAGGGCTACAAACCTGATGAAATGCTTTCTGCAAATAAAGTTAAAGTTTATATCGCCGGAGAAGCGTTGGTCAGGTTGGATGGCGGACAGAGAAAGACTCGCTGTCAAACCCTTACCCCGGCTGATATCGATCCGGAACTGGGCATCGAGGCACGCAGTTTTGATAAGACCATTGAGGACATGAACCGCATCCAGGAAGAAATCATCTGGGGAGGAGAATGAAAATGCCGGACATGGACATCCTCAACCAGATGATCAAAGATTCCGCCAAGCAGCACTTGTCTGAACACCGTAATAATATGAAAGTAGAACTTGCTGAACCTCTGCACGCCGGGTCTACCGCAATAGTTTACGGATTACCCAATAATGCAGTCGTCATCAGGGCGGATGCCTTTACGTCACCAGATGCCGTATTTGTAGGATCACATGGGGAATGCAAGCGCGCAGATTATGTCATGGTTTCCAGCACAAACGGGAAAAAGGTTATTGTTTACATCGAGATGAAGGCAAAAAAAGGTCAGCCGGCGGAAATCATAAAACAATTGAAAGGGGCGCAATGTTTCATGGCCTATTGCCGGGAAATCGGTAAGACGTTCTGGAATGAGCCTAGTTTCCTGAAAAACTACGAACAACGTTTTGTTAGTATCAGCCACACCAGCATCCCGAAGAAAAAAACTCGGATGACTCGAGAAACCGGAAAGCATGACAAGCCCGATAAGATGCTGAAGATAGACTCGCCGCATCACCTCCAGTTCAACCAGCTTGCAGGAGCTTGATTATGGTTAATTGGAAAATGCAGCAAGATTTTTTCCCTGGTATGGAAAAGCCGGATGCCGAAACGCCAGGCAGGAAGAAAGCTCGCAAGAAGAAGAACGGTTACGAGCCGCCCAACCTGGGCAAGGCAATCCGTCTTCCGGTGCCCGATTTCAGCGATCCGGACAGACCTCCCGTCTGCCTGGAAGTGGACTTTCCAATCGCACCGATCAATGCGCTCTCCAACCTCGAAGGCAATGCGGGCAAACCCATCTATCAGATGTCCAAGTGGTGGGCCCGTCGCCGCTCCAGCGTCTTTCGGAGCTTGCTGATCGCGGCCGCCACGGAAGCGCCCAGTGACACCTCCCAGGCGGCTAAGCGAGTTTGGGACCATTACTACTGCAACCACCAGAAGGCCGGGCATTTTCGCAAGCTCAGGGTGCTCGACATCTTCATGGGCGGTGGAACCACGCTGGTGGAAGGCGCGCGGCTTGGCTTCCAGATGACGGGCGTTGATCTCAATCCCGTGGCCTGGTTCGTGACGAAGAACGAACTGGCCTGCAGCGATCCCACGCAAGTCAAGGCTTTCTTCGAGGATATCGAGGCCAAGGTCAAGCCCCTCGTTCAGCCTTTCTACACCACGAACTGCCCGCGTGGCCACACGGGCCGCTGGGTAGACCGGGAAACCGGCAGGTCCGTGGATACTGATCCTGCAGAGATTTCCCCTAATCAGCGCGGGCGGTACCGGTGGGAAGGGCCGGAGATCATCTACACCTTCTGGTCCAAGCACGGACCCTGCAATGCGCGGGGCTGCAACCACCGCACACCGATCTTCCGCTCGCCCGTCATCGCCGAAAAGAAGCTGACCACCCACTTCATCCCCTCGACCTGCCTCTCCTGCGACCATGAGTTCAACATCGAGCTGGGCGAAACACGCATGGCTCCAGGAGTCGAGCGCGTCGTGCTGGACAACGAGCCGAGTTTCACGGAGACCAGCCAGGGGTTTGCTCAACTCCTCAAGGACTACAGCAAGGGAAACAAGGAGGAAAAGCAAGAGCGGATCGATCAAGCGTTAGGAATGCTGGACGCCGAAGCGGGTTTGAGTTGCCCCCGATGCGGTTCTTTTGCCGGGGAAAAGATCAAGAGGGTTCTTGAGGAGCATCGCGGCAAAAGGCTGCAAATGGGGAACATGCTCACCTACGGGTTCAAGGTGGGGAACGTAAAGAAGAAGGACCTCGGCATCGAGAGCCGCCATGTCTATATGTATCTCCTGATTCATCCCAAGTGGCTGGAGGGTGCGTCCGGTCTCGATGATGGTGATGAGTTGGGTGGATTCGCGGATGCCGATCCGGAAATGACCGCTCGGTGGTTCGAGCGGCGGCTTGAAGGTATGCGATTCGTCGAGGTCCGCGGCCGCACCCGTCTAGCGGAGGAAGAGATCACCGGAGAGGATGAAGAAGAGACCGGCGAAAACAAGGACGCCGTAGATGAAGAAGACGCCGAGTCTGCGGCAGACAGCAAGAACTTTGGGTTGCCTCGTCAGATCGCTCTCGCCGACGGCTCGCACATTCAGACCCGGACCGGAACGGTGCCCCAGCAATCCCACTTCACTTGTCAAAAGTGCGGCAAAAAGCAGGACATCCTCGAATCGGTCAAGCCTACGAAACACACCGCACCCGTGGCGGCCTACGCCCTGCAGTGCCATTGCCCGCAGTGCGATGCTGAGGGGTACAACTATAACGGCCGCTACTTCAAACCGATTGAGCCGGGCGATGTGAAGTGTCTGATCCTGGCGGAGCGGGAATGGGCCGACCGGAATGAGACGGACCTGAACGAATACTGGCCGCGTCAGGAGTGCTGGGATGCATACATGATGCGGGCCAACGGCGGCGTCAACGTCGGCTGGGGCTACACCCACTGGTGGAAGATGTTCAACCCGCGCCAACTCCTCGTGCATACACAACTCATGCGGGCCATCACCGAAGCGCCGGAAGACCAATGGCCGCTGGATGTGCGAGAGCAGGCCCTGGGGGCGCTGCAGCAATATCTGCGGAATCAGAACATGTTTTGTTTCTGGGACAAGGACTACGACAAACTTGTGCCCATGATGTCTAATGCTAACTTCCACCCAAAGGCACTCGTCGTTGAGAACTGTATCTTTCACAAGCGAGGCAGAGGCAACTTCGAATCCAACATGGCGATCACCATTGACGGATTGTCATGGGTAATACAGCCCTGGGACTCGGTGCTTCTCCCCGAATCGGAGAAAGCCCGAAGTATTCGAGTTGAGCCAAATGATCCGATGCAACCCGGATCGACGACCCTGTTCTGCGGCTCATCCACCGACCTCTCAATGCTCGACGGCAACCCGTATGACTTGGTGATCACCGATCCGCCGTTCGGGAACAACCTCTTCTACGCAGACCTAGCGGATTTCTTCTATGTCTGGATGCGTTTGCCTCTGCTCAAGTGGTACCGAGGCATACCGGAGCGGAATTACTTCGAACCGGAACGGACACCCCACGCCATCGAGGCGGTGGACAATACCGTCGAACATCCCGACGACCGAGAGGACTTCGAGCGGGAGCGGTTCGTCACGAACGGCATACTCGCCACGGCACGCGAACTGACCGGCAACAAGGAACTCGGGGAGAAAGACCCTAACCCGCTCTACAGGCCGGAACCAGCGTCCGACTTCTACCAGAAGACTCTCACAGCATGTTGGGCCGAGGCAGGCCGGCTTCTGAAGCCAGGCGGGCTGATGGCCTTCACCTTTCATCACAGCGCCGATGCTCCCTGGGTGGACGTGCTGGAGGCTCTGTTCAACGCCGGGTATCTTCTCGTCGCCACCTATCCGATCCGCAGTGACGAGACCAAGGGCGCGACCGGCGCCTTCGGTTCGCGGAAGATCGAGTACGATATCGTCCATGTGTGCCGGAAGCGGTTGGAAGAACCGAAAGCCGTGAGCTGGGCGAGGATGCGCCGGTGGGTTAAGGACGAGGCGCAACAGTTCAAGGAACTCCTGGAGCATTCCCACGGAAAAGAGCTTCCCGAATCGGACCTCCTGGTCATCCTGCGGGGCAAGGCCCTCGAGTTCTATAGCCGCCATTACGGACAGGTCTATACGGGCGATGGGCAGGTCCTGGGCGTGCGGGACGCTCTCCTTGGGATCAACCTGCTCTTGGACGACCTGATTGCCGGAAAGGATGAGAATGGCAAGCGCCGCCCACCAGACGCGGCGGAACCGGCCTCACGGCTGTTCCTGCGGATTTTCCAGGGTCGCCGCTCCATGGCGCGGGACGAGCTGCACAAGACGCTGCGCGGCACGGGCGTCTCCCAGGGCGACATCGAGGCGCTGGGCTGGATTCGTGTGGTCGGAACCTCAGTGAATGTGACCCCCATCGAGGAGCGTTTCCGGTATTTCAAGGCCCCGGGACGGAACCGGAAGGTCCTCAAAACCGACCTGGACCAGGCCCATTTCCTAATCGGTGCAACAGCGCCCGGCAGTGGCGTGGTTGTTTCCGACGAACTCGACCGGGCCACCTTCCAGATCAAGAGATCGGTGGACCCGATTCTGGACTGGTACACCCAGACCGATCCGGACACCGGTATTCAGCAGGCTGCCAAACTTGCATTGCACCTCGTCAGCCACTGGCGCGCGAAACCGGCGAAGGGGCCGGCAGTCAGGCAGATGACACTCTTCGAGCAATTGGAGGCGGAGGTTGAATGATGCGGGATATGTCCTCAAGCGCATGGCTTCGCCGAGGGTCAAGCATCGTGTTTGACCGGTTCACCCTCGGCCCGCTCATCGTCGGGGGTACCCTTGTTTCCATGCGGGAAGCTCTCAGGTGGATGAATGCCTGGCCGGCTGAACCGCCGGGAAACTGTCAGACTGTGCTCGTGTGCGGCATCGAGACCTTCCTCGATGTCATGGAACCGGCCGAGGCCCAGAATTTCCTGAAAAGCCGGGTCAACCCGTTCGTGCAGGAGTTCCAGGCCCGCTGGGATCAGCGTGGGCTGGTGTTCGGCTTCGGCACCCATGAGAGATCGTTTGAGCTGACAGCCTCCGACGAAGAGGTGTTGTTCATCCGCCGAGACCACCAGCGGGTGCGGCTGTCGTACTCACTCTGGGACGGTAGCGCCACCATGAACGTGACGCGCCTGATTCGTGATGAACAGGGAAAGAGCATAACGGTTGGATACTATGTCCTTAGGATTTCCTGAGTTGCAGGTCGGCCGGAAGGTCGAGCACCCCGAACTGGGAGAAGGTGTAGTCGTCGGCTTCGAACCGACGGGATTCGTCCGCGTTTTCTTCCGGTCACTGGGTGAAAGACAGGTACCGCTGCAGGCACTTCAGGAGGCGGAAAGTTGGTCCGACCGTGTCATCGCCGGGCTGAAACCGGTCACACCGGAGGCCATCGAGCGCCTATGGCTGGCTGTCGAAGCCGCCGATCTGCCGCTCATGGAAAGCGCGGCGACCTTGACCTCGGCCAAGGTGGACCTGCTACCTCACCAGGTGGTGATCGTGCATCGGGTCGCCAACGCCCGGCCCAGGCGATTTCTCATCGCCGACGAAGTCGGTCTTGGCAAGACCATCGAAACAGCCCTGATCCTTCGGGAGTTGGCTTCGCGCGGCGAAATGCATCGGGCGCTGATGGTCGTGCCGGCCGGGTTGGTGGACAACTGGCGGCGCGAACTCAACGAGGTCTTCAACCTTGATTTCGAGGTATTCGGGTCGGAGGGAGACGTAACGGACCGGAAGTCGAATGCCTTCGCCAAGCACAACCGGCTGATCGTCTCCGTGGACACACTCAAGAGACGGGTTCGGGTAAAGAGGCTTCTCGAAGCGCCCCCCTGGGACCTTGTGGTGTTCGACGAGGCCCATCATTTGAGCGTTTACAAGACCGGCAAAAAGACGCGCAAGACCGAGAACTTCAGGCTGGCAGAATCCCTTCGTCCCCATTGCCGGGACCTGCTTCTGCTCTCCGCCACACCGCACCAGGGGGACCATTTCCGATTCTGGATGCTTGTGCGGCTGCTCGATCCTACACTCTTCGCTGATGAGCGCGACATGGTCGAGAACCGACACCGGCTGAATGCCGCTGTGATGCGAAGGACTAAGGCAGATGCATGCGCAGCGGACGGGAGCCCGCTCTTTGCCCGGCGCGTGGTTCATACCCAAGGATTCACGCTCGGAGAAAGGGAGATGACGTTCTATCAAGCCCTGCTCGGTTACTTGCGTGACGGATACAACCTCGCGGCCACCCAGGGGAAACAGGCACGTGCGCTCGGTTTCGTCATGACCATTTTTCAGAAGATAGCCGCAAGCAGTTTCGCCGCGGTTCGGGCGACCCTGCGCAAGCGGCTCTTGATGCTGACCGTCGGAGAGGCCATCGAGCGGGACCAACTGCTGGATGTGGACCGTCGGGACAGAGCCATCGAAGATGGGAGGGACCTTGTCCGGGAGATTCACAATCTGCCTGACGACATCTTCGGCAAGGCCCAGGCGGAGCAATTTCTCGCTGATGCCAAGGTCCAGCTCTTGAAGAAGCGGAAAGAGACTGCATCCTTCGTCCAGACAGCGGAGAGCTACGACGATACCGAGCTTGCAGCGGTCACAGGTGAAGACGCTGTGGCAAGCCTGGTCTCCGTGACCCTTCCCGGTGAGCGAAGAAGGATTCGAGAACTTCTCGATCAGTTCCCCGAAGGGATGGAAACCAAGACAGGCATCCTTCTGGAGGCTCTACGACAACTCTGGCAGGTCAGCCCGGATGAGAAGGTCGTGATCTTCACCACCTATCTCGGAAGCATCGAGAGTATCCGCTCAGCAATCAACACCGTCTTTCCTGGCAAACGTGTCGAGGTTTTGAAGGGTGGCGATCACGGGGCCAAGGTGGCGGCCCAACGACGATTTCGCCGTCCAGATGGACCAAAGGTGTTGCTCAGCACGGCAGCAGGACGCGAAGGAATAAACCTTCAGTTCTCACGAGTGCTCTTCAATTACGACCTCCCATGGAACCCCATGGACCTGGAGCAGCGGATCGGACGTATCCACCGTTACGGGCAGAAGGACACGGCCCAGGTCTACAACCTCGTCGCAACGGACACAATCGAGGGCAAGATATTTCTGCTGCTCGAAGAAAAGCTGCACGGAATAGCTCAGACCTTGGGCAAGTTGGACGACAATGGCCAGATTGCGGAAGACCTTAGAGGTCAGGTTCTGGGCCAGCTTAGCAGCCGCCTCAGTTACGACCGTTTGTACCAGGAGGCGATTCTAGATCCTACATTGAAACGGACACGGCAAGAGCTTGAGGTTGCGATGACCAATGCCGACCTTGCCCGTGAGGTGGTCTTCGAACTTTTCCAGGACCTTGATGGATTCAATTTGGGCGACTACAAACGGTTCGACGACGAGGGTCGCGGTATGCAGCGGCTTCTGGCCTTTTCTCAACGAGCGGCTCGTTTGCAGAGTGGTGAGTTACGTCCCAGTGGCAAAGACATCTTTATTCTGAATCGACCCAACTCACAGGCCCTCCGGTTCACGACAGATCGCGACAAGGCGCTTCAAGAAGACGAATTGAACCTCCTAGGGCTCGAGCATCCAGTAGTTAAGCAATGGCTGGATGTTTACACATCTCTGAAACCGGAAGATCGGGGCTTGATAGGAAACATTGAGGGGAATGGCGCCGAGAAAGGGCTTATAACCATTTGGCTTGTAGTGGTCCACGGCAGCGGTGGCCAGTTGCAGCAGCGAATTGTGCGGCTGGGCATGAACGAAGAAGGGCTTCGCTCCCCAAATTTGGAAAGGCTGTCGCTAGAACTCTTGCACGCCACTAGACCTCTGGAAAATTTCCCTCTCAACAAAGTTGCACTACAAGCTCTGATCAATGGCAAAGCAACCGAGCTTCTGCACCGGGAACTCGTTTATTCTGGCTTCTTGTCAGACGATTCGTCGTTTTTGAGTAGACTCCTGGCCTGTTTTTGGGTTGAGATCTAACCTCTGTTGGTAATGGCGTTGCCCTGAAGCAAGAACCTTGTGAACCATCAGACACAGCGGAGCTTCTGTGCCGAGCCATCCCAAGGGTGCACGTTTGAAATTGTCACGTTGAGCATGTACCACAAAGTGATGTCGGAGCAGTATACGGTAGCAGAAACGCTGCCGCAAGTTTCATCAGTGCATAACTGACGTCCAGATTCTCGCTTAAAGCGATTGGCCGAAATTGTCGATCAAGTTCGGCAAGTCGTTTGGGCAAATCGACGGTGAAATTTTTGGAACCGTTTAGCAGGTCGCGTAGGAAGGCTCCTAATCCGGTAGATGCGTAGTCGCTATAATCATTGAATTTCCCCCAGCCTACAGGCCGAGGGAAATCAGGACACATATAGCCTTCTCTCTACAACTCAAGCGCTGTTGCAGAATCGTGTTCGGGTAGGGCAAACACCATGCATTCGATGCTACCTCTTAACAAGTGTGGGCCGTCGGATCGGGTTTCAGGCTATGCGTGATCGTGTATCCCAAGTATAGAAATTCATCTCGCCGGGTGTTTCAGTAGTATTATTTTGCCCCATTGAATTTGAAATGATATAATTTAAAATTTGAAGTTGAAAAGGATCGATTCGGTTGATTGAATAGCTCGTAGGTCTTCCAATTCGGGCAAATATCCTGTTGATGCTCTAGGACTTACTGTAAGCTTCAGTGAGCCGTGGAATCAGTTTCGCAGGAATTAGGAGAGGCTGTCCAATGGGAATACTCGATCTTATCGGAAACACCCCTCTGGTGAGAATCATTTACCCTGGTGGGTCTAACGGGGTTCGAATACTGGGAAAACTTGAGGGCAACAACCCAGGTGGGTCTGTCAAAGACCGAATAGCTTACTATATGATTCAACGAGCGGAAGACACAGGTTTGCTCACCAGTGACAAAATCATACTTGAGCCTACATCCGGTAACACGGGTATTGGTCTGTCAATGGTGGCTGCATGTAAGGGTTATAGCT
This sequence comes from Deltaproteobacteria bacterium, assembly GCA_026388625.1. Taxonomy (GTDB): domain Bacteria; phylum Desulfobacterota; class Desulfomonilia; order Desulfomonilales; family Desulfomonilaceae; genus CAIXMD01. Next base: position 81,248 of record JAPLJK010000077.1, on the reverse strand, counting down.
GTTTGCTGACCCTTCCGGAGTGCGTAAGTCTCGAGCGGCGCAACACGCTCAGAGCTTTCGGCGCAGAACTGGAAATCACGCCCGGTTGTGAAGCAACGGATGGGGCCATCAGAAGGGCACACCAGATATTCGAATCCTTCCCTGACAGGTATTTCATGCCAAATCAGTTCGAAAACCTCAACAACATGGACGCCCACTATATGGGCACGGGTGTTGAAATCATCGAGCAGACGGGTGGAGAGATAGACGTTTTCGTCGCGGGCATGGGTACGACCGGAACCCTAATGGGAGTTTCAAAGCGTCTGAAAGAACACAATCCGGCGGTCAAGGTCGTTGGGGTAGAACCGGTTGAAGGGCACGCCATACAGGGGCTAAAGAACATGAATGAGGCCATAATCCCAAGCATCTATGATCCCAGGCGGGTCGACACGATCGTGCGTGTGAATGACGATCAGGCATACGATACTTGTCGTTGGCTGGCTCTTACCCAGGGTATCTTTGTGGGTATGAGTTCCGGCGCAGCAGTTTACGGGGCTATACAGGCATCCAAGGATATGACGTCAGGCACAGTGGTTTGTATACTTCCGGACCGTGGTGACAGATATCTGAGCACAACTCTTTTTAAGTCGATCTGCGCAAAATGTCCGCCATGACAAAAGCGCCGATTGTTGCCGAAAGCTGGTAGATTACTTGGGGGAAAAGCAGTATCAAAAGAATTCGAAGCATTCGCCGTCTGGTACCTTAGAGTGATCATAAAGGAAAACTCGGGACCCGTTATGGTCCGGCAGGGCAAATTTTACCGTGTTTTTCTTGCCATGATCGAGATACGGTGCAGCATTGAGGAGTTCAAAGGATACGAGCCTGCCTTGAGAGTACATGGGTTTCGCCTCTACGACGTTACCGTTGACTGTCCACACCGGTCGGGGAATAAAGAAGGAATAGACAGGATAGCTCCCAATGGCCTCAATGGAAGGTATCACAGCGCTGCCTTGACTTCGGCAAATCTTGACACTGGTTATTTTCCAGCGGCCCGTCGAATTGGAGGCCTCTGCAGCATAGGACAGGGAAGAAGAAGTTCCAAAAAACCCAAGCGTTAATGCGATTAAGGCTACGCATGCCGACCTGGTCATTTCCAAATCTCTACAAACGGTGCATTGTCCGCCTGGTGGCGCGCACTCATCTCGGAGGCCGGTTTCCCGGATTTCGGCAATACAGACCCCGTGTCTCCGTGGGCTAGAAAATCGTTTATTTTATACTCGAAATCCTTTGGAAATACAAGAAGAGAAATCATTGTCCGTTGACTAGGGACAGTAAATCAATTAGAATCCTACTGTTTTTTTTTGTCATTGAGGAGGCTTATTATGGCAATCAAGATAGCTATTAATGGATTTGGGCGTATCGGCCGCACGGTTATGAGGAGCGCTCTTTCGAATCCCAAAGTGGACGTGGTTGCTATCAACGACAGAATGGAACCAAAGTTGATGGCTTTTCTGTTCAAGCACGATTCTGTTCATGGGCTTTATTCGGGTGAGGTTAATTACGGCGCAGATTCCATAACGGTCAACGGCAACGAGATACGCGCCCTCAGGATTACCGATGATTTACTGAATCTGCCCTGGGCCGAATTGAAGGTTGATGTCGTGTTGGAATGCACAGGTCTCTTCAGGGACAGGGAAAAGGCTGGGAGACATCTTCAGGCCGGGGCTAGGAAGGTTGTCATATCTGCACCGGGCAAGAAGGTCGATGGCACGTTTGTAATGGGTGTGAACGAGGATACCTATGACCCGCTGAATCATCATGTGGTATCCAATGCATCCTGCACAACCAATTGTTTAGCGCCGGTGGCTAAAGTATTGTTTGACGAGTTTGGGATCGATAAAGGACTTATGACCACCATACATTCGTACACGATGGATCAGAGCTTACTGGATACCGTCCACAATGATTTTCGACGTGCCAGGGCCGCAGCCATGAATATGATACCCACCACGACAGGCGCTGCATCGGCCGTAGGGCTTGTAATACCCGAACTGGCAGGAAAACTCGACGGCTTGGCAATACGTGTGCCCACTCCTAATGTATCCCTGGTAGATTTGGTGGCAACTCTGAAAACAGCCGCCACGGTTCAAGAAGTAAACTCCGCCATGAAGAAGGCCTCTGAAGGAAGGATGAAAGGGATACTGGCGTTTATTGATGAACCGCTGGTAAGTATCGATTTTGTCAACAGCCCGTATTCTTCCATCTTTGATTCTCTTTCGACCTTCTCCATCGGTGATAATATGGTGAAGGTGCTGTCGTGGTACGATAACGAATCAGGCTATTCAGCCCGTATGGTGGATTTGGCTGCTTTTGTCGGTGAAAAGCTTGTCTGATTGAGCGGGATCAGGCCCAAAAAAGATTCGTGGGCCGGAAATCCTCGCAGTGTGTCCAGAGAATCAATGCGAATTCGTCAGTGGATTGACCCGAGATTCCGGGAGGGATTCAATGGCCATAAAGAGCATTACAGAAATCGATATCAAGGGAAAGGCGGTCTTTGTCAGGTGCGATTTTAATGTTCCGCTTGACGAAAACGGAGTAATTAAGGACGATACCAGGATCAGGCGGGCCGTTCCGACAATTCAGCACGCTATCGGGCAAACGGCAAAAATCATCCTGGCATCGCACTTGGGACGGCCAAAGGGTGAGAAGAGGCCGGAGTTGAGCCTTCGCCCCGTAGCGGCGCGCCTTGGAGAACTGCTCGGGCAACCAGTCGTTTTTGTCGGTGATTGTGTGGGCGAGACGGTAAGAGTTGCGGTGAATAGTCTCCCCGTGGGAGGGGTGCTTCTTTTGGAAAACCTCCGATTCTACGATGGAGAGACCAAGAATGATCCGGAGTTCTCGGCTGAGTTGGCGAGTCCAGCCGAAGCGTATGTGAACGACGCCTTTGGTACGGCCCACCGGGCTCACGCGTCTACCGTCGGGGTGCCTCGCCTGCTACCTGTGAAGGCAGCCGGTTTACTTATGAAGGAAGAGTTGGACAATCTCAACCGGGCTTTTTCCAACCCCAAGCGCCCGGTTGTGGCAGTTTTTGGAGGGGCCAAAGTCTCGGATAAGTTGGCTATACTCGAGAATATCGTTCAGAATATGGATTCGGTTCTTATTGGTGGAGGCATGGCAAACACATTCCTGGGAGCCGAGGGTCTTCGCATGGGTTGTTCAAGAATCGAAGAAAATATGCTGGGAACCGCAAAGGATATTGTGCAGTCCGCCAAGGAGAAAGGGTGCCATTTCTTGTTGCCCTCCGACGTGGTGGTAGCTTCAGGCATGGACGAATCGGCAGAGACAAGAATCGTGGACGTTGCTGATGTGCCGGAGCGCTGGATGGCCCTTGACATAGGTCCCAAGACAATCGCCTCGTTTAACAAGGAAATACTTCACGCTGGTACGATAGTTTGGAACGGGCCGATGGGCGTATTTGAGCTGGAACCTTTTAAGGCAGGCACGATGGGTATTGCTGATGCCATCGCCGCTTCGGAAGGTTTTTCCATAGTTGGCGGAGGCGACACCTTAAGGGCAGTTCGGCAGGCTGGAGTGATGGAGAAGATTTCTTACATTTCCACGGGCGGCGGAGCTTTCATGGAATTTATGGAAGGCAGGGTTCTTCCTGGCGTGGCAGCCCTGGAGGTTTGATAGCATGTTTCCGAGATTTAAGCGGTGAGAAAGGTGAGGCGATGACCTTGGCCTCTTGAACCGTGTGGAGACCTGTGTGATTTACGGGTTTCTGTCTATAGGTGGATTACGCGAATACATGAGCCTCTAAGGGGTATAGCATGGCAGGACGAAAGCCGATTATTGCCGGGAATTGGAAAATGTATAAGACGGCCAATGAGGCGCGTGAGCTTGTAAAAATGTTGGCAGGCAGTCTTCGCGATAAAGTGCTCTCCTGCGAAGTTGTGGTGGCGCCGCCCTTCACGTCTTTGACAGCGGCCGCGGCCGCGGCGGAAGGGAGTCCAATTGCTGTAGCGGGGCAAAATCTTCATTGGGAGGAATACGGTGCGTTCACCGGAGAAGTCTCGGGATCGATGCTGAAGGACGCTGGTTGCACGTTCGTCATCGTTGGGCATTCGGAACGGAGACAGTTTTTCGGGGAGACTGACGCAACCGTTAATCTGAAGTTAACCGCTGCTCTTCGCAATGATCTGATTCCTGTCTTCTGCTTGGGGGAGACACTCGAAGAACGGGAAGCCGGTATTACTTTCCAGGTGGTAAGGCGTCAATTGACCACAGGACTTGGAGACATAGAAATTTTGGATGCTGCCAGGTTTGTAATAGCCTACGAACCAGTGTGGGCTATAGGTACCGGTAAAACAGCGACCCCAGAGCAGGCTCAGGAAGTTCATGGGTTTCTCAGAGGCGAACTGCGAGCGTTGCGGGGTAAGGCAACGGCGGATTATGTGAGGATTCTGTATGGGGGCAGTGTAAAACCCGACAACGCTGCGAGCCTTATGCAATGTGAAGACATCGATGGCGGCCTTGTGGGCGGAGCGTCTTTAAAGCCTTTGGATTTCTTGGGAATACTTGACTACGGTTCGTGAATCACAGAAGGAGTTGGTAGTTATGCTTACGACGTTGGTACTAGTAATTCATATTATAGTGTGTGTAGTTCTGATTTTGATCATTCTCTTGCAGACCGGCAAAGGTGCAGATATTGGTGCTGCTTTCGGGGGTGGTTCAAGCCAGACCGTATTCGGCAGTGGCGGAGCAACGACTTTCCTCAGTAAGATCACTATTGCTGCGGCCGTGGTGTTCATGGTCACATCAATTATTCTCACGTATTTTGCAGACAAGGGTTTTACCGGGCGTGAACGGTCCATTGTTTCGGAACGCACTGGAGTTGATTCGTCAACTCCGGCTCAGCCGATCCAGTCCGATTCGACGCAAAGTGATGAAAGCCGAAAACCCGCGGAGGCATCAACACCGGGTCCTGTTGAAAAAAGCCCGCCTGGACCAGTCAAGGGTGGAGGTGAAGGGGCCAAAGAATAATGATGTCAGGACAAAGTGTTTATAATTATTAAGACAAAATGGGGGAATGTTCCACGTGGAACATTCCCCCTAATGTTTCAATAAAGTGACCTACTTAAAGAAGCCGGCCGCGCTTTCATACGCCTTTCTCAAATCACCTACAGCCCGATCCAAACCGTCTTTCATTTCGTTCCAGGCCTGCTCAGTGGATGACTTCAGTTGCCCCAGCCGACCTTCAGCCGCTCTTTGGCGCTCGCGCAGGTCCCCCATTTTGGCCCTTAACTGTGCCAAAGTTTCCCCTGTAGCACTTTCAGCGCGTTCTTTAAGCTGGCCTATTCTCTCGGCAAAGTCCGCGAGTTCAGACTCGATCTTTTTCTGATACTCCGCCTTTTGCTGTTCGGCAAACTTTTTTGCGGTGTCAAAGGTGCTTTCGGCTTGTTTCTTCAAGTCCTCCGGCGAAACCTTTGTTTCCTCGTCTGCGAGTCCTTGAAATGACCCGCTGAAAATAATAGTAGCCACGCAAACCGCCAACCAGAAAACCTTTCCCATGATTGCTGCCTCCTGGGCTACGAACATGCCACCACTCTCACAAACTTAAGAGCTTGATAAACTAGGATACCGACCTAGATCAATTGGGTCAAGAAAATGTTAGAATGCGCACAAAGTGGTTGATTCGGACTGGAAGTTTCGAGATGCGTTTACAGTCGCTACGGACTGGTCGTTCACATCCTGTTGCTCTTTACCCCGCCTCGCAGCGACGCAGTTACAGTCGGTTACAGGCTGTAGCACAGACCTGGAGAGGATTTTCACCTCTCTGATTGAGTGCGCTTACAGGCGCACGATTCCGGCCTTCGCCAGAATGACGAAAAGGGATTTTTGCAAGAGGCTCGTCTTACATAAAAAAACGGACCCCAACGCGTCACAATAATTTTTAAATTCGCAACAAACGAGGTAAAGTTTCTCCCAGCAGAGGAATTGATGCCCCCTCAACTATTGAACCCCACACTGATTACGACAAGGAGTCAATACGAATGACTTCACAGAAAAAAGGAATTCGAGCGCTGGTTGGATGTTCTGTGGCGATTTTCTGGCCCGGCGCATTCATATTCGGTTTTCCAGGGGTCATGGCGCCTTATTGGCAATCCACATTCCAGGTGAGCCGCGGCGCGGTAGGAAATATACTCTTTTTTGTTTTAGCTGCCGTCGGTCTATTCATGTTTCTTGTGGGGCGTTGGCAGGAGAGAATTGGCATACGAAAAATGATTTCACTAGGATCCATAATTTGTGGTTTAAGCATGTTCATCCTAGTGTTTGCCACAAATATCCTCATGGTCTACCTCTGGGCTTTCCTTACCGGGGCGGCATCCTGTCTTATTTATATTCCGTCTCTGACCTGCGTTCAGCGCTGGTACCTCCACCGCAGGGGCCTCGTGTCCGGTGTAGTAAACTTGATGTTCGGTTTTTCCGCCGCGGTTATGGCGCCGGTATTCGGCTACCTGTTCATCCATATTGGGTATTTGGCAATGATAATGACTGTAGGTTTGACAGCATTGGTAATCGGGACTGTCGCTGCTCAGTTTACCGAGGCTCCATCGGAAGTTAGCGCCCCTAACTCCAAAGCCCAATTGACGGCGACGGCTCCGATAAGCCAGGAAGACTCTCTGACAGTTGAACAGAGCATTCGGACCAGAAGCTTTTGGCTACTCTGGCTGACGTGGGCCCTTCAGGGTTCAGGGGGAATTGCAATGGTCACGCTCTCCACATCCTATGGTCTTTCACGAGATTTTCCCCTGGAATCCGCTGTAATAATCCTGGCGGTATTCAATCTTGCTAACGGCTTGAGCCGCCTGGCCTCTGGTTATATGTCGGACCTTGCTGGGCGCAATTTAACGATGAGCATAACTTTTTTCGCAGCTGGCCTTGCCTATCTCCTGTTGCCCAGGATGACCGACCTTTTCGGCATCGCCGCGCTCGCCGCAATCATAGGTTTCGCCTTTGGAACCTTATTCGCGGTTTCGGCGCCCCTAGTTGTAGATTGTTTCGGCATTAAGCATTTTGGCTCAATTTTCGGCTTGATATTCACTGCTTATGGATTTGTTGCGGGTCCACTAGGCCCATCCTTGAGTGGATACATTTTGGATTCCACCAATGGAAATTTTTCCATCGTTTTCTCTTATCTGGGAGTCTTCTGCCTTGTGTCAGGAATGGCGATCAGGTTGGTTCTCCCGCCGAAGCCGGCTTCAACCGAGAAGTGTAGCTAAGGCTGATTCACCATTTGAACTCAAATCGGCAGTATACGCCACGGTCGAGTCTTCCTTGCATTGCTTCCCTCCGCTGGGTTAACCGCTCTTCTTGAAAAATTCTCGGGGACCACCCACATTACTGAAGGCAGAATTAAAGTTACGGTATAGTGAGTGATAGTCAGAACATCTATGCCATTTTTTCAGGTACCCCGGCGGTAAATCGTCTTTTTCTTCTATGCTGTTCCACCCCCCCGGAACTGGAAATGCGTAATAGGGAAATTGCTTGGGAATTCCCCTTATCAGAACCACCTGCGGGATCATCCATTCCCTCAAGGCCATGTATACCCTGTGCATACCGTCATTCACAATGAAATGAATCGAACCATCAGCTTCGATTGATTCTTCTACAACGGGGGGTAAGAGATCAACCGGTTCGTCGGTGCCCTCCAATGACAGCCTCACAAATCCGTTTAGGTGGAATATGTCTATCCCGTGATGTTCCAGAGCCCATTTGAGTTGTCGTACTTTCTTCAGTTCTTCTCTCAGTATGTAGTTTTGAGGTGGGGCAAGACAGGCCGGAGAAATCTTCTCCAAGGAAATAAAAGCGTTTTCGTACACCTTTATTTCAGGGGCCTTTAACATTGTAACTTTCTTGAGGCCCTGTATCAGGCTATTGACGGAAAATTCCTCGACACTCATTATTTCCATTGTCAATCTCCTGCCTGACCGGTCCCTACCGATGGTCGTCTCTGCCACTCCTCGGCTAGGGGACCTGCTCCATGACTGGGAGCCTGTGAAGACTCCGGCCAGTGCTGAACCAGCATTCCCTGTATGCCACACGTGTCCAATTTGCTCGTTTCATCAGGAGAAGTGGCTTCAAGGTTGCGCTCGGAAGATCCTTGCAGTATTTGAAAAACCATCTCAATTGCAGATGCCGATATGGAAATCTGTTTGAAAACTTTTATGGTTTCATTCGATTCCATGATCTTGCGCCAGTACATGTCAAATTCTTTATTCTTGGAATCATACGACTTCTCGAAGTAAATCTCCCTGATTCCTGCCTGAATGAGTTGCTTGAAACACCAGTTGCAGGGCTCGAGCGTCGAGTAAAGTGTTGCGCCATCAAGAGAAATCCCGAACCGAGCCGCCTGATCGATTGCATTCACTTCGGCGTGGCTCGATATGCAGTAATTGTACTTCTCGGCGTCGTGGGCTCCGATAGACCTGCGAAGACAAAAATCAGGGCCTCGATCTATACAGTGTGGAGCGCCGTGGACCGCCCCGTTGTACCCGGTTGCCAAAATTCTGTTCTTCCTCACAATCACTGCTCCTATTTTTCTCGAATTACACGTGGACCTGACACTTACGAGCTTAGCCAACATTATGAAATATTCGTCCCACGAAGGTCTGTTCATTTACATTTCCTCTCAGTAATACAGGCTCACTCGTTACAGAACCTCTATCTGTCTGCTAATACTCCTCGATTCCACCGCCTGCAGGAATTCCTCGCCCAGAATCTCACTCAGTTTGCTTACTTCGTCCCATCTACGAATACGTTCCGCCGGGTTCTCTACAAACATCTTAAAGTCGGATCGGTCCGGTAGGCGACGTCCCGGCAGGAGCCTCACGAAATCTTCCGAGGGATAGACCTGAATCACCCTTGCGACCACGCCTTTTTGAGGTTTCCGCCGGGGAAGGTGCTTGTCGAACCAGCTAGGCACAATCCTCTCCTGGTAGTGAAAAAAAAGCGTCCCTCCATTTTCCACCGGACAATAATCGCGGTTTAGTTGGTAGTCTAACAGGCCCCCATCCCTGTACACGCCCCTGGGCGCTCCAGGGATGTTTTGCACCCCGGCAACGATGTATGGCAGTGATCCAGTTGCAACTGCCACCGAGCGGAGGTTCTTGGAATTCAATCGCACTGAAACTCCTGTAAAGGACCCCCGAGTGAAGAGCGGGGCTCGTTCTCCTGAGAAGAAAACAACGCTCTCAAAAAAAACGTTCATGCCCGTTCGAGAAACCGCGTTGAAGATGCCGCCCAAAATGAGAGCCGTCCCCTGAATTTTGGCGTTCTCCGACGCGCCAATGCCTCGACCCCTCACAGAATGAACCGCTAGATCGAAAACAGGATGCTCAAGGATATACGGAATGTCCTCATTGTTGACGAAGGATTCGACATTTTTCTTTAGAGCCTCACCCAGAGTCGCAGGGGTATCAAGGGCAGAAAAGACATTCCTCGAATAAGCTATTCTTAACCTTTCGTAAGCATCTAAAGGATCTCTGCATGCCATAGCCATGCAGCGCCACGCGCCCGCCGAAGCCCCCGCCAGTAGAACCCTATGGCCCGCGCGCTCCAGAAACCGGCTGTTAATAACCGCTCGATCAAACCCAACCGATATAAACCATTTTGGCCCCCCGGCAGGCGCGGCGAATGCGTAAACCCGCTCGGGTTTGAGCCCTTCATCACGAATCATGTCTATTACATTCGGCCCAGCCTTGAATTTCAGGTAGCGCTTCATAACGCGGGGAAGATACCACTGGTTGACGCGTAAGCCAACACGGGGCTCTCACTTTTTTTCGATTTAACTATAGCTCTTTTATTTCGCGCTGTTATCCAATAACACCTAAACCATAGATCAACTGCTTTCTAGGTTTATTGTCTAACATACGTTTTGCTATGCAGTTTTTTGTTGACATAATCAACTGTCGTGATAATGGCGTTAAATCAGTTGGTTTGAAATAAAGGAGGCGTGTGTTGAGAAGTAACCGTGCCACACATTTGTTTTATCTGAAATTTCCACCCTTGCCATACCCCTGATTTCGCCGAGGAGCATGCCCACTCTCAGAGCTACCCGCTGAGCAAAAAACGCCCACGAGCATAGCAGAGAGAGCCGGAAACCTCCGGGGTCAGGCCGCCGTACATCTGGGATGATGCAATTTGGAACCGACGCTACCGCCTCAGACACGGGGGGGGGCGTACGCGCGATCCAAGGAGTATTCTCGACACAGCCGCTTATCCTCCAAGCCCGGCTTACGGGCGGGTTTGCCCTAAACATAGTAATAATTTATGTATATTAGTTGTTTTAATTAATCGTGTTTATTCTAATACCCAACCAACAGTTTATTATATATAATCTTAATTGCGTTATCTAGTCTTATTCTCGCAAAAAAAGCAAAATAATTGTTATTCGATTACTTTTTATCTTGACACTTCTGCCACTAATATATTTAAGCAATCCCAGCTTCTTCGAGCTGGGAGGATGGGTTAGATGAGAAAGAACCCTTTCATTGTATTAGTATGCCTACTGTTTATCGCTATACACTGTAGTGTTGGTTGCGCGGGCCCGCGTGGTTTCATCAAAATTACCATCGACGACAATACGGTAAGAACCAACACCAGTGGGGCGATCTCCTTGCAACAACCTGCCAACATCCCTCTTTCGTTTAAACAGGCCTCGGCGCCGGGATTTCCTGGACAGCCACGTCCCATGGCGTCCGCATTTCAAAAACCAATCGTCAAGTGTAAGACCCCTGAACATGAGGTTGGGCCTGCGTGCGTGGTGGACACGGGTCCCCCGTGCATTCTTCCCCATCGTAATTGCGGGCAGTGGGAATTGAGTGTCCAGGCATTTTTTGCACGTATCGGCGGGAAGGTGAGTTGGCCGTATCATCCGGTAATCGATTTCAATGATGATCTTGGACTTGACTGTCACAAGACTGTTTTCGAGTATTCCGCCAGATACCAATTTCGCCCTAGATGGTCAATCATCTACTCCATCATGCCCATCGAGTTGGAAGCTCACTACAGGCCACCAATGTTCCCCGGTTTCATGTTTACGAGCAAGTGGCAAAGTGTCTACCAGCGACTGGGGTTAATGTATGAGCCTATTCGAACCTGCAGTGGGGCGATCTCTGTTTACAGCAGTTGGGTATTGAATGACACGAAGCTCTGCATGGACAACGGCAGCCTCTGCGGCCCAAACACAGCCATTTCAATACAGCGAACCAGAAACATGGTCATGTCGGGAATCGAATTTCAGAAATGCATTCGTACCATGTGCAATGGCGGCTCCCTGTCGTGTGACAACAGAGTCGGGGTGGCGTACCTTGACGGAGCACCGGGAATCGATGTGCAGACCGGCCTCCAATACAGTGTACCTCTTAATTGTGGTCGTTATGGATATGCTAAAGGTGGATATCGACTTATAAATTTTTGGGAAGACCGGAACGACCGCAAGATAGAAACATTCCTGAACGGTTGGTTCGCCGAGATGGGCCTTGTTTTTTAACTGCGCTTTCTGACCTTGAATGGCGCCGGCTCTGAATGTCCATTCATGAAGGGGCTTCATAACCCTGCCTTAACTGACTTTCCCGATTCAGTTGTGTTGGGTCTGAGCCTCCCTCTACCGACGCCATTCATTTTTTCACCTAATTCCCAAAAAAAGAAAAGCCCGAACACGACTGAAAACAGCCGCCCCTTTCTGGGCTTTTCATCGAAATGAAAGGGTATGTTGAGAAGTCCTTTCCTATTACCACGTTTCCATATTCAGGCAAGCAATTTTTGTTTACAACTTAAGAAATGGGGAAACCACAATAACTTCTGTGGTCTAGCGTTGTTAACTTCCACCTCCGAATTAACTATATGAACTACATTATATAGTGGTGTATTTCAAACGCTCTGACCTGACCATGTATTGGACGCCCTCTTCCAAACGATCCCTCGTTTAACCCTTAAACCGTCAGTCCAAATTTAGTGTTGCCAATAAAAATTCAGCCAATAAAGATATTTACAAACCTTTTTTGATGTGCTATATTCAGTACGACAGCGAGGTCTCTCGCTCAGATTAAAGCCTAAGGGAGGTTCGAGGAATGGTCGCCCAAAACGATAGTGAGCGAGAACTCGAACAACTAAATCGAATGGCGCCTGGAGGATGGACAACAATTCATTCCTGGATCTTTCTTGCAATAGTCGCCATAGGATTCACCGTCATCGCCTGGCAAAACAGATATCATTATCTTAGTCCGCTAGGACTTGGCAAGGCTTATAGAATTGATAAGCTATTCGGGGGAATCCAGGAATTCGACCCAGCTGGTAGTTGGGTTAGGGCACAGCTCCAGACTATGCCTCCCCCGCAGGCCATGTCAATGATGGAGCCTCCTTCTTCCCTATCGCAAGCTGTTCCTATGAATATGCCCGGTTCGGTTCGACCATTAGGTACGCCGGAACACCAAGTTTCAGGTGCTCCGGATATTCGGAGGGATGAGGCTTTTCCCCAGGAGCGCGGCAGAGAAATTCCCAGCGTCCATGCAGCAGCACAGCCCCCTCCAACTCCCTCGCCTCAAATTGCACAAACCGAAATCAGTAAAGAGGAAAACCTTCTGTCATTTCAGAAGCTTTTCCCAGAATTCGGACAGGACGAATTTCAACTTGCCAATGACGATTTGTACCCCGACTGGAAGAAGAATGTTGCAGCAACCGGTAACTGGAACCAGTTTCTCTCTGTTTACCGTGATTTCGTTCAGTGGTGGAATGAATCCGGATCTCCTCCGGAGCCTGGCTTGAAGCTATGGAAGGATTTCCTCGCATCCGGCGGTGGAAAGTAAGACGGGGTTGCCCACAAGGGGCAATTCCGATGGGTCCAAGATTGATTGATCATCCAGCGTGCGTGCCTCGTGGTTGAGGGTCTGCCAGTTATCATGTCTTCAGCGTAGCGAAAATCATGCGTCCGGCAGTTGTCTGAAGTACGCTGGTGACCGTGGCGTCCACTGTTTTGCCCAAGAGCTTTTTGCCTTGGTCTATGACTACCATAGTCCCGTCATCGAGGTAAGCTACGCCCTGACTTGGTTCCTTACCCTCTTTAATAATTTGAACCTTCATTGTTTCGCCCGGTAGGACGATAGGTTTCAGGGCATTAGCCAATTGGTTAATGTTCAATACTTGAATGGATTGTACTTCTGCGACTTTGTTTAGATTGAAATCATTTGTTAATATCGAAAAGCCCGTATCCTTAGCCATGTTGATGAGTTTCTGGTCAACTTCTTTTGTTGCCGGATAATCCGTGTCCTCTATCCTGATGGTTACACAGGACTGCTTCTGAATCTTACTGAGTATGTCCAGACCCCTACGGCCTCTGGTCCTCTTCGTCGATTCCGCTGAATCCGCTATCATTTGAAGTTCTTTGAGCACGAATTGCGGGATGATCAGTTCGTCACAAATAAATCCTGTTTCACATATATCTGCAATGCGGCCATCTATTATCACTGATGTATCCAGTATACTGGCTCCTCTTACTCTAGATTGAGACATCTTGTCTCTTCGAGCCCTAAATTCTTTGGCCTTAGAAGATCCTAATTGCATACCTACCAGGCAAAAGACCACCATGACTAAACCGTAAACAGCTCCGGTTACTTCCGGTTTTTCAATGTTTTGTGAGATTCCTGAGTGCACCATGATACCGAGAACGGATCCGGCAAGCATCCCTACCGCCCCACCAATGATCTTGTAGCCGTCCATGGTAAGCCACAATTTCAGCAGTCCAACACAGGTAATTGCGACAATTAGTCCGGCGCCGACGCCCCAAAGAACCCAATAGACCCCATCCGCGTAATAATATCCCGCGAGAGCTGAGAAGAAGACGCTGAAGGTGATCAAACTTATCGTGAGAGCCTTGGAAGGCATGAGCAAGCACTTCCTTTCAGAAGCGAAAAGGCCGATGGTATCTGAGGGGATTTGCTATTTGTTTTGTTCTGCGAGCGTGTCGGGATCTTGTCGCCTGAAAATTCTACCAATAGTTTTTTCTATCTCTTTTTCATCAGATTTCTTTGCTATGGATATTTCTTTTATGAGAAGGTTCTTGGCCTGGTCAAACAGTCTACGTTCCCCGTGTGAAAGGTCCTTAGTTTCTTTGAGGAGAGTCAAGTCCCTGAAAACTTCTGCCGCCTGAAAAATGCTGCCGCTTCTCATTTTGTCTTGATACTCACGGTGCCTTCTATTCCATGTCTGTGAATCGGTTTTCATGCCGCGTTTCTTAAGAATATCAATAACTTTAACGACCTCTTCTTCATCGACTATCTTCCTGACTCGGTTAGACTCCACTTTGTCCACGGGAAGCTTAATGACCGGTTTTTCATTAGCAGTCCTGATTTCAGTTTCAAGTATATAGCAAAGCTGGTCAGAGTCCCCTATCCTCTCCGTTTTTATCTCGGTTATCCTGGCCACTCCATGGATTGGATACACCACGACGTCTCCGACCTTGAACATGTCCCCAACTCCCTTTGGCGCCTCGTTAGTTCCTCGATCGACACCAACCAATTTATTGAAATCTCCAAAAGTTATCAAATCACTGAAACTGGCGTGGTTTTTTTCAAAACATCTTAGCCTTTCTGTGAGGGGGTTGTTTTATGTTAGGGGAAGTGATTAAAATCCATCTTATCCTTGGGATGGGTAAAACTCTACCCTCCCCGATCAGACGGGGGGAAGAATATACAAGGGATTGTGGGTTGTCAACAAAAAAACACAATATGGAGTAAATATGGATTCATACGTCCTTTGTCTCGTTACTATTGACAATATGGAAAACGCTTCGCGCATTGCGCATTTCCTCGTAGAGAAAAAGCTGGCTGCCTGCGTCAACATAGTTCCGGAAATCCGATCTATTTACTACTGGGCCAACGAAATCCATGATGAGTCGGAAAAGCTTTTGATAATTAAGACCAGGCGCGACCGTTTACCGGAAATGCAGAAAAGCGTGCGGCAATTACACCCTTACCAAGTGCCGGAGATCATTTGCTTTCAAATAGACCACGGCCTCCCTGAGTACCTTAGTTGGATTGATGACTCACTCTGCCGACCAGAATAGATTGATTAGCATTATCAATCATGGCTCTCGGTTACTGGGACTGTCATTAACCCGTGACTCGGTGTTGCGGATGTTACGACACCTGGAGCTTGTCGCTCAATGGAACAAACAAATTAATCTCACGTCATTAAGAAAACCAGAGGAGTTAGCAGTTTTCCACTGTCTTGATTCACTGACAACCCTCAGAGTCATTCCTCACCGAGAGGCATTATCAATACTTGATATTGGAACCGGCGCCGGCTTTCCCGGTCTGATAATAAAAAATGTGTACACGGAAGCTGACCTGACTCTTCTGGACAACCATCCCGGCAAAATCGTTTTCCTCAAATATGTTGCCAAAGAAATCGGCCTTCAAAGAGTTTTCTTTCGCAACTGTCCGGTCAGGCAGCTTCTTGATACAAATAACGAGAATTATTTCGATTTGATCGTGTCCAGGGCTTTTTCATCAGATCCGGTTTTCTTGGATAGCCTCCACAAATTGCTTCGCCCCGGTGGCTTCTTAATCCGAATGTCCGGTCCTGCCTCGCACGGAAAGGATTATAACCTCAAGAATTTTACTGTGTCAGCTTTTTGGCAAGGATTCGTCCCTTACTCTTCCAGTTTCAGAAGAGTGATCTTGTATTCCACTACCCCCGGCCCATGTCCAGATTTCAAGAGGTAGAGCACATCAGCGCGAACGCTCGGATTATTTCACAGTCCATGAAAGTTTTCCGAGCGCTCCCCAGTCTCCCTCATATTTTCCAGGTTTTCCTGGAAGCATGTTGCCCATTGCACCGGTAATGAATACTTGCCCCGGTTCTATAGACCAACCCTTTGCTATGACTCCATTTACCAGCCAAAGCAATGTCTTCCATTGGTCGCCCATTGCATCAACAGCCTTGCCTTCATTTACGAGCTTACCGTCCATTGTGAGCGACACTTGTACTTGATTCACATCGACCACCTTATCCAGCGGCAATTCCTTACCAACGATATACTTGGAAGAAGAAACTGCATCGACTATCAAATCTGCGCCTTTCAAATCTTTCATTTCCGCGAATCTAATATCGGGCAATTCCACTGCAGGGAAAACTGCCTTTACCATTTTCTTGAGAGAATCAATGTCGTTGACTGGCTGACTGATCTTTTCACCCATGATGTAACCGACTTCTGTTTCAATAAAAAGCCTGGTGAAGTCCTTCAGATCTACCACAGCCTCTGGGCCAAGTTCCCCACTCTTAAACATGGGGCCCAGTACAGCCGACGAAACTCCAAATTTCTGCTGGGCGGCATTGGAGGTAAGGCCCGCTTTGAACCCGCCAATTTTTTCTCCCTTATCCAGCATCTTGCCTACCATTTGTTTTTGTAATGCATACGCCTTTTCCTCGGTCAAGCCCGGCAGTTTCGATGAGGGTAATGGAATGCTTTTCACGGCAGCTCGAGCAGCGACAATATCACCTATCAATTCCTGTTCAGATGCCGCACACACACCGAAAAAACACAAAAAGGCCAGTGAGATCAACAACAAATGACAGATATTTTTTTTCATGAATTTCCTCCTGAGATTCTCGTTCTGTCTCCCATGGTTCTTTCACACTCCAAATGCAAAACCGTCATTAAACCCTCGGCCCCCCCCTCATGCTCCTGCGCTGATAACATATTTTACTATGTGAATATATTTTGGTCCACCGAAAACTTTTGTGGTCTTGCTGCCCACTCTCTCTTGTCCAGTGAGTAATCATCAATAAATACACGGCTAATTTCTAAGCTACTATTCTACCAATCGCAAATGGTTTGCAAAATAATCATGCTACTCGACGACTTCAAAATTTTTTGCGTTGGTTCACAAACAAATTTATGATAATAGGATCACCCCAAATTGGTATATACAATATGTAGTGGGTCTAAAGCAATGGGACGCGTGATTTGTATATGTAATCAGAAAGGCGGCGTCGGAAAAACCACCACTGCCGTAAATTTGGCCTCATGTTTGGCTCTCTCTGAGCGCTCAATCCTGCTTATAGACTTAGATCCACAGGCAAATGCAAGTAGTGGCCTTGGTTTCCATCTATCACTGGGAGAACCCTCTGTTTACGAATTACTCCTTGGAGGGGTTGGTCCGAAACATCTAGTGAGGAGTTGTGCTCTGGAAATGTTGGATCTCATCCCGTCCTCCCAGGATCTAATAGGTGCCGAGGTGGAGTTAGTGACTATTGATGGCCGAGAGAAATTTTTGTCAAAGGCCATAAAAGAAATAAGATCATCTTATGATTATATATTTATAGATTGTCCCCCCTCTCTGGGTCTTCTGACTCTCAATGCTCTCGTAGCCTCTGATTCGGTACTAGTTCCAATCCAATGTGAATATTACGCTCTTGAGGGGGTGGGGAATCTACTCAATACAATCAAGAGAGTGCAATTCAGTCTTAATAAACTGCTCAAAATTGAAGGCTTCCTGTTGACCATGTTCGATCCTCGGAATAATCTCAGTCATCAGGTGGAACAGGATGTAAGACAAAATCTTCGCGGCAAAGTATTCGAAACTATAATTCCTAGGAATGTCAAGCTATCGGAATCCCCTAGTTTTGGCAAACCGGTAGCGCTCTATGACATTACGTCGCGTGGAGCCATGAGCTATTTTGCCTTAGCAAAGGAGATCATGAATGCAGACGCAGATAGGTTTGGGGAAAAAACGTACGGCATTGGGGCAGGGTCTTAACGCCCTAATTCCTTTGGATAAGCCTCTGGATTCCAAGATCACTGATTCCGGCATTGTCTTTTTGCCTATTGATTCTCTCTCCGCAAACCCTTTTCAGCCAAGAAGACTATTTTCTCAAGAATCCTTGTCAGAACTGAGCAACTCCATTAAAGAGATGGGGGTTATTCAGCCCTTAATAGTTCGCTCCAACATGAGTGGTGATTACGAAATTGTGGCTGGTGAGAGGCGATGGCGTGCAGCACGGATGGCTGGATTTTCGACTATCCCCGTTGTCATCAGACAACTTTCCGACGCCGAATCCCTTGAAATAGCGCTCATTGAGAATATACAAAGAGAAAATCTCAACCCCCTTGATACAGCAGAAGCTTACGAAATGCTCATACGCAAGTTTTCATATACTCAGGAAGCCCTCGCACAAAGAATCGGAAAGGATCGGACCAGTATTACCAACCATCTTAGACTCTTAAAATTGCCTGATCCTATTAAAGAACATCTTCGACAGGACCAGCTTAGTATGGGCCACGCCAGAACTCTCCTGGCAGTCGAGGATATTTCGGCCCAGTTGACTTTTTCCAGAAAGGTCATCAAACGTAAGTTGTCTGTACGTGAGTTGGAAAGAATAGTATTAAATTTCAAACAGAAGCGCAAAAACAGCAAAACTCTGCCTGATACCATGTCTTATGAAAGCCGGTTGCAAACTGGTCTATCGAGACATCTTGCCACCAAGGTCTTAATCAAGAAAAACACCAACTCTTCCGGAAAGTTAGAACTATATTTTGATTCTACCGACGAGTTGGCACGGCTTCTGGATCTTCTAGGTTATTCTGAAGATTTTTCTTGAAATATGGGACAGTCCGTGTTAATCTTTTGCGTAATATCTAATTAAAATTACTGGTTTTTTGTGTGGCCGTATATGGATAGCATTTGGTCTCGTTGTATTGAGTTGCTGCGAACCAAGGTGAACAAGCATACCATGTCTACTTGGTTGGAGCCGATAGTCTGTGAATCAATGTCACAGGATAGAGTCTTGTTGTCTGTCCCCAATAATTTCTTCATTATGTGGATAAAAGATAATTACTCGAACATAATTAACAATTGCTTGAAGGAATTGACGGGCAAGCGTTATGAAATAGAATTCAGATCTCGAGATGAATTCGCTGAAGAAGAATACCATGATGTCAGCGATTCGAACAAGAGCCCTGCAGAATTACCTTCATATAGAATGAGTGACGAATTAGCTTTAAAACACAATCTTAGTCCTCGGTACACTTTTGAAAGCTTTGTCGTAGGCTCATGCAACCAATTTGCCCGTGCCGCCGCTCTTTCAGTCACTGAGAATCTTGGAGGAAGCTACAATCCTCTATTCCTATACGGTGGAGTGGGGCTGGGGAAAACTCATCTCATGAGTGCTATCGGATATGCAGTCATATCCAAGGACAGGAGCCAGAAAGTATCTTTCAGCAGTTCAGAGGAATTTACCAACGAAATGATTAGTGCAATAAGATTCGACAGAATGGCAGATTTCAGAAATAAATACAGAGGCTTAGATTTATTGCTAATAGACGATATTCAGTTTATAGCAAAAAAAGAACGTACTCAAGAGGAATTCTTTCATACTTTTAATAGCATATACGAGGCTCGGAGGCAAATAGTTATCACCTCAGACAGGTTTCCTAATGCCATTTCAGACATGGAGCAAAGGTTAAGATCACGTTTCGGTTGGGGACTAGTAGCCGACATCGGCGTTCCTGATTTTGAAACAAAAGTCGCTATACTAAAACGGAAAGCTTCAGAAGACTCTATTGATCTACCTGACGACGTCGCCTATTTTCTTGCTGAAAATGTTGAATCAAATATTCGTGAGTTGGTAGGCTACTTGGTACGAGTAGTAGCAATGAGTACTCTTCAGGGAAAGTTTCTTTCAACAGAACTTGCCGAGACAGCTCTAAAGGATATTATCCGACGACGAAATAAGACCATAACGATTGACGAAATAATTTCTTACGTATCAAAGACGTTTAATGTCAAGCCGTCAGACGTGAAATCTAAGAAAAAACATAAACTCTACTCTGTTCCCAGACAGGTAGCAATGTATTTGGCCAGAGAGCTTACAGAATTATCCTATCCGGAGATCGGTGCTGCTTTCGGCGGCAAAGACCATTCAACCATCATATATGGTGCAAAAAAAATTGAACAACGACTTGAACAAGACCACTCTCTGAAACTAGTGGTGGATGCACTCAAGGAAGACATTCGTAGGTGAGTATTATCAAGTATTACCTGTCTAAAAGTTGTTTACAAACCTGTAGGATTTTTGATGCCTGGGTTTACCAACAGTTTTCAGGCCGGAATATCCACAATTAATTGACACGGTAATGCCGCATCAAATGTAGCCGAAAGAACTTATAAACAAAATCACAATATCTCTTACTAGGACTATTTTATATTATATAAATTCTCATAATAGGATAAAGGAGACAGCAATGTTTTTTGAAATAGAAAGGGATCTGTTTTACGAAGGTCTTTCCAAAACCGTACCAATTGCTGAAAAGAGATCACCATTACCCATACTGTCCCATATTCTTATTAGTGTGGTGAATAATACCCTTACTCTGACGACCACGGATCTTGAAGTTGGCCTCAGAATGACTTATGATGCCATAGTGCATGACCCTGGGTTGCTTGCCATTCCATCCAAGAAAATTTACGAGATCGTCAGGGAATTACCTTCAGGCCAAGTAAAAATAGAGTCCACGGAAGCAAACAGAATTCACATATCCCTCGGTAAAATTGTTTTTGAATTGGCAGGAATGGACGCGTCGGATTATCCGGTTTTGCCGTCCTTTGATGAAACAAACAAGACGGAGGTGAATGCACAAAAGCTTTTAGACATGATCGACAAGACATTGTTCGCGGCTTCAAGTGATGACTCAAGATTCAACCTTAACGGCGTTCTATTTGAAAATGATGAGAATAAAACAAGGCTAGTGGCCACGGACGGACATCGACTTGCACTGATCGAAGAAGATTTAGGGATTTCTCTAGATTCCCAACATGTGGTACCCAAGAAAGGCTTGAACGAGCTTAAGCGCATCCTGGAAAGCATAAGAGACAACGTGTTCTTTGGGTTCGAACAAAAGAATCTTTGTGTGAGCAATCAGAAGTTTCTCATGTCAATACGGCTAGTGGATGGAGATTACCCGGACTACAGAAAGGTTATACCTCCAAGCAGCGCCAATTCAATTAAAGTGAATCGTATTAGTTTTCTTCAGGCGCTCAGGAGAGCAGCAGTGCTGACATCAGATAGAAACAAAGGCGTGAATGTTGAAATCAATGCTGATACAGTTGTCTTCAGTGTAACTCATCCCGATCTAGGGTCGGCAAGGGACGTGCTCTCCGTGGAGTATCAAGGAGAGGATTTCTTGGTTATAATAAATGTTTTTTATCTTATGGAAGCTCTGGGAGTTATAGATTCAGAACTCATCTCATTTGAATTTGGTAAAGAGGCTGCGCCAATTATTATTCGCCCTGAGCCTCAGGATAACTACTTCAATCTGGTAATGCCGATGCGAAAATGAGCGTTCACAGGTATAACGACCGGTGTTCGGGATAAGGAAGATATAAAAAGTGGAAGACACAGTTTATGGAGCGGAACAAATAAAGGTTCTAGAGGGCCTGGAGGCGGTGAGGAACACTCCAAGCATGTATATCGGAAATACCGGTATTGACGGACTTCACCAGCTCGTTTGGGAGGTTGTCGATAATGCGGTGGATGAAGCTCTGGCCGGTTACTGCGAGAACATGTCAGTAAAAGTGCATCTTGATTCGTCTGTCACGATTGAGGACGATGGCAGAGGTATTCCTACAGGAATTCACCCCACCGAGAGAATACCCGCCGCAGAAGTAGTAATGACGGTATTGCATGCAGGAGGTAAATTCGACAGTAGTTCCTACAAAGTTTCCGGCGGACTGCATGGGGTGGGAGTATCGGTGGTAAATGCGCTATCTGAAGCTCTTAAACTTGAGATTCGTAGAGATGGTCAGGTTTTTAGACAGTTTTACAGCAGAGGCAAGAAGCAGACTGAACTGGAACTAGTGGGAAATACCAAGAGAACAGGGACAAGAATTACATTTAAGGCCGATACCATAATATTCGGTGATCTTGAGGTTAGTTATGAGGTGGTGGCGGCAAGGCTGAGGGAACTTGCTTTTCTCAATAAAGGACTGCGGATTAATTTTGAGGATGAAAGGTCACAGAAGGAACCAGCAGTCTTTGAATACGAGGGAGGCATAGTATCTTTTGTTGAGCACCTAAACAGGGCCAGAAAGACTATGGACACGAGTCCCATTTATATTGCCGGAGAAAAGGACAACAATTTCATAGAATGCGCTATTCAATACAATGATACCTACTCTGAAACGGTGTTTTCATACTGTAACAATATTAATACATTTGAAGGGGGAACACATTTATCAGGGTTCAGGGCCGCACTGACCCGAACGATTAATCAGTACGCAAGCGCCAAAGGGTTTCTAAAAAACGGCAAAACGCAACTGAGTATAACAGGAGATGATCTCAGAGAGGGACTCACGGCTGTATTGAGTGTGAGAATGTTGAATCCACAATTTGACAGCCAGACAAAGTCAAAACTCGGAAACATGGATATCCGAGGTATAGTGGAGCAGCTAATCAATGAGAAACTTTCCGATTACCTTGAAGAGAATCCTCAGAGTGCAAGATGGATAATACAGAAGGCACAGGATGCCGGAAGGGCCAGGGATGCAGCTCGTAAGGCCAGAGAATTAACCAGGCGGAAAAGCGCCTTAGAGTCATCTGCTCTTCCTGGAAAACTTGCGGACTGTCAGGAAAAAGACCCGGCGCAGTCGGAACTGTTTATCGTTGAAGGAGAATCAGCCGGAGGATCTGCAAAACAAGGGAGGGATAGGCGGACGCAAGCAATATTGCCTCTCAAGGGAAAGATACTAAATGTTGAGAAGGCCAGATTCGATAAGATAGTTCAAAACCAGGAAATCAGGACTCTCGTAACGGCACTTGGAACAGGGATAGGCGAAGAAGATTTCGACATTTCAAGAATCAGATACCACAAAATTGTCATTATGACGGATGCCGATGTTGACGGTTCTCACATTAGAACACTTCTGTTGACATTTTTCTTTAGAGTAATGGCGGATGTTATCAACAAAGGCTATTTGTATTTTGCTCAACCCCCCCTTTTCAAGGTCAAAAAGGGCAAGGAAGAATTCTACGTGAAGGACGAGAGTTCTCTGGACGACATAATACTGAACTACGGGTTGGAAAATGTTTCCATAAAAAAAAGAGATGGTCAATTGATGGAAGGACGTCTCCTCATGAATGTAATTAAAAACATTTTGAGAATGGAGAAGATATTGGATGTTTACGAAAGAAAGAATATGGAAAGATTGGTTCTGAAAGCTTTTGCTCAGGAAGGATTGAACAAAAATTCCCTAACAGGGCCGACGGAAATTGAAGAAATTGTTGAAAAAGTTCTCAACAGGATTGAGATCTTTAATTCCGAGTTACTGCCGGTAGCGTTTGATATAGGCAAGGACGAAGAAGAGTCCAAGTACTACATTGATATCAAATCGAGACGAGATGGTTTAAGCCGCCGCACGTTAGTCGATTCGGAACTGACGGAATCCCCGTCCTTCGGAGAAATAGTGTCTATAACCCAGAAGGTTAGATTGGTGGGAGATCCGCCGTTCACTCTTGAAACAGAATCCGGTTCTATAGAAATAAGTTCGTTTTCTACTATGGTGGACGCCATAGTGGAACTTGGTCGTAAGAAGCTCACTATTCAGCGTTACAAAGGTCTTGGCGAAATGAACCCGGAACAGTTGTGGGAGACTACCATGAATCCGGAAAACAGAAAGATGTTGCAAGTTACTATAGATGATGCAGTTCAAGCCAACGAAATCTTTTCAACGCTTATGGGTGATCAAGTGGAACCACGGAGGGACTTTATTGAAAGAAACGCCCTCAATGTAGTGAATCTTGATTACTAAAAATATTTGGAGGTTTTGCGGAACGAGTGCGGGAAAGAAGAAAGGGAAGTAATAAATTCCTTCCCTTCTTCAAATTTACGAGTAAATTTAGACTGACGGCCTGGGTAGTAACCCGGCCTTTTCTGCTATTTCCCCGACCTTTTCTTCCCATTCTATAGCCATGATATGCACTCCGGCTATACCGGGCATGGCCTGAAGCTGTTTAATAGTCTCAACGGCTATGGTGATTCCTTCTTCGGCCTGGTGTTCCTTTGGAGTTCCTTTCATCCGTTGCAGCACCTCATCAGGAACATCCATTCCCGGAACATTGTTAGCCATGTACCGAGCCATGCCGAAGGACTTGAAAGGAGTAACGCCGCCCAGAATGAAAACTTTTTCGTGAAGTCCGCAGTCAACCACACCTTTCATCCATTTAGAAAACTTGTCGAGATTGAAAATGCACTGAGTTTGAATAAACTCGACACCGGCAGCCACTTTCTTTGCCAGTCGCGGGACTCTGATCTCGAAAGGGTCGGCAAAAGGATTTTTAGCCGCTCCAATAAAAAGCCGTGGAACGCCTTTTATTTCCTCACCGCCAAGGAACTTTCCTTCGTCACGCATGACACGGACCATACGTATCAACTGAATTGAGTCGATATCAAAAACGTTTTTTGCCTGAGGATGGTCCCCGAATTTTTGGTGATCTCCGGAGAGGCACAGCATATTTTTTACACCGAGTGCAGCAGCACCCAATATATCACTTTGCATGGCGATTCTGTTTCTGTCACGACATACCATTTGCATGACAGGTTCCAATCCTTCCTGCATCATAATCACTGACGAAGAGATGGAGGACATTCTCACAACTGACGTCTGGTTGTCGGTGATATTGAACGCATCGGCCTTATCCTTTAGCAACCGGCATTTCTTACGAACGACGTCAGGATCTGCGCCCCGCGGTGGACCGCATTCTCCAGTAACAGTGAACTGTCCTGATCTGAGAATCTTTTCGAGTTTGCTCTCAGTTTTGCATTCGCTACTCATCTTTGAAAGTCCTCCCTGACCATCGTTCGTGGACCACCGTCCCTGTTTGTTCGCCAATCATTATTTGTCATGATTTCTTCGTATCTGTCCATTTGATTCAAGGATCTTAACCGGTCAATGATGAGCTGCCAGGCGCAATCCACCTGGGGATCTATCTCACACTTTCCTTTGGTAGAACCACCGCATGGGCCGTTGAGGAGACTCTTGGAGCATCTGGCTATAGGGCAAATTCCACCAGTGTAATAGAGCTTGCACTGCCCGCATGTTTGGCACCTTTCAACGTAGTAGCCCTCTTTTTTTGATCCACCAACGAACGTGGTATTCAGAGCGGGATAAACAGGAGTATCCATGTATCGTTCGGCCATGTATTGGACGCCCACCCCGCAGGCCATCGATAAAACAGCATCAACTTGCGGGATTATGTCATGAACTTCTTCTACGTATTCGGGGTCACATTGTCTTTCCACGGTCTTCTCGATTATCTCGATCGGATTGCCCATTTTGTCCCTGGCCATTCTCAACTGACTTGACAGAACGCGTACCGCATCATGTCCACCGGTGAGACAAACGGTGACGCAACCGCCACAGCCGAGAACCAAGATTTTCTTGTTGCCCTCGGCCATGCTGGTTATTTCTTCAAAGGGTTTTCTTTCACCTATGACCATTTTTTTGTGCCTCCAAAGGTGTCTTGCAGAAAATAGCTATCTCGTGAGTAAAGCTCATTGACCACTGGTATTTCGATATTTCTTATTAATGGGGCTTGGCCCCAAAGCGATTATTCTCTCAGTAAATTCTCTCGCCACTTCCGCGAACCTCGGGCCCATGGCTGCACTCATGTTGAACATTTCTAGTCGTTCCGGTTCAAGCCCCACTTCCTGGATGAGTTTCTTTGTGTAATTAACTCTCGGTTTGGCTACAAGATTGCCTTGTATAAAATGGCAATCGCCATCGAGACAACCGGCTACGTAAACGCCGTCAGCTCCTTTTTCAAAGGCTCTCAGCAGAAAAACCGGTGTAACCTTTCCCGTGCACGGCAGGCGGATAATACGAATATTTGTTGGATATTCCAGCCGCATGCTCCCAGCAAGATCGGCTGCACCATAGGCACAGTAATGACAACAAAATGCCACTATCGTAGGCTGAAATTCTGCCATCAGTATAATCTCCCCGGTTTCTTCTTCAGTGGAAATTCGATGGATGGAGCACGAATTTAAACGAATGAGAAGAAAAATGCAAGCGCACAAGTTAAATGAAATGACCGATAGTGGAGAAAATTCATTTAGATCGGTTCCCAGCCTTGTTCCATCAGATCTTTGTCCAACAGGTTCCTTATGGTTTTGAGATCGGCCATGCTCTCGAAGTCTCTGGGCTTGTTTTTTCCCAGCAAATCTCCTGTAAAGACAGGTCTTTTCTGAAACAAACCCCTCATGAGCCCTGCCAACGGGTGACCAAGATTTTCCATGCCGCCTTCATATTGCCGGATCAATATCCGAGCCTGTTTCCGAAGATCAAGTATTAGACTGAACCCTCTTCTGAACAGGATTTCCATGTGGTTGGCGCTGAGCACTCCGGAAGCCACCGAAACATCATCTCCACACACATCCTCTAATGATATGTTAATATAACCGCTTACCTTGCTCAAGCTGCTGAGCAAGTCCTCGAGACTGCCGGGATCTTTGGCATCAGCCACCATAATCTTGTTAGCAACATGTGCCAGTTCGGTGACAATACGATCCTTTTCGCCGGACTCAGCTATCTCATCGAGAGATCTCCTGAACAGATCGTTTTTTGCTATAACCTTAAGTGGATAAGCTAACAGCGGATGCGGACGCGAATCCATTTCAGTTACACAAGGAATTATCTGTGTTGCGGGCGTGTCTATTTCCGATTGCCGCAAATATCGATAAATTTCCAACGCTTCTTCGAAAACTGGGAAGCCTTTGTCGGCCAATCTCGCTCGATGCCATCTTAGTGCTATTTCTTCATTTTCTGAATGTAGACCGTACATCAATACGTGCATAAGCCTGAAATAGTATACTGTATCCCAGCAGAAGACGGCATCCAGAAAGCTCTTTATGGCTTCTTCGGAATCTCTAACGAGAAATTCTATGAAGAACGTGTCATCCATCGTAAAAACAGGCAAAACATCAGATTGGTCCATGAAATCTAAATCCGGATTCCTCGCTTGTACCCGGACGAAGGATCTCAAAACAGCCACCAGAAGCTCTGGTTCAACCGCTTCTACGAACTGCACCATCTTTTCTTGCCCTAATTCCGAAATAATGTTTAACCACCGGGCTACGGATCTGAAGTCCAGCATATCTTTTTTCCAAAGGTCTAAATCGGCGAAATACAGTAACTGGTTTGGTGTAGAATAAGCCAAAAGACCATGAGCGTTTTCCTCCCCGAGCTGTTTCACCGTGAAATAAAGTTCTTCTTCAGAAACACGAGAAAGAATCTCTTCGGGTCTTGACAGGCTTTGAATGAATTGTTCCCGCGCCTGTGGAGAAAGGCCGGCGAAAATTTCAACCTGCCTGTCCACGGGCAAAGAATTCAATGCTTCAATTATGTCATCGGATTTCAATGAATCATCAAATTGCCTCATGGTGCGAGTGTAACTATCCTGATTGAAGAAATCAATACGTGGTTACGTATCAGGAGAATTCTCGGTTTTTCATTGAGCGATCCGCAACAGACACCTTAATTTCAGTTTTTGCTAAGTATTCCCTCGTGGTATCATGGGTCTTGGGAACCTATTGTCGGGACATGCCCTCTGAATGAGGATTCTTCACGGGCATGATGAGTATGAGGATTTTCGACAAAACCAGCAGGCAGGAAGTAAAATGAAAATTAGGCAATTTCTTAGAGGCTTTTTGCCCAAGCCAAGAAGGAGATTCAGCCTCTTTCAAATAGAACCAACCTCAAACTGTAACCTGAATTGCATCATGTGCCCCTGGACTGAGCTGCACACCGGTAAATCGGATATGTCTTGGGAAGTATTTGAAAAAATAGCCGAATATTTTCCCTACTCAGAGGGAGTAGATTTCACCGGAACTGGAGAACCTCTGCTTCATCCTCGTTTAGAGGAGATGGTCCGAATAGCCAAGGATCGAGGCTGCGTCACCGGGTTTAGCACAAATGCCACACTCCTTGAGCCGGAACGTGGGAGAGCACTAATTGGTGCGGGTCTTGATTGGATTGCCTACTCAGTTGACGCAGCTACTGAGGAAACATACGAGAATATTCGACTAGGGGGGCGTTTCTACCGAGTACTGGAGAACATTGAGGCGTTTCGAAATCTGAGAGACAAATCGGGGGATACGAAGCCCAAGAGCATGCTGTTCTTCGTTATGATGAAAGACAACATAGCCGAACTCCCAGACGCAGTTGAAATGGCGCATAATTTGGGTATTGAACACTTTGTCGCCAAAAACCTGGACGTTATCATGAAACAGTTTGATGATGACCGAAGGATTTTCGTAAATAGCAAGGACGACAAGATAGATCCACCAGTTTCCCTGTTAATAGACAAAGCAAAAATCAAAGCGGACAAACATAATTTACCATTCCGTGTTTATGACCTTTTCCCGAGTGAGAGGCCGATATGTGAACAGGACCCGCTCAACAGTCTTTTTATAGCCAGGGACGGTTCGGTATCGCCATGCATAAATTTAGCCTATATAGAAGATCGTGTTTTCTGTGGGTCATGGAAGACATTTCCTCTGCAGCGTTTAGGAAACTTAATGAAGGAACCTCTGGCGACTATTTGGGAGAAGCATCAATACGAGCACTTCAGAAGTCTTTTCATTGGGAGGATGCATTGTAACACTCGAAGATTTATGCAATTTGCTGCGAACGGTTTTCGCGGGAATGGACCGACTGAAGAATTGCCTCCGCCTCCGGAAGGGTGTGGAGGTTGCCACTACCTTTATGGTGTTTGAACAAAGGTGAAAAAGCGGATAATATATTGGCGGCTCGTGAATAGAGGGATATTTAAGGAACTGCAAAAAACTGTTCAAAGAAGAAAAAAGCCTTTCGAATGTCCCATTGCTTGATAATTCGCGACGAAGAGAGGAGGGAAGGAAAGATGGCAGATAAAGGAACAGGTTGGTCCGCTCTGTGGAACACGGAAGACTGGGTAGCGGTCTGGATAGGTTTTTTCATCATCATTGTGATCCTTGCCGGATTAACCGTGAAAATCCCGGGTTTCAAGTGGGTTACAGATGGGGAGTTTGCCTCGTTTGTCGACAGGATGACCCCCGCCGTTGAACAACTTGCCAAAGAAGCAGATAAAAAAGGAGAGGCTGATCTAAGAGCAAAAGCAGAAGCTCTAAGAGTGGCCATGGGAAAGGGAGACCGAAAAGGAATTGCCGAAACGGCAAAGAGTTTTGAAGAAGCGGCCAAGAAAGTCAACGACGCAGGACTGAAGAAAAAAGCGGCACAAGTTGGTAAAGAGATTAAGGATAACGCCTCAAACACCCTGGGAAAAGTTTTCTCATCCACCAACATAGCAGGGTCCCTTTACATAGCCATAGGAGTACTGATCTTGAGCATGATCGGAATGATGCTCCTTGGCGGCAAGGTGGGCAAGTTTCTTGTGGGTTTTCCCGTAGTATTTATCATCGCGTGGATCTCACAATTTATAGCGGGCAACTTCACTGTCAACTATTACGGCATTGAATATGTGCTTTGGTGTTTGGCTTTAGGGCTGTTTATCAGCAACGTGATAGGCGTGCCGGACTGGCTCAGAGAAGCGGTAAGGACCGAGTTTTACATCAAGACGGGTCTGGTCATTCTCGGTTCCGGCATCCTGTTCAAAGAGATTCTTGAAGCGGGCTTTCTGGGGATAATCCAGGCAGTTCTTGTGGTCTCTGTAATCTGGTATGCATGTTACTGGATAGCCTTGAAGCTTAAAGTGGATGAAGAGTTCGCAGTGATCCTGTCGAGCGCCGTTTCCATCTGTGGAGTTTCGGCAGCGATAGCGACCTGCGGTGCCATCAAAGGCGATCCCAAGAAATTGAGCTATACCACGTCCATAGTCCTTATTTGCGCCGTTCCCATGTTGGTTCTGCAACCGCTATTTGCTAAGTGGGTGGGAATGCCCGATGTTGTTGCAGGCGCGTGGTTAGGGGGAACTCTTGACACCAGCGGTTCAGTCGTAGCAGCAGGCGCTCTTATTAGTGAGGCGGCGATGAAGGTCGGCGTCATAGTAAAAATGTCACAAAACGTTTTGATAGGAGTCGCCGCTTTCATTCTGGCGGTGGTCTGGACGCTGAAGACAGTAGATCATGTTCCAGGCGCAGACAAGCCAGGAGCCATAGAAATATGGAACAGATTTCCCAAGTTCGTTCTGGGCTTCATAGTGGCATCTCTCGTTTTCTCCTTCCTGTTGGACCCCAAAACCGTCAGTGCGGTTAAGGGCTCGCTTGGAGGGATTAGAACAATGTGGTTCGCTCTGGCATTCACTTCCATCGGGCTAGAGACAAAATTCTCGGAGCTTTCGAAGCTTGGTGGCGGTAGACCTGCCCTGGCCTTCTTGATAGCTCAGGCCCTAAACATTATTTGGACATTAGTTCTGGCGTACATATTCTTTGGAGGATGGATCTTCGAGGCCCCGAAGTTTTAACCATAAGAGGAGCAGCAACAAAGGGGGTGTGTATAAAGAGAGCACCGCTCAGAATACTTGGGTTTTTCACAAATACGATGCCGAACACTCCGGCTGAAAGCCGATAAGAATTTCATACGAATACGTTATCTAATTTAGGAACACAAGCACGAGGTGCCCGATTTGACAGATACAATCACGCAGAATTATACCAAAGGCCGGTACGGATTTCACAGCAATTAAGCATGCCACTTATCAATGAGGGGACTAAGGAAGAGAAAAAGCGTGTCCCCTACCTTTCTTACTCTAGTCGCCAAGCGATTCGGAGGAATGACATCTTGATTTTTTAAGCCAGGGATGAGGACTGCAGAATGGAAAAACTGACCGGAAAAGCAATTATCGCCATGGGAGGAGGTCCCACGGCTGTCATAAATCAGTCCCTTGTCGGCGCTGTCCTCCAGGCCCGCCAGTACCCTCATATAACCCAATTTTACGGAGCGTTTCGTGGGGTTGAAGGCCTGGTAGAGGAACAGTTAGTGAATCTTTCGGAAGCCACAGGCCACAATCTGGAAATGGTGGCTCGCACGCCGGGCGCAGGCATCAGGAGCACGAGGCTGAAACCTGACGAGGCTTTTTGCCGGCGCATTTTCGATGTGTGTAAGGCCCACGGAATCCATTATTTTTTTTATATAGGAGGCAACGACTCAGCAGAGACATGCAGAATCGTGAACAAATTCGCAAACAACGAAGGATATGAAATGAGGGTCATGCATATCCCGAAGACCATAGACAACGACCTGAGAGTCACAGATCATTGTCCGGGGTACGGATCGGCGGCGAAATTTGTGGCTCAGGCCTTTTCGGGCGTCAATCTGGACAACCGCTCGCTGCCGGGGGTCTACATCGGAGTAGTCATGGGCCGCCATGCAGGTTTTCTCACCGCTGCATCCGTATTTGCGCGCAAATATGACGACGATGGTCCACATCTGGTATACGTTCCGGAGCGCACTTTTAGCCAAGAGGAATTTCTTGCCGGCGTGGACAGAGCTTACAGTCAGTACGGTAGAGCTGTCATAGCAGTATCCGAAGGGATACAGGATGCACAAGGTACTCCTGTCGCCGCCACTCTTGTGAGCCAAATTGAAAAGGACTCGCACGGTAATGTTCAGCTTTCCGGAAGCACGTCGCTCGGGGACGCTTTGATGAATCTTGTAAAAGAAAAACTCAAGATCAAAAGAGTACGATCAGACACCTTTGGTTATTTACAGAGATCGTTTCTTGGGTGCGTAAGTGAAGTTGACGCCAACGAAGCGAGAGAAGTGGGCGAAAGAGCAGTCCAGATAGCTGCATGGCACCGGGTCGACGGATCTATCACCATAGAGAGAGTCGGAGACTATGGAGTGAGATACAACGTGACCCCCCTTGAGGAAGTGGCAAAGGAAACCAAGTGCATGCCGGACGATTTTATCGAGGGCGACAACAATGTCACTGTTGAATATAAGAACTACGCTAGACCGCTGCTCGGAGAAATGCCGGTATATCAGAGGATCCATGCGCCGGCAGTTGAGAGAATTATCAACAGATAAGGGAGACGTTGACCTGGAAAGACTGATGTTGGATGAGGAATTCATGGTTCAGGCACTGGCATTGGCCCGTTTTGCCGGAGAACAGGGAGAGACACCGGTAGGAGCCCTGGTGGTGGTGAATGGACGAATCCTGGGACAAGGGTTCAATCGAGTGGAGATGGACAAAGACCCAACGGCTCACGCGGAAATCGTGGCCCTTCGGGACGCGGCAAGGAACTGGGGTGATTGGAGATTGCTCTCCGCAACGCTCTATGTTACTCTTGAACCGTGTATTATGTGCGCCGCGGCACTGATCCATGCCCGAATCAGGCGTTTGGTTTACGGCGCTTCGGATGAACGGTGGGGAGCGGTAGGCAGCCTGTTCGATTTTGCTCATGACCCAAGAATCAACCACGAACTGGAGGTGATTCCTCGGGTGATGGAGAAAGAGTCTGCCGAAATTCTTCAGGGTTTTTTTGAAAGGTTACGTTTTAATCATCGCTGATTATGTTTAGCCGAACGCGGAGAGATGCCCGAGAGGCCGAAGGGGGTTGACTCGAAATCAACTGTATCCGTAGGGTACCGGGGGTTCGAATCCCTCTCTCTCCGCCATGTTTGGAAGGGATATTGACTGAGGTTACCGCAAGAGTTCTGTCTGACGTCTGAAATCAACCCAAATTCCTCACCCTTCGATCACATTACAACCAGCCGTGTTCTCGGTACCACCTTGCTGTTTTCGCAATGGCCTCAGTAATAGGAGTACGAGCCATCCACTGAAGATCCGTCCTTGCCCTGTCGACAGAACAAACCCATGCAATTTGTTTCATTTCATG
The DNA here is from genome assembly GCA_026388625.1 of Deltaproteobacteria bacterium. Taxonomy (GTDB): domain Bacteria; phylum Desulfobacterota; class Desulfomonilia; order Desulfomonilales; family Desulfomonilaceae; genus CAIXMD01. Next base: position 48,376 of record JAPLJK010000077.1, on the reverse strand, counting down.
AAATTTTTCCGTCCTGAAAAGAGTCGGAGATCCCCGCACCTTTCCTAACAAGTCGCCTGCTTTGGCGACAAGTTTCATGATGTGGAGCGGAACAGGGAGCGGCACAGCCCTGTACCCCATTACCTTCGATACCAGCAAAGCAAACTCTTTCCAAACAACGGGGTCCGGATTCGCTATGAAGTATATTTTTCCTTGAGACACAGGAGACAAGGCAGCAGCGAGAATACCATCAGCCAGATCTTCCACGTAGACAATGCTCACCAATCTGTCCGGACCGGCCATACAGGGAACGAAACGCCATCGAGCGCATTTAAAAACCCCCAGCACATCGATATCCCTCGGACCAAAGACGGTTGGTGGACGGACTATTGTTATCGGCAAGGTTTTGCTGAGGCTCATCACTACCTTCTCAGCCTCAAGTTTGGAAATGCCATAGAGAGAAAGAGGTCTGGGTGGATCCGTTTCAACAACGGATTTTGCGTCATCCGGCGACGGACCGGCAGCAGCCTGAGAACTTACAAAAACGAACCTTTTCAGTGAATCAGCAGCGGCCTTGCGGTCAAACAGTTCCAGTAGTCGAAGGGTCCAGTCCACGTTGGCTGTCTCATAATCATGATAGTTCAGGCCCCGAGTTGCAGCCGCGAGGTGAATTACGTAATCAAAAGAAGGACCGTCAGCTATTACAGACCCTAAAGAGTTGTTCGAAACAACCGTGACCGGAACTTCTTGCAAATGACGCAGCGAACCAGGATTCCGCACAGGGCAAACCACGTCAAAACCCCTTGCTATTAACAACTCGGCCACGTGGCTGCCAATAAACCCCGTCGCTCCGGTAACGAGAAAGCGCATTGAAAAATTTCCTTCCGAGAATGATGTCAACCTGAGCAGAGCAAATCAATCTCGATAAACCGGTTGGCGCCTCCAACAAAGCGGTATAAGCTCGGTGAGAGCACGAGAAGGAAAGGTGAGAGCCACTTTTACGGTGGCAACGTCCAGTGATGGCAAAAGCCGGCCGGTCCAGGCGAGGAGTCCCAAGGCAATGACTCCTATTGCTGCTATAAAAGCTGTTATGGCTAAACGTCTCCGTTTCTTGGCAACCGGTAAAGGCTCTCGCTGGTCTTGGCCTATTCTTAGTTTGGACGGGTCCTGGACATCCATGTGCTATTGACATCCTCTGAGAGTCATGTATATCACCTTGACCGGAAGTCGTAAAAGGGTATGTCTATTTTCTCAATGATGGCAACGGAAATGGGCAGTCGGCTCCGTTATGGCTTGACCAAAGTCCTTGGCGAAATTATTTTTGTTGTGAGGCCGGTGCACGTCGCGTGAGGATGATTAAGCCCCCGGCACGGAATCCTACGGCGCATCAAATAGTTCTGCCTGACGATTCAAATCACCACAGAGCCTGGTTTTTCAACTGGTGATCAAACCTGAAGGGTTTGTAGATTAACCAGCGCCTTGTTGCATGAAACTAGCGAGGACCATAGGAACGATGATGAAAAACGACTATTTGACAGCGGGCGCTGTCATTTTCATAGGCATACTCCTGGGAATCCTTATTCTGGTCACAGATCGCAGGCCGTCTGTTTCAAGCGATCACGGACACGATCAAGACCGAGAAGTTCGTGATGTACATAACCAGCAGGCGAGTTCTCATAAGGGACACGAACGTGACCCACTTGAGACCGATGTTAATAAATCTGATGAACATGGTCATCCAGATGCCGAACACCCTGGTCACGAGCATGGGCCCGAGGCTGTCAAGGAAGCGCAAGGTCACACATCATCGCACGACGGGACCTCCGTGGTTGGGGTGAGTCATGAAAGTGCTAGAATGGCCGGGATCAGAATTCTTGAAGCCGACCCGGCGCGAATCGAATCGGTTATACAACTTCCTGGAGAAATTGGGCTCAACGCAGACCTGGTAGCCCATGTGGTCCCACGTGTCTCCGGAGTAGTGGCTGAGTCGCTGAAGAATCTAGGCGACACAGTGAGAAAAGGCGAAGTGGTGGCGGTGATAGACAGCCGTGAAATGGCCGAGGCCAAGAGCCGGTACCTCGTTTTCCTCAAGCGGGAGGAACTGGCCCGAACGATTCTTGATCGCACCGAACGACTTTGGCAAAAAAATGTTACCCCTGAACAAGCTTACCTGAACGACAGGAAGGCATGGGAGGAAACCAAGATCGAACTGATGGCCGCAGGACAGAAGGTTCTGGCACTGGGTATTCCTGAAAAAGAGCTGGAAGGCTTAATCGCTGCCGGCTCAGCTACCCTAACGCGTTACGAGGTTCACGCTCCATTCGATGGTGTAGTCATCAAGAAACACATGTCCGTCGGGGAATGGGTCAGCGAAAAATCCGATATTCTGGTGATTGCCGACCTCTCCACCGTCTGGGTAGAAATCATCGTCTATGTTCGGGATCTGGAAACCGTCCGAGTCAGCCAGAAGGCTTTTGTGAAAGCAGATGCTTCGGATCTGGAGGCAGTCGGCGTTGTTTCGTACATCGGACCTCTGGTTGGAGAAGAGAGTCGAACTGCCAGGGCTCGTGTGGTCATTCCCAACTCGGACGGCCGTTGGCGCCCCGGTCTTTTCGTAACGGTCAAACTTGTTGAAGACACGGTTTTGGCCCCGGTGTCAGTGGCGGCGGACGCCGTCCAAACTGTTGAAGGCCGATCCGTAGTGTTTGTCCAATGCGGAGACCACTTTGAGAGTAGGCCGGTGGAGTTGGGACGGTCGGACGGTAAACATGTAGCCGTGACGAAGGGATTAGCCCAAGGAGAGAAATATGCCTCGGCCAACAGCTTCATCTTGAAGGCTGAGTTGAGTAAGACGGGCGCTACTTGCAGCCACAGTCAATAGGAATAGCACTATGATTGAGCAGTTCCTGAAGTTTTCAATCCGTAACCGGCGGCTCGTCTTGATAGTGACATTGGCTGTCGGAGTCCTGGGTCTCTATAGTGCAAGGCTGCTAAAAATAGACGCGGTTCCCGATATCACCAACGTCCAAGTGCAAATCAATGCCGTGGCGGCTGGATACTCTCCGTTGGAAGTTGAACAGAGGATAACATTCCCAATCGAAACAGCATTGGCCGGATCACCCGGTCTGTCCACGACAAGGTCGGTATCCCGATACGGCATTTCTCAAATCACAGCCATTTTTGAAGATGGAACGGACATATATTTTGCCAGGCAACAAGTTAGCGAACGCATCCAACAAGTTAAAGGCCAGCTTCCTCCCGGCATTGAACCGGAGATGGGACCCATTGCAACCGGACTCGGTGAAATCTTCATGTGGACTGTGGAGGCCGAAGCCGGTACTCTCAAACCTGACGGCACACCGTACTCTCTGACTGACCTGCGCACCGTGCAGGACTGGATCGTTCGTCCGCAGTTGAAAAACATCGCAGGGGTCACTGAGGTGAACACTATAGGAGGATATGAAAAGCAGTTTCACGTGACGCCTGATCCTCAGAAGCTCCTGGCTCACGGGCAGACATTCAGAGACATTGTAGCGGCCCTTGCCGGTAACAATGCGAACGTAGGCGCCGGATATATCGAACGAAGCGGCGAGCAGTATCTGGTACGAGCCCCCGGACAGGTTGCCGATCTGGAGGACATACGACAGGTTATCGTTGGGAATTATCGAGGAGTGCCCATTTTCATCAGGGATATAGCTGAAGTTACACTTGGCAAGGAACTTCGAACCGGCGCGGCTACCAAAAACGGGGAGGAAGCGGTTCTTGGAACCGTTTTCATGCTTAAGGGGGAAAACAGCAGAACTGTATCCCAAAGGGTGGCGGACAAATTGGGAACTGTCAACCGGTCTCTTCCGACTGGAGTCATGGCCCAAATTGCCTACAATCGTACCGCGCTGGTAGATGAAACCATCAAGACAGTCAAGACAAACCTCATTGAAGGGGCCATTCTTGTGGTGGTCATTCTTTTCCTTTTCTTGGGAAATTTTCGTGCAGCAATTATCACGGCTTTGGTAATCCCATTTTCTATGTTGTTCACCATCACGGGCATGGTCACCAACAAAATCAGCGCAAACCTCATGAGTCTCGGAGCGATCGATTTCGGGATCATTATAGACGGGGCAGTGGTGATTGTAGAAAACTGTACTCGCCGCCTGACTATGGAACAACGCCAAAGACAGCGAGGGTTAACTTCCTCGGAAAGACTCGAAATTGTGTGGCAAGCCGCCCAGGAAGTCAGGAAGCCCATGCTGTTCGGCGAACTGATAATAATGATTGTCTATCTGCCGATTCTGACATTGACGGGTGTTGAGGGAAAGATGTTCGTGCCAATGGCCCTGACGGTAATCCTGGCCTTAACAGGAGCGCTGATCCTGTCATTCACTTTCGTACCGGCAGCCGTGGCCATATTTTTATCTGGAACCGCTTTTTCAAAAGAGAATCTGCCCACTGTATGGGCTAGAAAATGCTACATCCCTCTGGTCAAAATTGCCCTCAATAACAGGGTATCCATCATTGCCGGGGCCACCGTCCTGGTGGTACTCTCAGGACTCCTGGCCGGTCACATGGGCCGAGAATTCATTCCCACCCTTGACGAGGGAGACATAGCCATCCATACCCTCCGGATTCCAGGCACAAGCCTGTCCCAGGCTGTTCAGATGCAATCTGTCGTGGAGAAAACCATAAAAGACAATTTCCCGGAGGTGGACAAGGTTTTTTCCAGGATTGGAACCGCACAGGTAGCCACAGATCCACATCCACCCGGCATAACTGAGAATTCCATTATCATGAAGCCTCGGTATGAGTGGCCGGATCCAAGTCTTTCAAAGACGGATCTGGTCAAGCGAATGGAGGACATGGTCAATAAAATACCCGGAAGTGTTTACGAGTTCAGCCAGCCTATTCAGATGAGATTCAACGAGATGCTGGCTGGGGTGCGAAGCGATGTGGCAGTCAAAGTGTTTGGGGACGATATGGATGTGCTGCTCGAGAAATGTGAGGACATAGGATCGTTGCTGGGAAAAATTCCCGGCGCCTCAAATGTCAGGGTCGAACAAATAAGCGGCCTGCCCGTGTTGACAGTCAAGATGAGGCGCAAGGATTTAGCGCGATACGGGTTGAACGTTTCCGACGTCCAAGAAATTGTTCAAATAGCAATTGCAGGGAAGAGTGCAGGGCAAATTTTCGAGGGGGACCGGCGTTTTGACCTTGTAGCCCGGCTTCCTGAGGGATTGCGAACGGATGTAGATGCGCTAAAGCGGTTGTCCATTCCACTTCCTCGGCGAGATGCAGGAGTGGAAGCCGGTTCAGCGGAGATTCCCTTCTCGGAGGAACCTAAGCGACGGTTTTTTACGACTCTGGGCTCAATAGCAGATTTGGTTGTGGAGACAGGTCCAAATCAGATAAGCCGCGAAGACGGCAAACGCAGGGTTGTCGTGACATCAAACGTTCGGGGAAGAGACATGGGGTCATTCGTGGAAGAGGCTGAGAAGGTAATACGTGAAAAAATTTTCCTTCCTCCGGGTTACTGGACTGCCTGGGGAGGACAATTTGAGCAGCTCATGTCTGCGGCAAACCGGCTGCGAGTAGTAGTCCCTGTTGCCTTGCTCCTCATCTTTGCCCTGTTGTTCGTGTCTTTTGGATCCGCACGGTATGCGCTCCTGGTGTTCACCGGGGTTCCTCTCGCCCTGACCGGCGGAGTGGCTGCGCTCTGGCTGCGCGACATTCCCCTGTCCATATCGGCCGGGGTAGGTTTCATAGCTCTTTCAGGAGTGGCGGTGTTAAACGGCCTGGTAATGGTTTCGTTTATCAATAAGTTGCGAACTGAAGGGAAATCTGTTGACGAAGCCATACTTGAAGGCGCAGTAACCCGATTGAGGCCGGTACTGATGACCGCGCTGGTGGCTTCATTCGGCTTTTTACCTATGGCGATTGCCACCGGAACGGGAGCAGAAGTCCAGAAGCCACTTGCCACTGTGGTAATCGGCGGCTTGATTTCCAGTACCTGCCTGACGCTACTGGTTTTGCCCGCGCTTTATAGTATTGTGGAAATCGATGATTATTCACATCAGGCTGCCTGCAGCAATGGATAGCGTACACACCATTTGCCGGAACATGCTGCGACAGACAGTATGATGTGCGGAGAAAACTATCGCCTTACAAGTAACTTTACAAATCCAGCTTCCGTGAGTTTGGCTTGCCGCAACATTTCACGAAAAAGAGGCCGCGGAATATCCTTGCCATGTTGATGACTCACTCGAACCATGGCTACCTGAAAGCCATCCTCCTCCTTGATCCAGGTTTCATGTTTTCCGGAACGCACCAACTTGAAGCCAACCTGTTGCAACACTTGATGAAATTCACGGTAGGTATACGGAATCCTCTGGTAGCCCTAACAGTGTCCTGACCTCGTTACGGGAAGATTTCCGTCTATAAACGGAGTGAGCATACGGCAGTCGGCAGCGAAGTGCTTCATCGGGATTGGGACAATATTCCACCAGGGCCACAGCGATGTCGATTACTGCATCCAGAAGCGCCTCAATGGCCGAAGCAGGGTCTTCTCCCCAGGCAACTGCATCGATTGGAATGCACTTGGCCAAGTACCCGTTTTCCCCCGGCTGATACGTTATTGTCGTTACAAAAGGTAAAGAGCCAGCAAGCTCGGGGGCAAGGCGGAGTAGCTCTTGAAGCTTTTCGTCGTCCATATTGCGAACAGCGGAAGCGATCTGGTCGACGGAAACTTCCGTTGTTAATCCGGTCATGTTTCAAACCTCACATGAATTCATGTTTCTATCGCCCGATTTGTCTGCGGCAGGTGTCGGCACTTACTCTGCATACGTAACCTTTACACCCAAGATGAAATGATTACAACTGCACGAAAGGAAACTCGGTCGGAAATAAGCTTCTGATACCGGTTCGCCTGAAAACAGGCAACACCAATGCCCAACATCGCCAAACACCCAATCATCCCACCACAAGAACAAAAAAACGAAGGGCCGAAGCCCTCCGTCACAATCAACCGATTATTCAGATACCTATTTAGAACTCCCCGTTCACCTTCAGCTCCAAACCCCATACAGGGGAGATATTCCTGTCAGGATATACACCCCAGCCGTACGGTCCCGCAGCGGCTGTACGCTAACTCAGGGTTGCCTTGTCAAAAAAAGCGGTTACTCTGCCGCAAAATTATCTCGGTAATCTCATGTGCTTTGCTGTAAACCAAGTTGCACATACTCCCGTCCGATTCGGAATCGTAGGGGCGACCCGGTGGGTCGCCCGATTGACGCCCGATCCATGCACGGAATGGATTATCCCTGTTCCGCGAGAGGTTATCCCATGGCGGGGACGACCCGCCTGGTCGCCCCTACGGGATCGAGGATGAATAGAATCCCGTGCACATGATTGGGCATCACCACAAATTCATCACGAACGTGCGTGTTCCCTCATCGCGGAACCGTTGCACATCATACCATCCGATTCACCATTCGTAGGGCGCGACCCGCTGGATCGCCCGATTACCACTAACATCGCCAAACACGCAATCATCCCACCACAAGAACAAAAAAACGAAGGGCCGAAGCCCTCCGTTTGCGCCAAGGTTCAATATGAATAAACAGTACTAAAAGTCACCGACGACCTTCAGTTCCAAGCCCCACACCGGGTCAATGTTCCTTTCCGGCCATACTCCCCATCCAGGCCAACCGGCTGCATTAGCCTGCGTATTCCAACTGGGAATCATTTTGCTTGCACAGGCATAGCTGAACCATCTGCCGGGTTTCCAGTACGAGCAGCTAAGGTTCACCGTAAAATTCTCTAAAAGCTTCCAATCCATGCCAGCCCCAATCTCATACCCGAGGTTGGGATCAGGAATATTGGGAGGTGCGATGGCTGAGTATATATTAGTCGCGTTATTACTCCGCTCGCTCCACCTTACTTTGCCGAACGGCCAGGCAACATCCGGCCTCATAAAACCCCACCCATAGCCACTTTTATTTGTCCGGTCCGCCCAGAAAAAGCTGCCATACACGTTCAGGTTGGATGCTACGGCATAGTCCACCCTGGCCGCTAATATGGATGCATCTTCAACGGTACCGTTTCTTGTGTCGGCATTGAAATGGGTGCCCAGGCCATAGCTGTAAACCATGAGGTAGCTGTAGGGTCTGAAGAAGCCCGTGTTGGCAAACGAATTGCTCCGGATGCCTACGTCTGTTTGAAGCCCTGTCCTATCTATGGGACCGCCGTTTCTCCGATCAGGACCAGATGACCACGCGTACAGTAACGAAACCTTTGCAGGACCAGTTACGGTTCCTGTTTCAGCCATAAAACGCCAATGCTCTCTGTAAAAGGACACGGCGGGTCTGCCGGCGACGACTGTACCAATCGCGTCTCTCGGCTGTCCTCTCCGAAGTGTTTGATGATCCCAGTCCACTTCCGTGTTAAAGAAAAACCTCCCGTTGAAATATTTCAGGTAGGCGCCGCCATAGAACTCGTCGAAGTCATTATAAAACCGCGCGCTTCTCGTAACAGGGGCTTCTATGCGACCTTCGCCGCCATTGCTCCTTTTTACAAAGTTGAAGAGGACGCCCATGTCAAGCGGACCCTGGGAGTATGTGAACATAGGAAAGACACTGTCCCAATAACGGGCGTTATTCTTGTCAAAATTCTTGTTGTAGTAATCGGTAGTTGTATTGCCCCGACGGGACGGATAAATAGAGACCTGGAAACGCAGCGGCCCGTAAGGAACTGTTATCGCTAGAGATTCTGACGATCTGTTGTCCGCGCCGTTCCACGCGAGACCTGTGCCCCATGTAGAAGGCCGTTTACCAATGGTGATGATTCCCCAGGGAAGTTCCGCTGTGAGCCACAGGGTGCGCCAGTATCCAGGGCTGAAGGATCGCTTCACACCGGGAGACGAATAGTTTACCAATTCCGAGGCAACCATATCGCCAAGTGACTGAGGCCAACCCGAATCGTTCCAACTGCCGATGTAATAATTGCCTCTCACTCTGAGGGCCTGGTTCATCTTGATCTGCATATTGGTGGTCATGTAAATGGTCTGCCATGAGCCTTCAGACCCGGAGGCAAAAGACGAACCCCTGGAGTTGAGGCCCTCATCATTTAAAGGCATATTGCCCCCAAGCCAAAAATTCAAGGGAGCGAAGAAACCAGCCGCCCCATAGCCCACCGGCACGGTAAGTGCCGCCGATTGTAACAGCAAATTCCCACCGGGTGGTACCGCTCCTGCCCCATTTAGTTCGTAGGGCACTGGAGGAGATGGGGTACCGGCACCAGTGTTCGGAACAGGCGACAATGTTACTGTTCCACTCCCTGCATCCACATCATACGGCCCAAAGAAGCCTTCTGTTCCACCCTGTCCCCGGTACTCGAATTCCCACGTGAACGCTCCGTCCATGGAGAATTCCCATGCAGGAGCAGGCGCGACCATTAAAGGAATGCTCAAGCCGATGACGGCAAAGAGCACCAATAATCTATACCTATTCATTTCACACTCCTCCTCCACAATCAGAGCAAAAGGGGCATTTTCGCCCAAATAACAACCTATCGCCTGGCCTCGTACCGGAAAAGACTCTTCCGCATCACGGGTCGGGCTCAGAAGACATTTATATACTTTGAAAAGGATTCATCAAAAAATTACTAGGCAATGGGGGTGATGTCAAGTTAAAAACGATTAGAAAAAAACAGGCGCTCTAACAGTATTCTCATATTCGTTCCGCCTCAGTGAAACCGTGTGTAGGTCGGGCCATGCCCGACAATTCTTGACGGCCATGAGCTGCTCCGTTTCATACGGCTATTTCCCTGGTGTGGTGGTCATCAGGAACCTCATCGAGCACCATGAACCGGAACGCGTCTCGAAGGTTTTCTTCCAATTCTTCCAATGTTTCCCCCTGTGTCATGATTTCAGAGTACTCAAGAAGCTTACCGAGCCAGTATCTTTCACCTCTCCAATAGATCATGTTCAAGCGTTTTGTCATGGAATGTTCTCCCTCGAGGTAATGATCAAGCCCACTATATCATTATAGGAATCATCGCGGTCTTTGTCACGCAATTGGAAGATATTCATTGAAGGGAATGGTTAGCCTGGACTATCGTCCCGGTAGAGGATAAACTGTTGATAGAAGTACACAACCATGACAAGGGTTCAAAAGTTGGAACACGAAATTAGGGAACTCACGCCCGGAGAACTTGCAGCCTTTCGGAGATGGTTCCAGGAGTATGATGCCAATGAGTGGGATAGACAGATTGAAGAGGACGCTCTGGCAGGCAAGCTGGATGAACTCGCAGAAAATGCTCTTGTAGACCACAGGGCAGGAAGAACAAGAGAAATTTGAAGCACTTTGCGTCACCCGACTTCTGGTCGTGCTATCATCGACAACCAAGCAGTTCATGATATATAGATTATTCAATGGAAAAATCTTCTAAGGAACAGAATTTGCGATTCTCTTTTAAATTATTGCCGAGGATAACTCTTGCGGCGGTGGGTCTGGTATTCGCGACGCTCATTCTGTCTCCACCCATCATTCTCATCAGCTTGATAATTTCTTCAGGGATGCCGGCGTACAGGATCATGGTGTGGTGGGCTCGATGTGTGTCCAAATGTATGGGGTTGTCCTTCTCTCTCCACGGTGCTGAAAAGATAGTTCCAGGAACCTCGTACATCGTGACACCCAACCATCAGGGCAACGCTGATATACTGGCTCTCGTGACGACCCTGCCTCTGCGTTTCAGATGGGTAATCAAAAAAGAGCTTCTGAAAATTCCCCTTTTCGGCCAGGCGCTCGGCGGCACCGGGGCAATCTCCATAGACCGCTCGGATAGCCAAAAGGCTGTCAAGAGCCTTCAAGAAGGCACGGAAAAACTCAAAGGCGGCTGGTCAGTGCTCATCTACCCTGAAGGGACAAGGAGTTCGGATGAAAACCTCCAGCCTTTCAAGAAAGGGGCCTTTATGATGGCCGTACAGACCGGCATCCCCATACTTCCCGTCACCTGCAACGGCGCGTTCAGAATTTTACCCAAAAAGACCATAGTATTTCGTCCGGGACACATCGAGGTGAGAGTAGGGGATCCAATCACTACTGAAGGGCTTACTGAGCAAGATGTCCCGGCGCTAATGGAGAAAACGCGTAACACAATCCAGGGAAATCTTAATACGGATTATGATCCTTTCCGTCGGAACAGGCGATGAATGGCCTAACAGTTTGTAAAGTAGTTTTGAGCAAGAAGAAATGACCCCGTGGGACTGCGGCGACCGTCATTGCCGGCACCTGGGAAGCAGCCAAAGGCAAATCGCAGGCAGGGACGCCTGCGCCACTATCAGAACCCATTGCCTGTCATTCTGACTGGCGGTATTCCCTATTAATCCTCATTTATATCTTCAAATGGCTCACGTCCGTGTTTTCTCACAAAACTCTCAAAGGCCAGTTTGTATGCTGTTTCACGAGTAAAAGTGTTTCTTTTGGATGAGAGTTCGCTGTCCAGGGTCTGCTTCGCCTGGGCCAGTCGAACCGCATCTCCGTCCTTTGCCGTCTGATCCACCCATTCAAGGGCTTTCAGAACTTCGGATTTGTTCATCGCTGGACCTCCACCGTGAAGTCATGGCCGTCTCATGCCAGATTAAGTCATTTCCCTCACGGTATCAAGCAAAGTATTCGAGCTAATCTTCCCTCAAATCACGGGCAACCGGCGCTCTGGTCAGTCTGTATGTCGGATAGAGCGATGAGGCCAGGCACGCCGACATGGTAAGGACAAAGGTTTTTATAAAAACCAGGGGATCGAGGTAAATGTCAATGGACCAACCAAAGGACCGGTAATTGATCGCGTAAGTTATGATGTAGGTAAGCACCAGCCCGCACACCACGGAAACCAAGAAAGCCGCCAGCCCCATTATCAACGCTTGATAAACATTCATTTTTCCCAGTTTACGCGGAGTAAGCCCGAGGTAGCCGAGGACCGTCATTTCTCTGTATCGCTCCATGAGAATGGCCATCAAAGCCGTGGCAATGCCCAACAGCGCCACCAGGAGAGAAACACCCTTCAGTGTGGCTGTGGGAGCGAAAGTCTTGTCGAAAATGACAAGAATGTCTTCCTTCATCTTGGTGTTTGACGCTATTGTGCGGTCAAGACCTGGAAATTGCCTCACTATTGATCTTCGCACCTCATCAGGAGAAGCGCTCGGCTTAAGGAATATAGCCACTGACTGGACGCGGTCATCTTTCCAGATTGTTTCGTAGATTTTGCGGTCCATGTGCAGGGTGCCTTGATCGGAGGAGTAGTCTCTCACGATAGCCGCTATGGGAAACGATCGTTTTCCGTTTGGTGCGCCCAACTCGGCATACTGTCCGACATCCAATCCAAAACGGTATCCCAAAGATTCCGAGATGAATATTCCCCCATTCTGCAGAGCTTCCCAGGCACTCTTGTCGCCTTTGAGGAAACGGAAGTTCGAGTGACGCGCGAGGACAGCCCCGTCAATGACCCTGAGCTTAACCGGTTTGCCTTGCAAGACCACACCGTAGGTAGAGTAGCGCTCCACTTCGTCTATCCTGGGATCCACGCCTAACGAGTGAATCAGCTCCGCAGGCAAGGGATGATCCCACTTGGTTGTGGCAGGAGAGATATACAGATCTCCCTGTAAAGATCCTGCAAGCCACGAGGCGACGGAATTCCTGAAACTGTAAATCATGGTGTCCACTCCAATAGTCATGGCAAGTGCCACGGCCAGAGCAGCCACTGCTATGCTCGTTCGACTGAGTGAAGCCCGTATGGTCCTGGCTGCCAGGAATCCTTCAAGAGAGCCGAATATTTTTTTGAGCCATATCGCCACGTAATGGGTGAATCGAGACAGAAACGATGGGGTAAACAGGGCAAAGGCAAGGGTCATCCCAAAGGCCGATACAAAACCCCAGAAGATCGAATATCTGGACGCCCAAGCGCTGGCCAGGGCCAGACCGACAACTGCCAATCCTCCTGCAAAGAGGAAACCTTTCAAACCGTGAGCCCGGTCCTCAATGCTCTGACGCTTGATTCCGAGAACCGGCGGCGTGACGGCAACTTCCAAGGCAGGCAGTCCGGTTCCCACCACCGTGGCCAGGAATCCAACTCCAAGACCGCTCAGAACAATAGGCAGCGTGAGATGCACCCGCTCTACCTTTAGGTGAAAGTATAGTTCACTGATCGTAGATGAAACCCGGTCCATACTGAACCATGCGACCAGAAAACCAAAAGCTATGCCGAGAACGCTGCCGGTGGCGCCAAGCAAAAGGGATTCCGCAAGGAACGCTCCCACCAGGCCCTTCCTGTCCGACCCCAGCGTCAGAAGGAGGGCCATGTCCTCACGGCGTGAAAGAACAGAGAACATGGAAAAATTGTAGATCAGAAAAACGCCAACGAATAGAGCCAACAAGCTCATTGCAGCCAGGTTCAACTGGAATGAATACAACATGGATTCCAGTGTAGATTTCCTCGTGTTTGCATCCGTGATCCTCAGGCTTCCGGGTAATTCTTTCAGCAAATTTTCTGTGTCCCCGCGGGTGATTATGTCAATGCGGTCCAGGTAACCCCGGCGTCCAAAGAGGTCCTGGGCAACTGATATGTCCACCAGGGCAATATTGTCCCCGAGGCCCATTTCTGCAGATTCGGGTAATACCCCAAGAATCTTCACTCTTTTTTCTATTCCGGCTGGAAGTACGGTCAGGGTGTCCCCAGGTTGTAACCCATAACGGTTCATTAACCTACCGGACACCCATGCCGTTGGTCCGTCTGCGCCGAGGAAATCGGCGAGGGAAGCCTGGGTCCGGTCTGCCGGAGTGAATGATCTGAACTCAGAATCAAGAAATGGATCGACTCCCATGAACCGTATGGGCTCTCTCGAAGTTTCGAGCGTCTCTGCCATCGCCTCTATCACCGGCGATGCCGCCGCAATGTCGGGGTTTTGCCAGATAGCCCGGAAATTGGCATCATCAATCCGGCCGTAATCAGAAACCACCGAGTGCGTCGCGCGACCGGACAGTAGATCTACTGAGGACGCAAACGAGGACAACGCGGAATCATTGATTAATTCCACAGCAACGACAATGCCTACGCCCAGGGTTATCCCCATGAGGCACAGCAGAGACAACAAGGAGTGACGCCGATAATAGCGAATATTGAATTTGAGCAAGGTCAAAAGAGTCATCACGTGTCTGAAACCTTATAGCGATTGCCAAAATAGTTGTCCGTTTGAACAAGTTAGATGTGGACCATCATTCCCATGGATTCCGGTTTTCGCCGGAATGAAAACGAGGGGTGCGGGCATTACAGGAAAAGATGTCGCTTCCGGTAAGGGCATTCAGAATTTTAGGGTATACTTTGCAGCCGTTCATCAATCCTGATTCGGACAAGAACTTTGGCAACGAGTATAATTCAAGGGCTCTTCCATAAGTAATCCGGCCGTCAAACGGAATCTTCGGTCGGCCAACCAAATTGCCTCCGGGCTATGCGTTACCATGATAAGTGTAGCGTTTCCGTTTCTGCATACTTGATCCATCAGTTTCAGGATCGCGTTCCCTGTTTCCAGGTCCAGATTACCGGTGGGCTCGTCGGCGAGTAATATGCGAGGATCCTTCACCAGTGCCCTGGCAATGGCAACTCTCTGTTGTTCGCCTCCGGAAAGCTGTTCAGGGAATTTTTTCCACTGACCGTCAAGTCCCACTGCGTCCAGTAAATCCCTGGCCTTTCGTTCATCGGATATTCCCAGCAGATCCAGCGGTAACATCAAATTTTCCCCGACCGTAAGAGTCGAAAAAAGGTTGAAGGATTGGAAAATAAATCCTACCTCCTTCCTTCTGTATTGGGCCGATTCCGACTGCGACAGGGTCGTCATGTCGCGGTTGTCAAAAAAAACCTTTCCAGAGGTGGGTTGGTCCACACCGCCCACAAGATTCAGGAAAGTACTCTTGCCGGACCCGCTCTTGCCCAGGAGGATTATTCTCTCTCCCTGGGCAACATCAAGATCAATCCCGTTCAAAGGGAAAATTTCGCAGGACAATCCGCTATGATAGCATTTCGTAACATTCTCCAATCTTATTAGCGAGGCCATGTCAACAATCCGCTAACGTCAGTTACCGAGGCTTACTTGGTTCCTGCTTCGCCGTAAATCCGCTTGAGTCGTTTATTGAAGTACTCAGTTCTTTTTTTTCTGAACGACATGTAATCATTTTCTTCGGGAAGGGCGTTGTCGGTGACCTTCAGCCATAGGCTGGTAACCGTTACCTGGTCGAGAACCCAGCCGAGGCGTATGCAGACGAGTTCACCTTCCGAGAGTTCGCCCACTTCTTTGTCCAGACCTTTTGCGGTAGTTTCGCATTGCCGGTAGATCGCATCCCTGAACGCCGGATCCGGGACAAGCTCAAGGGGGTGTTTCCGGCGTTTGTCCGCCAGTTCCTTAGCTGCCAATGCCACGCGGACAAAGTCTTTCTTAATCATTGGGATTCCGTAGGAAATGATCTCCTTGGCAGTGTTACGCAGCCCCAGGATCTTTTTCTTTTCACCGGACGAGAAGACTGTTGAATACGGAAAGGAATCTATGTTCTCTTGCGCATCTCGAAGCCTGTGAACCCACTCCTCCAAAAAAAGGAGACTTTTTAGGGGCCCTCGGTCCACCTGCTTGTAGAAAAAAATCAGCGATGGATGGTCATTTAACATGTATTTTGTGACGTTCTCATTAACCTCTCGCAACTCCCACTTCAAGAATTCCTCTACTATGGCCTTGTTGGAGTCCTTAAGAACTTCCCGGGCAACATCTGCATCAGAAAGGGGCTTTCCGTTAACGCCTGTGGGCAATACGAGAACCACGGCAAGGAAAACCACGATTCTCACCGGAAATTCCATGAAAAATTTATGCAGCCCCATGGAGTTTAATCCTTTCGAATATCATTAAGTCGGCCCAATACGGTATTAAAGGCCATGTATTTTACTTTCCAGCCATCCAGAAAACTCGGAAATGCCTTCACCCGTCTTGGCTGAAACCGAAAAAATCTGAATCGAGGGGTTCATTGCCAGCACGGTCCGCCGCAGTTCATCAATATCAAAATCCGTGTATGGCAACAGGTCGATCTTATTCAATATCAGAGCATGGGATTCTGTGAACATGAGAGGATACTTGAGTGGTTTGTCATGTCCTTCTGGAATGGACAAGATCATTACCTTCACGTTCTCGCCAAGATTAAATTCTGCGGGACACACAAGATTGCCCACGTTTTCAATTATTAGAAGTTTTTTTCCTTCGAGTCCCAGGCTTTCGGCCGCAGAGAGGATCATGTTGGCATCCAGATGGCACGCTCCCCTGGTGTTTATCTGCACCACGTCAGTGTTTGCCTCCTGAATTTTTCGTGAATCCACGTCGGAAGCGATATCCCCTTCTATCACCCCAATCTTGAATTTCCTCGACATTGATTCGATGATTTTGAGAATCATCGATGTTTTCCCTGCTCCTGGCGAAGACATGAGATTCATTACGAAAACCTTCGAATCTGAAAATCGTCTTTTCAGGTTTTCAGCCAGCATGTCATTGGCGTTCAGGATGTCTTCATTAACATTGAGAGTTCTTACGGCCATTATTGTCTCCTCTAGTCATTGTGGCGGCGTTTCCTATCTGGTTTGTGAGCCTTTCTCACCGCTGCTAACGTGTCTTTGAATCTCACGTGTTCCACATAAGCGCAATCTTCGGGGAGCCACGTAAACTCCCGCACTAACTGCTCGGTAAGGTTAATACAATCCGGTTCTACCTGACCACGCTTTTCATAAACCTTGCACAGTTTTGTTTCCGTGTCCAGATGCACGCACGGCTGGTCTGTGTAACGAATCAGGCCCCCTCCCAAGTCCAGTTTTTCGTAGCAGCACTGGCCGCACTTTCTGCAAATCGCGTCCCATTGTGCCTGATCCATCAAAACCATTGTGTTTTTTCCCCGAGCACTTCAGTTGAACATGGAAAATACCACAAGGAAGTTGTCATAGAAAGACCGTACAGGGATCTTGCCTCTGAACCAATAAACTCATTCTGTCAAAGGAAGTTATATCAATTGATAGTGATGCTTGAAGGAGAGGGTTCAGGGGAGGCCACACATTTGGGGACCTCCCCGGTCCCTAAATGAAGGGGTAAATGAGAAATGCTATTGAGGTGATGATAAAGAAAACGACAAATACAAGCATGAGCCATCCCATGATCTCTCGGAATTCCAGTTTTGCCACTGCGAGCATAGCGATAGCCCAAAACGGTTGAATCATGTCCGTCATCATGTCTCCCCAGGCATAGGCCAGGACCGTCTTAGAGACGCTCACTCCCAGTTCTGTTGCAGCCGGGATCAGAAACGGAGCAGTAATGGCCCATTTGGAACCACCTGAGGGCACCAGGTAGTTTTCGATCCCGGAATACCAGTAGACTATGAGAAGGTAAGTGGCGGGAGTAGAAATGGCCACAAAAGCTTTTGTCAGCGCTCCGCCGAGCGCTGTGAATTTGAAAAGCCCAAATATTCCGGCATAAAATGGGAACTGAATGATCACCCCCCACACGGCTTTTCCCGCGTCCTCAGCAGCTTTCAGGAACGCCCACGGCCGCCAGTGGAACAACACGCCAAGCATGAGGAAGAAGAGGTTTATGTTGTTGAGATTGATAGAGTTGGTAAACCCCTTCTGAGCGACCTCCCACCCCACCCACAGGATACCGCATCCCCCAATTATAAGGTTGAAACCCGGCCACCAGTTCATCCAATCTGACGGAGACAGTTTACCCGTCGGTCTTTTCGGCGCTTCATAAAGTCTTAACTGGTTGAGTAGTTCGGGCTTGACCTTATATGTTTTCTCCGGAACAGGGTGCATGAGGCACATGAGAATCGTCACCACGACTACCACGATGACTGTAAGAATCAGGTTGAAAGGGCTAAATATTGTCTCCGTCGTAGGAATTGTCGACTCGAGGTACTTACCCTGAATGAGAAAGTTGTTAGGGGTATTCACAAGCAAAGGTGCCGACCCTGAAAGCCCTGAGTGCCACGTACACCCAAGGCCCAAGTAGGCTGACGCTACCAGAAGCCTGTAGTCGCTCTTAGGATTTCTCCTGATCAAGAAAAGGGCGAACATCGCGCTGGCTATCAAACTGAGCCCCCAGTTGAGCCAGGCGGTTAGCATTGAAAACAGGCTCATGGCCATTATTGCCTGCCAGGGCTTGTCTGGGTTGGGCAGGCTGGAAAGCCAATCGAGGATTCGCCTTACAGGAGGAGAACAAGCAAGGATGTAGCCCGTCATCATGATCAGGCACATCTGCATGCCGAATTCCAGAAGCACCCAGAAGCCCTTTCCCCACGCAATGACAGCTCCAGTGGGTGAAGTGTCCCCCCATATCAAAGCGAGCACATACGCGATAATGCTTAGGATCCACACAATGACCAAGGCATCGGGGATCCACTTTTCGGACCAACGGGTCAGTTCGTCACCCCAGTTTTTGAGAAAGTCAAAGGTAGCGGCATTTTCTCGCTGAGTCATCGTCACTTCTCCCTGTCTTGTTGAAAGATTGGTCAAGAAAGACTGTCCCCAGGCCTCTATGGTACGGAGCTATCACCCCCTTCAAAGACGAAAGTAGCGTTGAGTAGAACACTTTTCGTGCTAGACTAAACCATCCTAGCTCTAGCAACTTCTTCACAGTAGTCACGGTGCTATTATATCTGCAAAACACCCTAAGCGCGCACCGAACGGGTGTCAATGGAAAACAACTTATCCTTGACATCACTTTTCCCGTGAGTAGTCTAGGAACCCCCTTGAAGCACCTATTCAATTCATCGGAGGGTTTATGTCTACTGTTGCCGTAGGTCCAGGAGATGATGTCGAGGCTTGGTGTACTCGATGTCGGATGAACCTGAACCATAGAATTATTGCCACCGTCGGAAAGGATGTCCGAACAGTTCATTGCCTTACCTGTGGCGGAGATCACAGGTTTCATCCCCCCAAACATGAGAAGACTTTAGACCGAAAACCCGGTCGGGTCAGGTCGGACGAAGCGGAGAAAACTCGCAAGACAGGAGAAAAAGCCGCAGGAAGGTCGGTTGGGGAATGGCGGACGTTCATGAAGGAGATGCCCCCGGACGTCATAGCACGTCTCTACAGAGCATCGGATTCGTACGAGCCGGACGAATATATCGAACACCCGGTTTTTGGCCCCGGCAGAATAATAGACATCGTTGGGCTGGGTAAGATACAAGTTATCTTCAAAGAAGGTCGAAAAATACTGATATGTAACAAGCGCAAAACGCCCTGAAAAAATACTTTTTTCGCGCGAATTCCTCAAATGACAACAGTCCTGTTCGTTCAGCTTCCAGCTCCTCGTTTCCTTTTCCAAGCTCCGCCTACGAATATCCACCTGGCAGCCGGCTTTGTGTCGGCTGCCCTGGACGCATCAGGCATCAAGGACGTTGAGGTTCGGGTTATCGAACCTCAAGTTGTGGATGTGTTTGCAGATGAGGGGTTGATAAATTCCGTGGTCGCAATGCGACCAACTGTCCTGGCCATGACTCTCTACGTGTGGAATGTCCAGCGAAGTCTCTTCATTGCTGCCGGAATCAAACAAAGGTTGCCGGACACGATTATTTTGTTGGGCGGACCGGAAGTCACTCCTGACAACAGTTGGGTGATGGCTCATCCAGCGGCCGACGTCGGCATTTTTGGCGAGGGCGAATCCAGAATAGGTCCCATCATCGAAGCGCTTATCGTCTCCGGTAGTAGGCGTGGCATTCCTGGAAGCTTTTTCAAGGAAGACGGTAGACTGCGAGTCGACCCAACCAACCCCCTTCCGTGGGATCTGGCCGCTGCTTCTTATCCCTACCTGGACGGGAAAATAGGACCGTCAAAAGATGGCACGATCTTTCTGGAAACCGTTCGGGGATGCCCGTACAAGTGCCGCTATTGTTACTACCACAAGGCATTCAAGGGCGTCAGACGTCACCCGGCGGAAACTGTCGAAAAGCTCCTCGATCTCGCCTACGACAATAATTCAACGGTTCGGGAAATCTACTTGATGGATCCAACTTTTAACGCCACCAAAAACTTCAGGGAGTTGCTCGCGTCCATGACGCGGCGGCGAAACCAAAAAGATGTTGCTCTTCATGCCGAACTACGGGCTGATCTTTTGGACCGTGAAGATGTCGATTTGCTCAAAGGAGCGGGTCTGACCAGTGCGGAAGTCGGACTGCAAACCGTCAATCCAGCTTCGCTCAGACGGGCTGGACGAGCCGAGGACTCAGGAAAGTTGTCTGAAGGCGTGTTGTTATTGAAGCAAGCGGGGATCGAGGTTACAACCGGAATTATCCTGGGGCTGCCCGAAGATACCCCCGAAGGGTTTCGGAATACTCTTGGTTGGCTAAAACAAACAGGCTCATACTCGGTGGTGCATCCGTTCGTTCTTTCCGTGCTGCCCGGAACGTATTTCAGGGCACACGCGTCAACTCTGGGACTGAAATACGACCCGCGTCCTCCCTATTACGTTCGATTCACGAAGACTTTTCCTGAAAATGAGTTCCGCTCCGCTCTGCTGGAATGTGAGAGCGTTTTTGACATGGAACTGGACCACATAAGCGTCCCTTCTCTAGTGGATCGTGGCCCGGGAGTGATTACTTCCCCTGATTACTCCCAATACATAAGCAAGTGGATCGTCGACGCAGGGCTCCAGGGTTTCCCCAAATCATTGTCGCAGGTGATCGCAAAAGCGACCGATCCGTTCACGTTTTGGTTTCGAGGCCACGCCGCATCTCAAGCCCAGGAAGGCATTTTCAGCATTCTGCGCGAGTTCGGTAAATCCAATCCTCATACCTGTGTGAACGTGGTGATGGAATATCCCAAACCACCTTCAACAACTTTTCTGCAAAAGGCGATTGACGCTATTGCCAATCCGAGCCTGTTTTTGAACCGTTCGTACCAGCCCCTGTATCTCGAAGATGAGGTGGTTTTGCCGACTTTGACCTTGTTGCTACCCGATACCGGCAATCGCCGTGCTCGTGAGGCCATGAGGAACGAGTATGATTCTTTGGCGACAATTGTATGGGATTTGGGCGAGGCCGACGAGACGGCTGCATTATGGTTTGATCCGCCCGCACTCATTTCGTGGGCGACAGGAGACACAAGACCCGGAGTCAAAACGCTATGGAAGGCTCTGTCCAAACATAACGGAGACACAGAAGAAGCACTATATTTCCGCGATCCTGCCCTACAAGCTGCTTGGAATCAGCTTCACGGCAGTTTCGACCCTTCCGCCATGATGTCTGAAAAGATACTTGTCGGCATTTAAAAACTATTCTCGTGCAAGATTAATTAACCAGGCATTTTTTTTGACATGCCGGCATGTTTCCTCGTCTGCAAGTAAATACGTATAATGCAATGGAATTACCGGCTGCTTTATAGTTTACCTGAAATAGTTTCGAAATATCTCGAGGCGGGATTTTTTTGGAAATACGTTTGGAAGTGTGATGGCTATTGTACTCACTTAATATTACTTAACAATCAAAAACTGGGGGGGGATGTCGCCACACCTGGTTCCAAACTCACGGCGGAGATGATGTTGAGATATTGACTTAAAACCATATTACGAAAGACATTACAATGACATGATTTCGCACAGTAAAGTTACGTGCCTTACAGCAAGTATCAGCACAGTTGATCGAGCCTCCCTCTCATAGTCAAGATCGCTATTTCTTGACTTTTCCGTGAAAATCAGATATGTTAGCCTTACTTAGAGTGTGTAAATTTTTTTGGGGTCATACACGTTTTTTCACGGGATGGGTGTGTAGCTGTCATGAAATCGTTCAGGACTGTAGGGAATTTCCCTGCAATAGTGCCTATTCTTCCTTTGAAGGATATGGTTGTTTTTCCAAGTGTCATGGTCCCATTGTTTTTGAAGGGATCACGCGTTGTAAAATTGGCTGAATCGGTCGTGGACGGTGACAACCTCGTAGGGCTTTTCTATCAGAAGTCGTCTGCTTGCCTGACCAAAGATCCCGAGGATATTTCTACTATAGGAACTCTGGCAAGAATCCAGCAAGTGGTTAGATTGGATAGTGGCGGAGTAAAGGCAGTAGCAGATGGTATCTGTCGCGTAACGCTGACACGGCAGATACAGCATGAGCCCTTTTTGATAGGAGAGGTTGACTTGGTCGAGGAAGAAACCGAACCAAGTGAACTCATGGACCCCTTCATACGCAGCGTGGCTGCTTTGTTTAAGGTGACGATCAGCTTTGGCCGCCACCTGAGCGACCGTTCCATGGCAATGATTGAGCGAGCCGATGATCCAGGGAAGCTCGCCGACCTTATCGCAGTGTATCTTCCGCTAAAGGCTCAGGCAAAACAGAGATTGCTTGAGATTGACGATCCTCTCGTACGACTCAAAGAAGTTTTCCTTTACCTTCAGGCCGATCTCCAGAACCTGCAACTTAAGGGACAAACAGCCAATGACTCAGTCCAAGATGGGACATCCGCCAAACGGCAAAGGGAAATTGTTCAGCGTCAACAGATGCGTGGCATGCAAAAGGATTTCAGCTCCCAGGATGACCCACAGGCATCCGAATTTAGGGGATTCCAATTAAAGATACGCAATTCAGGTATGCCTGATGATGCGGCTGAAGTTGCCACCCGTGAGCTTCAAAGACTGGAACGGATCCCTCCGCAGTCTCCCGAATACATAGTTTCACGAACTTACCTGGAAGTTCTGATCGGCTTACCATGGAACATAAGAACCGAAGATCATATAGACATGGGGACTGCTCAGAGAATTCTCGATGAAGACCACTACGCCCTAGTTAAGGTCAAAGACCGGATTCTGGAATTCCTCGCAGTGCGAAGACTAAAGGAAAACAACAAGGGGCCGATCCTCTGTTTAGTGGGACCTCCGGGAGTGGGAAAAACCTCCCTGGGCAGATCAATAGCGAGGGCAGTGGGGCGGAAGTTTGTTCGAATTTCCCTTGGCGGAGTCAGAGATGAGGCTGAAATCAGGGGCCATCGCAGAACATATATCGGAGCCATGCCTGGTCGTATTATTCAAGAGATTCGCAGGGCCGGAACGAGAAACCCTGTTTTTATGCTCGACGAAGTCGACAAGATAGGGCAGGATTTTCGCGGCGATCCCGCGAGCGCTCTTTTGGAAGTTCTCGATCCGGAACAGAACAATGCCTTCTGCGACCACTACTTGGACATACCCTTCGATCTTAGCAGCGTGATGTTTATTGCCACCGCAAACCAATTGGATCCCATACCCGCTGCGCTGAGGGACAGGATGGAAGTGATTCGCATCCCCGGCTACACTGATGAGGAGAAGGAAAAAATTGCAGAGCTATTCTTGATACCCAAGGTATTGGAACAAAACGGCATTAACGGTCGCCCTATTGGTTTCACTTCCGAATCCGTCGGCCTCATGATCAGGGGCTTTACTCGGGAAGCAGGTGTGCGCCGGTTGGAACGGACTATAGACTCTGTGTGCAGAAAAATTGCCAGAGAAGTTACTCAGGGTCTGCCTTTACGTGAAGAGATAAAGCCCGAGACGGTGGAGGAGCTTTTGGGAGCGCCCAAATACTTCTTCGAATTGGCCGAAGAAGAAGATCAGGTTGGGATAGCTACGGGCTTAGCCTGGACGGAAAACGGCGGGGACATCATTTTTATAGAGGTTACAGGGTTTAGGGGGCGCAAGGAACTTACCATGACAGGATGCCTCGGCGATGTGATGCAGGAATCGGCGAAGGCTGCCCTCAGTTACCTACGAAATAACTGTGAATACTATGGAATAGACGAAAACATCCTGTCGAGAACCGACCTGCATATCCATGTGCCGGCTGGGGCTATTCCCAAGGATGGACCTTCCGCGGGGATTACTATTACCGTCGCGCTCGCTTCATTCTTCACCGGGATTCCGGTGCGCAGGGATGTAGCCATGACTGGTGAGGTTACGCTGAGAGGGCGAATTCTTCCCATAGGCGGTGTGAAAGAGAAAATCCTTGCAGCGCGTCGTGCCGGGGTTCGAGAAGTCATCCTGCCGAAAAAAAACCAAGCCGGCTTAAGAGACCTTCCGGATTACGTAAAAAGGGACATGATCGTCCACCTCGTCAATGACGCGGATGAAGCAATACGCATCTCATTGGTTCGGGAACCCAATACCTTACGGGCAAATGACTTTGTGAACCAGACTACCTTGCCTTTTTTTACCGATGAGATCGGGGCATTTCCATTTCGAGCGCCAATGGCGCATTTAGTCGGCCCTGCACGAACTCGTTCGTACCCTGAAGCCGAATGAACTCCTTCGTGTTGCCCTAAATAACATTAAACCACCTTTTAGGCCGCAGTCCGACTCTTCTGCCATCGCGATTGATACTGTTTCGCTTTAAGAAAGGTAATCCTCCGAAACAGATTATTGGTGGTGACAGGCGTCCCTGTCTGTCAAGGTTACGCTCACAAAGACGACTTGGTATGAGGAGTCCTATGTGGCTTATCCCAATGAAACAGGGCGCGCACGTTGTCATTGCGAGCGTTGCGAACCAATCTCATCAGGGCTTTTGGCAATACCTGTAACTGCTCGTTTAGCCGAATGGAATTCAGCCACGGCTTTTCTGGCCATTGAATCCACGATTTCATTTTCAACATGGTTACAATGCCCACGGACCCAGTTCCACGAGACTTGGTGACAAGATGTTGCATCATCAAGACGTCTCCACAGGTCAACGTTTTTTACCGGGGTATTGCTGGATGTTTTCCAGTTGCGTTTTTTCCAGTTAGGAAGCCATTTTGTAATTCCGAACATAAGATATTGGGAATCCGTGGTAACCTGGACTTTACTAGGTTTTTTAAGTGCCTCCAGCGCCATGATTGCTGCTGTCATCTCCATGCGGTTGTTGGTCGTCATTGCAGCCCCGCCGGACAAGGTCTTCGTGTTACCTTTCCAGCGCATGATTGCCGCCCAGCCTCCAGGGCCAGGGTTGCCCTTGCACGCGCCATCGGTAAAAATTTCCACAACATCAGCCAATCTTCTGTCCTCACAAGCCGACTGGAAAAACCAAATGCCCAACCACGGACATTTATTGTCCAGAGATCACCTTGACAAAAACTTTTCGCTGCCTCGGCCCGTCAAACTCACAGAAAAAAATCCCCTGCCAAGTCCCGAGCACAAGAGCGCCTCCTGAAATTACAAGGTTAACCGAACTTCCAATTAAAGAAGCTTTTATATGCGCGTCGGAATTTCCCTCACTATGCCGATAATTGTCCCGATGAGGGACCATCTGGGAGAGCTTGGAGATGATGTCCGATACTACCGAGGGATCTGCGGCCTCGTTGATTGTTACGGCAGCGGTGGTATGCGGAACGAAAACCAACGCCAGCCCTTCACGGATACCACTCACAGAGATGGCGTCCTTTACCTCGGATGTTATGTCAACAAACTGAATTCTCGATTGTGTCCTCACCTGTATGGCTTTCATAGGTCAAGCATCCTCATTGTACCACGGCTTTTTCCGTCTCGAAAAGAGCTTCGACAAAATCACCGGCATTAAAGTCCCGAAGATCGTCCATTTTTTCTCCTATTCCGATGAATCGGATAGGAATCTTCAACTCATTGGAAATTCCAATAATGACACCACCCTTGGAAGTGCCGTCCAGTTTGGCAAGACAGATGCCCGTAACAGGAATTGTCTCGTTGAATGTCCTTGCCTGGAGGATGGCGTTCTGTCCCATGGATGCGTCAATTACCAGAAGAGTTTCATGAGGGGCCCGGGGTAGTTTTTTGGCTATGGTTCGGCGCACTTTTTTTAGCTCATCCATAAGCGGTACTCGAGTGTGCAGCCTACCCGCGCTGTCTACGAGCACAAGTTCGAAATCTTCTTTTATGGCTCTTTGAACGCCTTCAAAAACAACTGAGGATGGATCGGCCTTTTCCTTCCCACGCACCACAGGGCATCCGACGCGTTCCGCCCATATTTCCATTTGTTCCACAGCAGCGGCCCTGAATGTGTCGCCTGCCACCATCATCACCTTTCTACCCGCCGCTTTGTGTCTGGCAGCTATCTTAGCTATTGTAGTGGTCTTTCCCGAACCATTCACACCGACCACCATTACTATGAATGGCTCCGAACCGTACCCAACTCTCAAAGGGGCCTCGACTTCAGTAAGCATGTCTTTGATAAGGATTTTGATATGCTCGAGGACTTTTTCAGGGTTATCCAGTTCTCTCCGTTTTACCCGGTCCGTCACATTCTCGAGCAAATCGTACGAAGTCTGTACGCCTATGTCCGCGGTAATCAGCACTTCTTCGAGCCGCTGCACCACTCCATCGTCAAGCTGTTTCTGTCCCAGGAAAACTTCATCCAGATTCCGAATAAAACCCTTTCGAGTCTTGTCCAGCCCGGACTTCAGCCTGAGAAAACCAGTCGCCTGATCTACCGAATCTCCATTGACAATGATCTGGTCGGGAGCCTCGTCTATAACTGTCGGCGGTGACTCCTCGGGGGGAAGATAGTCAGTTTCATCCTTTGCCGAGTCAGTAGGGCGATCCTGCGCCGGCTTTTCGGATTTCTCTCTCCGGAAAATGCGACTAAGAAACCCGCTCTTTTTTTCCTGGTCCTCACTCATTTGTCAAACTCTTCCAGACCGGTATTTGAACCCACCAACCAGAGTCTAACAATGGTGGGGCCGTCGGTCAAAGGAAATTAGTTAATGTAATATATAGAGATTATCTTGAATATATTGATTATATTTGATATAACTTAATTTAGAATGACTTAGGAGGTGGCCATGTTCCGGAAATTACGCAAATCAAGTTTGACAATTCCTGTCGAACTCCATGAAAAAATCGCCCGTTCTTGTGAGCCTATAGACCAGGTTCCCAGCGAGGTGATCTGCATACGGGCTAAAGACAAACGTTTTCCGGAAAACAAATCCAGGAAGCAATCATACGTTCATGTCTTGGTCCAAGGAGTTTGAGGACAAGAAAAAGGGCGTTGAGAAGGACGGTTGTCGGATAATCAATACTGCTCGGTTTTGAACCGGAGACCTTGCCGGAAATATCCCATGAAAAGAACTGTCTGTTTAGCAGTGATATATATAGCTACGTGGGCCGGCCTGACGCTGTGGATGCAGGCGTCTGATGCACATGGACGGAAATCTCGAAGCGTTCAGGAAACCCCTTCATTTTTTAAAACATACGAAGCTTTTGAATGGTTGTGTAAGAGTTCAGTCGGCACGAGAGATGACTGGCATCGAGTCATAAAGTCTTTCTTGGCCATACACCAGGCCCGACAAGAAAGTAGTGCCAGGGGCCTGTTGTTTGCCGGCAGGGCATCCCTGGCACTCCACAGGCGCAGCGGGAACATCGAAGACCTTGACAACGCCGTCAGGTACTTGGAAGATTTTGTTAGTGCCAACGGAAAGAGCCCTTACATTTTGATCGGTTCAAGGGAACTGAAGAAAGCTCAGCACCGGAAGGCTAGAAATGTCGCCGGTTCGAAACAAGTCAGCGAACCGACGTCTTTTGCTCAAGTCGGACCCTCTTCAGCGGCAAGCGAACTCCTTGAGAAATCTCAGGAAATAGCGGTCCCGGTAGCTCCTTTGTCAGTCGTGTCGGTCTCTCCCTCAGCCACTTCACCAGTTTTGAAATGTGACCCTAAACCGTCTTCACAACGGTCCAGCCCGATTCACGCAGGGAACCCCTATTTTCTGCAGATGAACAGGTCGACAGTCGGGTATCAAAGCGTTGTGATGACTGCCTCTGTGCCGCCTGCAACCATTACCGACGGGTTGCGGCCAAGCCAGGTCACGGCGGCTAAACCCAAGGGCTTTGTCGTAGTAATAGATCCCGGCCACGGAGGCAAAGATCCAGGTGCAGTCTCACAAGATGGTCGAATCAAAGAAAAGCACTTGACGCTCGATATTGCAAAGCGACTCAAAAGACGTCTGGAAGGGCTGATGCCCGGAAGCAGGGTAATACTAACGAGAACTGACGACAGTTATATGACTCTTTCCCAACGAACTTCTTTTGCTAACTCGTTGAATGCCGACCTTTTCCTGTCCATCCACGGCAACGGATTCGGTGATTCCCGAGCGAAGGGGATAGAAACTTTTTATCTCAGCAAGGCATCCTCGCAGGGATCCATGCGGGTGGCAGCGCGTGAGAACGGCATCCCACTATCCAGAATGTCGGATCTGGAAGTTGCCTTGCTGGACCTTATGGTAACCTCTAAGAAGAGCGAGTCGGACGCCCTTGCCAGAACCGTTCACAGCTCTCTTGCACGAAATGTTTTACGGAGAGATCCTTCCGCCAGGGACAGGGGAGTCAAAACAGCTCCATTCTATGTGCTCCTGGGAGCCAAAATGCCATCTATTCTGGTGGAATGTGCATTTATAAGTAATGGCCGCGACCGGGACCGGCTAGGTAGTCTGGATCAAGTGGACTTGATTGCCGACGGGATTGCCCATGGCGCCGTCAAGTATCTGGGAAGTCCAAATGACAGAGGTTGAGACGATTATGTGGTGAACTCTTATTGAAACTCGCCCTGCCGGCTCTCATATCCAGACCTAGATAGTCGCGACCTGGAGATTTACAAGGTAATCCTAATCTTATGCGATTCATATTTGCCGATCACGACCGTTCAGCCCAGATTCAAAGGATTCGGGATGGAATAGCAAGCTATCGATCCGAAGAAGCCTCGGATCGAAAAATCTGCCGAATGCATCCTGTTTACGATGAATTACTGGTACAGCTCGCTGAAAACTTCCTCGGTTACTGGAAAGACAGCATCGCCGTTGTGGGATTAGGCGGATATGGCCGAAAGGAGATGAGCCCACATTCGGATATAGACATCCTGTTCCTGAGACCTGAAGATGCCCCTGAAGGGGTTTACAGGGGAATTCGCAGCATGCTCTATATGTTATGGGATTCCAGGGTAGAACTCGGCCATTCAGTGCGAACCGTTCAAGAGTGCCGCCAGGAGGCTGAAAAGGATTTAGCGGTTCTTACATCACTCCTGGACGTCCGGCTGATTTGGGGAGCTAAGGAAATATTCCGAGACTTATTGATACAGACAAAAGGCATGGTGCAGGAGGCGGATCCTCTCGACTTGTATTTGAGAATTGAGGCAGAAATTCTTAAATCCTCAAAGAAATTTGGGCACACCATTTACCTCCTTGAGCCTCACCTTAAGGAGGGGCCGGGCTCGTTGCGATATATTCAGTTAATCGGATGGCTCGCACGCATAATCTTTGGTTGTAACAGCATTGATGATCTTTCAGTCGCCGGCGTGTGCAGCCCCCGGGCAGTAGAAGAGGTCAAGGAAGCGATGAGTTTTCTGGCTGAAGTCCGGGCTGGGCTGCATTTCCTTGCGGGTAGGCGTGATGATCGCCTGAAGTTTGACGCGCAGTCGATTCTCGCGGACCAGATGGGTTTCATAGATACCAGTGAACGCCGGGCAGTAGAAGGTTTGATGCGTGAATATTACCGCCATGCCGCAATATTGGATTTCTTTGGTCGCAGAATCCGGGCCAAGGCCAGGCTCTTCCTGCGGCCAAAGATTGCTTCGGAAGTCAAAAGACTCAAACTCGACGAATTCTTCTACATTGGATCCGGAGGCATTAACCACTTCTCTCCGGACATATTTGCGCGTGATCCAAAAGAAATGCTCAACGCCTTCCGAAAAATTGCCGCGACCGGCTGTGACCTTGACATTCGTCTCGTGGATCTGATCAGAGGGCGGCTGGAATTCGTAAATGAAGAACTTCAAAGAGACCCTGGGGCGAACTCTCTGTTCCTTGATATTTTCAGAACAAAAGGATCTGTGGCCCGCGCTTTGAACGCGATGATGAAAATAGGTTTCCTGGAACGCTTCATCACTGAATTTCAATGGATTCGGTTCCTTCCTCAGCACGATGTCTACCATCAATACACTGTTGACCTCCACACCGTGGCAGTCCTCGAAAACATAGACTCGTTCGGCAGTTCCGACTCCAACCGGGAAGATATATTGCTGCACACGATTTTTTCGAGACTGGAGAAGCCGGAAGTTCTTTACCTCGCGGGACTGTTTCACGACATAGCCAAAGGAAGAGGACCAGGCCATGAAGTTCGTGGGGTGGAGATTGCCTTGCCGGTTTTGGAACGGCTCGGCCTTCCCCCGGAAAGCATAGATGAAGTGTGTTTTTTGATTCGCAATCATCTTTCAATGACTCATCTGGCTTTCAAGAAAGATCTTCACGACGAACCCTTGGTCAACCGTTTTGCGGAAAACGTAATGCACAAGAGGAGACTTGATCTTCTCATGTTGCTCACGCACGCAGATCTCATGGCTGTCGGATTTACCGCGTTCAATTCCTGGCGCAAAATGCTCCTGGAAGAATTGTATTACAGGACTCTTGACGTAATAGAGGGCGAGGGGATGGAAGGTGAGGATCTTGCAGACTGGATTGGTCAGATCAAGTCGGTCGTCCGGGAACTTGTACCAGTTAATTGCCGGGGACCTGAATTGGAGGAATTCCTGTGTCTAGCCGGATCACGATATTTTCTGGATTTTTATCCTGGAGTCATTGCAGAACATTACGTTGATCTTCAGTCCTATCTGAAAGAGCATGATCAGATTTCTCTCGAACCGGGCGATGTGATAGCCGGAAAGGTTGACCACATAAGGCCGGGGTACAGTTCGATCACACTGATTACTCGGGAAAGACGAGGTCTTTTTTTTAGAATAGCAGGCAGTCTGTCGGCCAACAGAATCAACATTCTCAGCGCCTGGAGTCACTCGATCGGAGACGTAGTGGTAGCCACCTTACACGTGAATGACATGCCGGAAGGACCTCTGGATGACCCTAATCGCTGGGAGCACTTCCTCTTGGACTTTCGCCGTGTGATGAGAGGCGAGGCCGACGTGGATGCCCTTGTAGCGGCGAGAAGACAAGCTGGTGGATTTATCGGAAATAGTTCGAGACCTCGTTTCCCTTTGAAGGTCGAGATAGATAATGCGGCTTCGGACAGGGCTACTATCGTCGAAGTCTATGCCCATGACAGGCCTGGTCTGCTCTACGATATCACCAGGCAACTTTTCTCAATAGGACTGAACATAATCCTTACTAAGATAACCACTGAGGTGGATCAAGCTGCCGACATCTTTTATGTACATGACGAAAAGGGTCTAAAAATCATTGATTTCGACCTACTGAACTCGATCAAGAAAAGCCTTCACGATCACCTGGTGGAAATGGAAGATGCTCACTTCATAAATCGCGCCGAGGCCGCCCTGTAAACAAAAACCAGCAGGTTCATATCACGCTATGACTTTCTCGCGAAACAATATGAAAAAACAGCGACTCTCCGAATTTGAGCTAGCCGTCAGCGGGTATCTTGATCACCTTATCGTTGACAGAGGTCTGGCCATTTTGACATTGGCTTCCTACGCCTCAGACATGAAAGGACTCGTGAAATTTGCTGCACGCAGGAATGTGAGCACGGCAAGACAACTGGGAAGAGAAGATCTGCTGTTTTTTTTGATTTATTTGGACGCAATGGGATTAAGCCCACGGACGAGGGCTCGAAAGATCTCATGCATCAAAGGTTTTTTCCGCTTTCTCTTGGAACGTGGCTACGTGACGGAAAACCCTTCTGAGCAAATTGATTCTCCCCGGATGCCCAGAAGGATTCCAGAATATTTGAACCCGGATGAGGTTGAAAAGCTCCTGTCTTCAACTGACCCTGAAACTCTCGAAGGAAGGCGAAATAATGCAATGTTGGAACTATGCTACGCTGCTGGTCTGAGAGCATCTGAACTCGTGAGCCTCGACCTGTATCGGGTGGACCTTGAGATTGGCTGTGTGACCGTGATGGGGAAAGGTTCGAAGGAAAGAGTCGTTCCCATAGGAATACCAGCGTCCAAGGCCATCATGGAATATCTCGAAAATGTCCGGCCCCGCCTTCTGGGAACGAGACGTTGCGAGGCTCTGTTTGTTACACGCCGCCGAAAAGCCATGACACGTCAGGGTTTCTGGAAAATAGTGAAAAAAACAGCTAACCGAGCAGGCATCGTGAAGGAAATTTATCCTCACACACTTCGGCACTCTTTCGCAACTCATCTGGTACAGAATAGCGCCGATCTAAGATCGGTACAGATCATGCTCGGACATGCAGATATTTCCACCACTGAAATTTATACGCACGTTGCCCAGCAACGTCTAAAGCAGTTACACGCCTCCTGCCACCCCAGAGGATAGGCAAGGCGCTGCAATTTCATTGGCGAGGTTCAATTCTGAGGTTTGTTTGGCGGTTCCCTGTTTGATGTCGCCGGTGACGGCGTTGAGGGACTAAGCGAAGGTTGACTTGATAACAGGCTCCGTCTGTCCGCTCTGTAAATGATAGTCCCCGGAGGGGCCGAGTATGAGGGGTGAGCTAGATCCATGCCCGAGCATTTCCAAATGTAAATGTAACAATCCAAAATACTATTGACCATTGAATTGTAAATCGTATTGATGTCTGTATCTGTTAACACCATGTTCCTGTTAAACTTCCCAGGGGCTCGAAACATTGCAAAAATATCTTCCCTCATTGTCGACGCGTAGTCATCGTTGTCAACATACTTGAACGTGGGGGTAAAGTCCGGCCGTAATCTTTCCATGAGTTCGCCCAGAGAGTTAAAATTCGGATATCCATCGTAAAACAGCCAGATTGCAACCTGGTTTTCTGAAATAAATTCCTCCAAAACCACACTGAACTTTTCAAGATATTGAAGGTCCGGGAAATCCGGCATCTTCAGAAGAATGATTGAATAGGCGATCATACCAAGTCTGCCACCAAGGTTAGATGCGGACGTATCCAACTTTATGTCCCCACCCTCGAAAGCTTCCACGCAATAGGGGATGTCCCGCATGAGGCGTTCGTAAGCTTCCCTACGGACTTCTTCGAGATCTTTGAGTTTTCTCGGTCCTAACTCGATGTCTCTCGTCATGAACGTCATGCCGCGGAAAAAGTCATAGCGATTTTGATAGATATAATAACCCATGGCCCTGGGGAGCAGCTTCACGATATCTTTGGTAACTGTCTGTAGGAATGTAACGTGGGCGCTATAAGCTTCGTAACCTGATGCCGGAAAACATGAGAACACGGCAATAAGGGCGGCCAAGACGATGGAAGGTAAACGTTGCATCATTGCGGACTCTCTTTTTCTAGAGCCACAATATCAGGCTGATCGAAATAAATCAATATAAATGTTAATATGATAGACGCATTAATTTATAATTTACTTACACTATGTTTGCCGCCACAGTATCGACGTTTCCATTCTGACAACAGATTAAGGGCTTCCAAGGGGGTCAGCGTATTTGTTTCGATTTGTTCCAGATTTTTCAGGAGATCGGCGGCAGGGTATGGGAAAAGTTCGGCTTGGTATGTTTCATTTGAAAGCCTTTTCTTGGGATTGACCGGCCTGGAAATGCTTGGACGTCCAGTGGGATCGATTTCGTTTTTTTCCAGGTTGCCGAGTATCTCTCTGGCTCTTGTGACGACTACATCAGGGATCCCCGCCAGCATGGCAACCTGAATCCCATAGGAACGGCTGGAACCTCCCGGGACGATTTTTCTCAGAAAGACAATCCTATTTTTCCATTCTCGTACAGCAATGTTGAAATTGCGAACTCTTTCTTTAATCAATGCAATATCCACCAGTTCGTGGTAATGGGTTGCAAAAAGAGTTCTAGGGCCTCCCCCCGGCTTGTCGTGCAGGTATTCGGTCACCGCCCATGCGATTGACAAACCGTCAAAAGTAGAGGTTCCTCGTCCTACTTCGTCGAGCAACACGAGAGACCGCATGGTTGCATTGTGCAAAATCTCCGCAGTCTCATTCATTTCCACCATAAAAGTTGATTGACCGAAGGCAAGGTAGTCGGCAGCTCCGATTCTCGTAAATATTCGGTCGACAATCCCCACGGAAGCCTCTTTGGCAGGCACGAAACTTCCCATCTGGGCCATGAGTACTATGAGAGCCGTCTGACGCATATAGGTGGACTTTCCCGCCATGTTGGGGCCAGTAATGATAAGGATTTGTTGAGAAGATAGATTCAACTCAACGTCATTCGGCACGTATTTCTCACGTTGTTCAAATTCCTCGACCACAGGATGTCGACCCTCAACTATTCGGATTTCATCACGGTCGTGAATATCAGGGCGAGCATAGCCACGGGTGGTTGCGACTTCGGCCATAGACAGCAAAACATCCAGGGTTGCAATGGAAGAAGCAGTATCCTGGATGCGTGAAATGACCTCTAAAAGGTTCGACCTGAGGACACCAAAAATGTGCTCCTCCAGTTCCAGTATCCTGTCCTGGGCATTTAGCACTTTAAGTTCATATTCTTTGAGATCCTCCGTTATATAACGTTCCGCATTGACCAACGTTTGCTTCCTGACATAATTGGTGGGTATCTTGGCTTGGTGGCTCTTGGTGACCTCTATGAAGTATCCGAATACCTTGTTGTAACCCACCCTGAGATTGGGGATACCGGTTTTTTCTCTTTCGGTGGCCTCTATGGCTGCGATCCACTCCTTTCCTCGACGGCTTATTTGACGCAGTTCATCGAGTTCTTTGTTGTAACCTTGTCGAATAACTCCTCCATCTCTTAGGCTTGCGGGCGGAGAATCCACCAAGACACTTGCAATGGCATGAGCAACATACGAAAGATCGTCCATATCACATATCTTGAGGGCAAGATCTGTCTCTAGATTCCGTAAGAGTGCTATCACGCTTGGGATTTTTTCTGCGGAGTCTCTGAGTTGAGCAAGATCCCTAGGCCCGGCAGTCTTAAGGGATATTTTCCCGGCTATCCTTTCAAGGTCCCCTACGTCTTCGAGAATGTCTCTGAGATCGTTTCTGAGTATCGTCTTTTCTGCCAGCCCGGCTACAGTCTTGCTTCGAAGACGAATTTCATGGGGATCGAGTAGCGGATAGGCCAGCCACTGCCTGATTAGACGGGCTCCCATTGCAGTGCCCGTTCTGTCCAGAAGACGAAGCAGAGTTCCCACTGCGGTCCCGTCTTTGAGGTTTCGGAAAATCTCAAGATTCTTTAGGGTAGAATGATCCAGAACCATGTAGTTGCCTAAGTGATAGACCCTCAGCGGTTTGATGTGCAAAGGCTTATCCAGCCTGGTTTGTCTGAGATATCCTACGATTATGCCGGAAGCCAAGGTAAGAACAGAATTGTCCGACAGTCCAAAACCCTCCAGGTGTTGGATTTCATACAGTTCCTTTAATATATCTGAGCAATTGCGAGCATCAGACATCCAATCATCGACATAATGAACATAAAACGAGGAATCGAGAATTGCACTGAGTTCCGGTCGTTCAGAAACGCCATTAGGAACGAGCACCTCTTTGGGCTCCAGTCGGCGCAATTCCTCCGATGCCAAAGACGGCTGAGCCGTTTCAGTCACCTGGAAATCACCGGTAGACAAGTCAAATGCCGCAATCCCGGTCCGGGTTCCCTTTTGTGCAAGGGCAACGACAAAGTGATTTTCACCTGGTACGAGTGTTCCAGGCTCCTCGGTCAAACCAGGGGTAAGAACTCGCGTGACTTCCCGACGCACAATGCCCTTGGCCAGCTTCGGATCCTCAATCTGGTCGCATACGGCCACTCTTTGGCCTGAGGACAGCAGCTTGGAGATGTAGGCCGCCGCAGCATGGTGTGGGAATCCGCACATAGGAACTTGATCTTTTTTGTTCTTGTCCCTAGTGGTCAAGGCTATGTCGAGTATCCTGGAAGCCTTTGCAGCGTCTTCAAAAAACATCTCGTAGAAGTCTCCCATTCGAAACAGAAGTATTGCATCGGGGTGACGATCCTTATTCTCCTGATACTGGCGCATCATGGGAGTGAGATGCCCGAGATCCTTGATCTTTTCTTCCTCTGATTTCGTTGTCATGGTATTATCTGCAGTTGGCAACCAATGGAGCGCCGGCTACACCCCAATTGGACGTCTTTCACGGAAAGAATTGGGTAGAATCGAGTCGCATTTCGAGCAATCACTGATATACTATGCTGGAACTTATTCGTGTCTCAGAAGCATCTGCTATCTCAGAGCCTTCTTGTCCACCTTGCCCACAGCGGTCAATGGCATGGTTTTTACAAACTCGATTATCTTTGGGACCTTATAAGGGGCCAGATTTTCCGAGGCAAAAGCCAGGATCTGTTCTCTGAGTTTCTCGTGGCTGACGGCCGCCGAATTCAAGCTGGGTTCAACCACTAGCTTGACAATTTCGTTGCCCGGGCGCTTAGGATTGGGAATGCCAATAATTGCACAAAATTCTATGGCGTGGTGCTCGTAGAGTTTTTCTTCGACTTCGCGCGAAAACACCTTGAACCCACCCACGTTCACCATGTCTTTTGCCCGGTCGACGATTGTGAGAAAGCCGTCCTCGTCCATTCGACCTACATCGCCTGTATGGAGCCACGTCTCCCCTGAATGGTCTTTCAACACCAAGGCCGTTTCTTCGGGTTGGTTCAGGTATTCTTTCATAACTTGAGGCCCTGAGGTGATGATCTCGCCTTCATGACCGACAGGAACTTCCCGGCTCCTCGTCTCAAGATCCACGACTTTTATTCTGGTATTTGGGAGGGGCACACCAACAGTACCCAACTTTCTCGTGCCTCTCCGGGGATTCATTGTGGAGAGGCTGCTCACCTCAGTCATTCCGTAGCACTCAAGCACTTTGCCCGGGCCGATGACCTGTTCCAACTCTGCAATCGATTCTGTCGGAAAAGGAGAAGCCGCGGACAAACAGAAGTTCAAACGAGAAAAGTCCAACTTTTTGAACGTGGGCTCCGAAAGGAGCATCATGTACAGGGCGGGCACATTCACCAATATGGTCGGGTGATACCTGGCCATTTCCCGAACTATGTGCCGGGTGTCTCTAGGGTTGGGGATAAGGATCTGTACTGAACCTATGAACATAGTCCCCAGGCCAAGGGCTAGTCCGGCAATATGAAAAAGTGGAAAAGCCGAGAGAATGACTTCCCGGCCCAATTCCATATCAAGCCAGCCGGTTACGATGGCCAACTCAGCTACCATGTTGCGGTGCGTGATGACGGTTCCCTTTGGTGTACCGGTGGTTCCGCCGGTGTACATGATAAGACAATGATCTTCAGGCTTGACTTTAACATCGGGATCACGGTCTGGGTAGTTCGATAGTATGTCCGTGAGTCTAAAGACGGTTTTTCCACTAACAGGCTGCACCTTACCATGGGGGACTTTCTTCAAAATGCGGCCGGCCAGCCTCTTATACCAAGGTAGAAAATCCAGAATTCCGGTAACAATGACCAAGCTCAATGCGGTAAGTTCCTGTGAGATCGGGAGAAAACGTAGCTCGAAAATGGCGTCCAGAGTTACCAGAACTTTTGCCCGGCTGTCTTTCAACTGGTGGAGCATCTCTCCAGAGGTCAATAACGGTGACACCCCCGATGCTGCACAACCAGCTTTCAATGTACCTAATTGAGCAATCAAATATTGAGGGCTGTTGGGCAGGTTAATACCAACCACGTCGCCCGGTTGCACACCGTTTTGCACCAAACATTGAGCAAAGCGGTTCGAAAGTGCCATCAGCTCCTGGTAGGTCAACGTCATGCCCAAAAAACGGGTCGCCGGCAACTGGGAAAACTCGGCAGCGATGGCCTCAAAATGGTCCACCAGACCAATGTCCGGAACCTCTATTTCCGGGCCAAATCCGACAGGATAGTGACTCAGCCAGGGCCTATCATGATATTTCATGAGGTCTCCCGAAAATTAAGGGGATCATGCACGATAATGATCCCGCGAGCGGAGTACGAAAGAAAAAATAACATCTTAACAGAAGGCTCCTGATCAGGCAACGCACAATACCACTCGCCAAATCAGCATGAAATGTCCTCCAGAGTTGACAGTTTTTTGCCCCTACTGTATGAAAAGGTTATGGCACACGAAAATGATTTGCAGGCAGGATTTCTCCTTGGGAACGAGGCAATCGGCAGAGGAATTATTGAAGCGGGTTGCTCCGTGGCCGCTGCTTATCCGGGAACACCTTCATCAGAGGTCATGGAATCCCTCGTTCGTTGGAAAAAGAAACTTGACCATCCGATTTACCTTGAGTGGTCAATAAACGAAAAAGTTGCCTTTGAAACGGCTTATGGAGCCTCTCTGGCCGGGGCTCGTTCCGTAGCCGCCATGAAAATGGTCGGGTTAAATGTGGCGAGCGATTCCTTCATGAGTGCAGCTTATCTAGGTGTTCGCGGGGGGCTGGTAGTGGTAGTAGCCGATGACCCGGGTCCCCATTCAAGCCAGACCGAGCAGGATACCCGATTTTTCGCCTGGTTTGCTAAAGCGCCGGTTCTTGACCCGAGTACTCCTGCAGAAGCCAAGGACATGGTCTTAAAGGCTTTTGAACTCTCAGAGAAGTACTTGGTGCCGGTACTATTAAGGCCTTGCCTAAGGGTTTGTCATGCTCGACAGAATGTTTCACTGGCCCCTCCAAGGCCTGTTGTGGACGCGGGGCCTTTCAAGAAAAACTGGACGCGCTGGGCCGCTATTCCACGCTATAGACTCGTTCTGCACAAGGAACTCAATGAAAAACTGGAGGCGATGAGAAAAGACGAAGCCTTGGCCCGTCCGTATCTTGTTGCAGGGAATACCGATAGTAAGCTGGCCCTCATAACTTCCGGTTCGGTATCGTCCCACGTGAGAGACATTGTACGGTCCGACGGATTAGCTGATGATGTGGCTGTGTACAAGGTGGGGCTTCCTTTTCCTGCTCATTCAGAAGCGCTTCAAGAGATAGTGGACTCTTACCAGAGGACGTTGGTCGTCGAAGAGACTTACCCCGTACTGGAGTTGCAAATCACGGACAGGCGCAAGGTTATGGGGAGAATCTCGGGGCATGTTCCTCCAGAAGGCGAACTCTCTCCGGATCTCGTGGAAAGAATTGTTCATGAAGCAATCGGGCGTCAACCACGACCGGTTGCGACTCCCGCGATCAAGCCCAGGCGTCCCTCTCTGTGTGCAGGCTGTCCGCATAGATCGGCTTTTTTTCTCATAAAAAATGTTTTCAATCAGGCAATTTATACCGGGGACATTGGTTGTTATACCCTGGGCATCAATATGGGCGCGGTTGACACCTGTCTGTGCATGGGAGCATCAATAGGAATGGCCGGAGGTTTTACCAGGGCTCCTCTGCCTAGAGATGAAACTAAGGTAGTCGCGACAATAGGAGATTCGACTTTTTTTCATGCGGGCGTGCCTGCTCTTATCAATGCGGTGCATACCAGGTCCCCTTTTGTACTGGTAATCATGGATAACAACACGACGGCAATGACCGGAGGACAACCGACGCCGGCCCATGGTTTTCTAGCGGATGGAGCCCCCGGTGTCCCCGTTGACATGGAACGATTGGTGCGAGGATGCGGCGTCGATTTCCTGGAAGTAGCGGATCCGTACGATTTCGACGCGTTCAGGGAGAGTCTGGTCAGGGCCAAGAATTACACGTTCGACAATGGATCCGGCGTTTCAGTGGTAATAGCACGCCGCCCCTGTGTGCAGTCTCCCCAGGTAGAACTGCCTTCAGAAAGATTTCAGGTTGGAGACCAGTGTGACCTCTGCATGACCTGCATCAGAGATCTTGAATGCCCGGCAATTCATTTTGTGAAAGATAAGAAAAAGGTTGAAATAGACGTCGACCTCTGTGCCGGGTGCAGTTTTTGTCAAAAAATGTGCCCGTCTCAGGCTATCGAAACAAGAGGTTCCTGACCATGTGTGAAATGGTTCTGTGTGGCAGAGGCGGACAGGGCATTGTTTTTTTAACACGCCAACTAGGACAGATAATAACTGAAATGGGGTTGGACGTCATCTCGTCTGAAACACATGGCATGGCAGTGCGCGGTGGTTCAATCAATAGTCATCTAAGGATCGGCGCATTTTTTTCATCGTTGGTCCGATACGGCCATGCAGACTTTCTT
The DNA here is from genome assembly GCA_026388625.1 of Deltaproteobacteria bacterium. Classification (GTDB taxonomy): domain Bacteria; phylum Desulfobacterota; class Desulfomonilia; order Desulfomonilales; family Desulfomonilaceae; genus CAIXMD01. The sequence continues at coordinate 8,398 of JAPLJK010000077.1, read as the reverse complement.
TTATCTCTGGATTCAACCGAAACCGCGAACAACACTCATTATTTAAAGCCAGGGGGGATAGTGGTTGAGAACTCGTCGGCCCCGAGTGAACCAACGGTACGGAGAATCGACGCGACAGGCCTTGCCAAAAAACTGGGCGGCTTGCGACTCGAGAATGTAGTGCTCCTGGGATTCTCAGCCACTCTGGACAAGTTTCCGGTTTCCGCAGAAGCTATCAGGGCACATTTAGAAAAAGATCCTCGTGAGACGGTGCGCAAAATGAACTTACTGGCTCTCGAAGCAGGAATAGGGACAGCGGCATAGTTATCGTGATGTTGTGGAGGTCATTGGTGTCAAGAAGGCTTGGAGTGAAACGTTTTCCTGATACAAGAGAGCCGTTGATCGACCACACGGCAGTAACGAGGTTTAACAGGAGGCATCGTGGGGATTGAGGAAGTATTGCTCGGCCTGGCGGATCGTGTCCTGGACTTTGACGAAGCATCGCTGGCTCAGCTTCAGGAGAAGTATCTCAAGAAAGTTTCAGAATTCGCTCCGAATCGCGACTGGGAACGTGCAATAGTGGTGTATTTTCTGATTAATTCCGTGCGAGTGAAAAACAAGATTTTTAATGAGAAGGTAAAAGGCTTAAGTTTGACCGATCCTGTTAGCTCGGCTAGAAAGTTACTAAAAATAGTAAAATAAGGTTTTTTCAAGGACAGTTTCTATAAAATATATGTATATGTTCGAAATAATAGTAATTTAAAATCGCTGGAACTTTTTTTAATCTTGATTTTCTGATAAAAGAAGGTATAATATGCATGGTTAAATTGTAGGCAGTTCTCGCGGCGTTTTATAAAGAGGTTTATTGCTTGTGACGCATGAAGATTCGTCAACACTGGTAGCCTCCTGCTGGAACGCTTTGGCCGAAAGGAGACTCTTAATGGGAAGAAGAGGGATTGCTTTACTAAGTGTTGCATTAGCTGCCACCCTCATGGTCGATCCTGCGGCCGGCCAATGGTCGGATGCCCAGGATAACTCTGCCGGATACGGCACGTCCAGCTTGTTTCAGAGCCCGACGGGTAGTCTCGACGGCAACACTCCTCCTGTGTATTACCCGGAATGGCAGAACTATCTGGACAACTTGCAGCGTTCAGGAGGCTACGAGGCTGTTACGGGCAATTATCCTAACTCCATTCCGATTACCAGCTATTATCCGTCGTCATCGTCCGGCCAAACCTACTCGCCCCCGAGTTCGGTTCAAGCAGGAATGTATTCCAGTCCTGGTTCGGGGGAACAGTCCGCCGGTTATGGCCAGGGCGCACCGCAGGCACAGACTTACCAGGCACCCGGATACCAAGCGTACCAGGCGCCGCCCGCGGCGAATCAACAGGCCGCAGGGGCCTCCCAAAGTCCAAAGTCGTCCAAGAAACGAAGAGTAAGCTCGGGTCAGCAGCCAGCCCAGGCTGCGCCACAACAAGCTTATTACCAGCAGCAAAGCGGCTATCAGCAGCAACCTTACCAGAATCCCCAGGCTTACCAGCAGCAAAGCGGTTACCAGCAACAACCATATCAAAATCCCCAGGCTTATCAGCAACAACCGAATCAACAACAGCCGTACGGACAGCAGCCCTACCCCCAGCAGGCTAATGAGCAACAGGCTTACGGTCAGGCGCAGGATCCAAGCGCGTCCCCGTACTCATCTGATCCAATAGTCCAGGACGCTCAGAGGAAGGCTTATGAAAGAGCAGTGGCTCGCCAGCGTGCCGCTGAACTGGCGGCTCAACAGCAGGTTGCCGCTCAGGAATTGCAGCAAACTCAGCAAATGTACTTAACTGCTCAGCAGAAGCTCCAGGAACAGGAGCAGCGACAGCGAGCACTTCAGGAAGAGTATCACAAGAAGGCAGTGGGAGAAGCCTATGAGCAACTCCGCACTGCTCAACAGAAGTATTACGATCTCATGGGAGTGTCCGGTGAAGCGGGAAGAGGCGGCCAAGGCGGCCAAGAAGCCAGGGTCGTTTCAAATGCTCCGGGACAGTCGATGCAGTATCCCCAGGCTGCACAGGGCCCTGCCCAGCCCATGCAATATCCTCAACAAGCTGCCTCAGGCCCGGCTCAGCCCATGCAGTATCCCCAGGCAGGGCCACAAAGTCCGGTGTACGGGGGAGGTCAGGGCTATCCCGTTCCTGCAGGTCCAGCCCCGGGGGGAATGGGACAACAGGCTGCGGGCCAGTATTCGCTTACTCCACCGAGTCAGGCTACCCCTATTCACGTGCAAGGCGCTCCTCAACAACAAAGCGGAGGAGGACTTTGGTCGGCTCTAAGAGAAATGTTTTCCCCTTCAACTCCTGTAGTGAGTCCGTCCCAGCGGACTGGTTTTGGATCAAAAAGCAGGAACCCTGTAGACGAATTCTAGATTGTTGAAGAGAACTAAGCGGCGTTTTGAAAAATCCGGCCAATTAATGGCCGGACTTTTCTATTGGAGGTAATCGAGCGGGCCTACAGCGGCCTGTTGTCCAAATCATTTTGGCGATAAGTCTGTTGAATTATTTCATTCAGATATCGTTCCGGATTTTCTATTGCTTCTCTTGAAATTGTGAACTCTTGCACTCCTGATCGCTCCATCACAAGTTTGAGTCCATGATGATAATTCTGAAAAATCTTTCTGCAGATTATCAAAGGCGCTTCAGAACCATTTAGCACAAGAGCTATTAACTCCTTTAGAGCATCCTGAGCAAAACGTATTCGGAGACCGTAAAGGGCTTCGAACTCATGTTCAAATCCGTGAATTTCTTGTTCTACTCTGATAAAACGGCCATACATTGTTTCAGTCTGTACGCCCTGCCTTACAGCGGCATCCACAACGGTGTCGAGAGCCCATCCGGACAGAGCTTGTCCATAACATTTTTCCAATTCCGCTTCTCTTGACTCCAAATCCTGGAGCAGTTCAGCTCTCTCTAGGTAATCTAGTTCATCAAAAAGCTCGCATCTCGATCGATGTGACTCATCTGCAACGATTTGTTGTAAGAATTCCCGGGGTTGTTCGACCAGGTCCTGGGAAACAGTGAATCGTCGGACATCGGTGGAGGGAAGAACTCTCTCAAAGCCGACAAGAATTTTCTCCATCACGCTTATCAGAGCCCTGGCGCCTGTTTTTTCCTGGAAGGCCATCCGGGCTACTGCTCCCAGGGCTTCATCATTGAATTGGATGTCTATTCCATAGGACTTGAAATCTTGCTTCTTGGCTGTTACTACTGACGAATACCTATTTTTGAGGATTTTGTACAGATCATCTTCATTAAGATCTTCGAGTACAGCGATGACAGGAAGGCGCCCCACAAATTCGGATTCAAAACCATAGTCGATGAGGTCTTCAGCCTTCACTTCCCGTAACAGAGCTGTTCGGTTCTCTTTCTCCTTGAGAGAAGCTCCAAACCCCAGGCCTTTGCGCGACAGCCTCTTGGAAATGATCTCATCCAGGCCGTTGAAAGCTCCAGAAACTATGAACAGGATGTCCCTTGTATTTATGGTTCGTTTCAGCCGCTTTCCAGTTTTCTGAAAATGGGCCGCTGCCTCCATCAGAGATACGGGATCATGAGCAACCTTGAGATCTACCTCCGTTTCTTCCATAGGCTTCAGCAGGTTTCTCTGGACACCCGCCCGGCTCACATCCAATCCGATTATGTTGCCGCTTGAAGCTATCTTGTCTATTTCATCCACATAGATTATCCCACATCGAGCTTTTTCGATATCGCCGTCAGCCTCCTGAACCAGATCTCGGACAAGGTCTTCAACGTCGCCACCCACGTAACCTGTCTCACTAAATTTAGTGGCGTCCCCTTTTACAAACGGCACCCCTATTTTTCGGGCGATAAGCTTGATCAAGTAAGTCTTTCCCACTCCTGTGGGACCTATCAGTATAATGTTGTTCTTGATACGGCCGATTCCCTCCCGATCCGCCTGTTCCCCCTTTTCTTGAAAGTAGCGAATCCGGTTAAAATGGGTGCATATCTTTGTTGCCAGAATCTCTTTTGCGGCATCCTGACGGATAACGAACCGATCCAGGTATTCGTGCAGTTCGGCCGGTTTCATATCAAACTTCATAGTCGACGGTCCAGATTCGCCGCCTAATGCCTGTCCCGTAATGGTTTCATCCACTCCAGGCCAGGGTCCGATCTGCGTTCCCATTACTCTGATTCGGTTTCCATACTTGTTCGCAAGGAATTCATTGATTTCCTTTTCAATCTCCTTAGGATCCGGTATATTAATTCCCTTGGTTCCATCTTCCAGACTCATTGTCTCATGCCTTTCGAAGCAATAAGAAATTAGTAAAACATTATGTAACTATCATATAAGTATCGTTTCTTGGCAAGTCAATGCAGTGCCTTGGGGAGCTTCTTTCCGACGCCTCTTAGAAAAATGAAACGGGTCATTTTATAGCGAAGCTCTCGGGATGTGGACGCTTTTGACTACACTCCGTAGAATCTGCACATCACATCATCACGGTCCATTGGGCCTCCAGCACGAAATCGGCAACCTCCACCGCAAGTGTCCGCGTGTGTACACCCGGAACAATTCGTCTGACTGATCGGCGTATGAGATACCCTAAGCCAAGATTGCTCCAACCCTTCCGTCACGGATCCCAAGAGTTGCTGGGAATAAAGGCCGCAACGGCACACGTTCCCGGATGGAAGCACTGCAGCCAGATGATGACCGCAGGTCCAGCCCGGCGAAGTCCCGTGATAAGAGCCACCGAACCCGTACGACATTTTTGTCGCCGCGTGTTCCGCATCAACAGCCCGATCCGCGCTCAGTTGCCATCGACCTTTAAAACATGGATAGTCAACACCCCATTCCCGAGCGCCAATATCCTTTACCAACCGGTTCATATCATCCCATTCTTCAAGATTCTGCCGGTGAATCATGGTAGCCACAGACAAGTCCAGCCCAGATCGCCTCACGCTCTCCATGGCTTTAACAACTTTTTTGAACGTGCCTTTACCTCTTAAGGCGTCATGCCCATGCTCCATTCCGTCTAAACTTATCTGCACTTCATGAAATCTTAGTTCCGACACGAGCTTGTCGTCCAGAAGCAACCCGTTGGTCAATAGTACCGACCTCACAGGATAATCTGCGATGACTTCATTGAGAAGTCCGAAATGTCGATACAATGTCGGCTCGCCTCCACTGACCAATATTCGGAGACCTTGCATATCGCTGAACTGATCCAACAGCGTCCGGATTAAATGGGGGGGGAAGTCCTCGGATCCAGAGTCGCCAAGATAACAATGGGAACAGCTAAGATTGCACCTGGAGGTAACCAGCCACTCCAGGTACCTTAAGGATGGAACGGGGGAACAACCTTTCCTTATAACGATTTGTTTTGCAACCGGCATGACACATAAGAGATCCTCTCTCAAACAGAAATCCAAAAAGCCAGGATCAGGGGCTAGATAGCTCGTAAGGTTCATGCCATTGCATTTGAGAAGGAACTGAAAACCTTCTTCATTAACCTCAAACAGTTCGTCTTCGACAATGTGGTAAATATAGTTTTGCTCCAAGCTCTTTGTGGAGCATCTAGGGCTCAAACCAAGGTATGAATCCCGGCGTCGGTCAACCAAATCGGCTCCTCGAATGTCCTCTTCAAGCAGAAAACCCTCGCGAAGAAGCCGAGAAAGCAAAATCACTCCTCCACAAGGCAGACAGCCATCTGGGGGATCTGGAGAAGTGAAGTCACACCCGTCAATTAAAAAAGTACAATATGTGCAAACGTGGTTATGGAGAAATAACTTCTTGAATGAAGAGTCAAAAGGCTCCGCCATTTTGGACGGCGCCGGCGGAGCCCACTGTCTTGCAATTACGCGTATGAGAGAATAACCTCTACAACGATCTTCTTCCGTGCGGGTAGGCTTATAAAAAGGACAGTGGTCCCGACACACCCACTGATCAGCGCCGTGGTCGTCCATTTAGGGGATCTCTCAGCCGCGGGAAAAGGGTTTTCCGTTCAGTCCTGCCGTCAGCAGGAACTCTTGCACTTGCAAAGACCTTTCGCGATCTTTATTACTTTTCTGATTTTCATGGCATCTCTCCTTTAGCTTGAATTTAGGCTGTTACATTAATGCTAAGTCCATCCTGATCCACTGTCAAATGTAATAGACGTTCAAAGTGGACTAATATAAGGCCTATTGTACTTTAGCTGAGAAGATGACATGATTTCACGACGTACTATGTTTACATGACACGACATACCACTATAATTCGATTAGTAATACACAGTTCGAAAGAAGCGCGTTCACCGGGGGACCGGGGGACGACAAAGGCAAAAAAAAAAGCAACCCGTGAAAGGATTGCTAAGAGGATATGGTTTGAATTCTTTGTTGCACATATCATTAGCAAGGGGCGTGCCAAATATACGACAAGTTGAGATCATAAGACATTTCAGGATTTCCTGTCTTTTAGATCATTTGGAGCCGGTTAATTACTTCGCAGTTTTTAGGGGTCTTTTCGCTGGTGCGAAATTGTTTAGCACCGTTAACCATTAAATGCCTTCAATCCGACGGTGGAGTGCCGGGGCGCATGGATCACGGTCTCCGGATTATGGATGTCCTGATTGGTGGGAAAAACTTGCGTCGGACAAGGCATGGGAGAATGTTTGAACGGAATAGCCCTGTCGCAAATGTTGACATACAGGGGAAGTTTATTCTATGTTTTCTATAATTCTATTCTACAATTTGTTTTTTTGATTCTTGTAAAAAGCCGGGGTGGCTCAGTGGTAGAGCAGATGATTCGTAATCATCAGGTCGTGGGTTCGAGTCCCACCCTCGGCTCCAGAAACAGACAAAATATCCGGTATGTTAGGCATTGCTGACAAGCCGGATATTTTTTCTAAGAAGGACCATTGTGTCAATTTTGTGTCTTTCTTCCGAACACACCCTATTCGATGCTTCAATCAAGTTGATTAATTCCGGCGCGCTGTAGTGGGTTGTAATCCGTCCTGACTTATGGCCGAGTAAGTCCTGCCTATCCTCGAATGACACACCCGCTGCTCTTAGTCTTCTACCGAAAGAGTGCTTCAAATCGTGAATCCTTGCATGGGTCAGCCCAGCCCTGACGCGCCCTTCTTTCCATGCTCTTCCATTCATAGTGCTGACCGGCTTTCCTCGATATGTAAACACATGCGTTGAGTGGATTCCCCGTTGCTCATCAACCACCTTCATGGCGATACGGTTGAGTACTATCAAGCGGTCTTCTCTATTTTTGACCAGCTCTCTTGGTACTATAAAAACCGACGTGGCCAGTTCGGGGATTTTCACCTCATATCTCCACTTCAACTTACACACTTCTTGGTCTCGGCTGCCGGTATTGACAGCGAACAGGCACATTTTCTCAAGATAAGACGGAAGTTCACTAAATATTCTGGATTGCTCTTCCCATGAAAGTGGATATGCGCCCCGTTTGTCCTCTTCTCGCAATAACTTGATTTTTGGTGCGTGAGCTAACCACGTTAAGCCTCGTTCATCCATCCATTCCGACGATGCTAAATTCAGGATGTGCCGGACAACTTGCAAGGCGTAGTTAATGGTGCGCCTCTTCCGTCCTTGGCTTTTTCGTGCTTCAATGAATGGTTGCAAACTTCCCATGTGGACCGATTCCATAGATAAGTCACCTATGTAGGGGTCTAGAATCTTCAACTGGAATGCATCACATCTGATGGAGGCTTTGTCAGCTTCTTTAAGATACTTTATTGAAGCTTCTCTAAAAGTGCGCCTGGGCCTGACACCATAGATTTGAGCCTTCCGAATCTCTTCCATGCGAAATGCTAAGTAACGATCCGCTTCTTCGAGAGAGCTTGTTCCACTACTTTCTCGAATTCTTTCACCTGCGATTGTCTTGTTGATATACCACGTGTCGCCACGCTTAATGAGTCCTGGTGGTACCTTTTGGCCCATTTTCCTTCCTCCTTTAAGGCTTTTCCAGGACGACCGTTCCGACTCTTATAATCCTCGAACCACTCGTCCAGGTCAAGCCTATCGAAACCGATTCCTTGTATGCCAATTGGAATTTCTATTAAATTAGGACGAACTTCGGCATTGAAACGATTAATATCCATTCCTAGGTAAGCGGGACAATCCCGCAACCGAATTACCCTTGGAAGTATTATTTGAGAATTACAGCTCATTCTTCATTACCGGTCTTTGTGTAGCCAAAGTCGGGGTTAGTCCAAATATTATTGAGTTCCACCGTCATGTATTTGGCAAAATGACCAAATAGTTCTCTCCTCTGAACAACAGAGTTTTTCATTACAAGTTCCGGAGTACACCCAGCGTCATTGCATGAGTGGTGCTCTTTGTGGTTTTTGAAAAAATGCGTTCAGCCCTGCTGTCTTTGTAATTCCTTTTTTGCACCGAGGAGTTAAAACTAG
>JAPLJK010000021.1:0-27355 GCA_026388625.1 Deltaproteobacteria bacterium | reverse complement strand
ATAACTTGCTCAAACCGACAAGAGTTTTTGGCAATCACTCTAAACCTCAACACGCAGGAGCAGACTTTACGAAAACAATCTTACTTCTTCTGGGATGATGGTTCCAGAAGCTGAAAGAGACGTTGCAGACCAGGGGGGTTGTTAAACTCATCTACCAACTGACTTGTGGAACCGGCGGTTGGTATTGTGGGTCGGTTCGGGCACGTCGTCAGTTCTCCAAAGAATTGGTCGAAATACGGTTGCGCCATTTCGACGATCCAACCGTGATCTTCTCCCGAGTATCTCCCGGGAGAGGTTTTCAGGTCACCCCGCGTCGGAGCGGCCCCGTTAAAAGTAGCGTCATACTGTTCGCCCGGATCCCACCAGAGATTATAAAGCGCAGGAAAGGCCAGGTTCAGATTAGGCCCAAGCCAAGTGTCTTTGGCAGTGAACAATAGCTTGAAATTGGTTACTCGTAAGCCACCAAAGGCCAAGTCATTAATGTAGAAAAAATGGTCTCGGTTGGATGGCCCTTTTCCCAGAATAAAGTCGCTGTTTTCAATTCCATCAAAGACTATGTCCTTGCCGTAGTTGTCTTTCCAAATGCGAGTAGGGGGAGTTCCTCCAGCCAGTTTGACAAAGGTGGGCCACCAGTCCATGTGAGACATAATCTGGTTGGCCACTGTGCCTGGCTTTATATGCCCAGGCCACCATGCCATCGCGGGAACTCTGAACCCTCCCTCGAAGGAGGTCCCTTTCATGCCGCGGAAAGGAGTGTAACCCGCATCGGGCCAGGCATCCACCCATGCCCCATTGTCGGTGGTCCATACAACCAGAGTGTTCTCAGCAATACCCGCGTCACGTACGGCCTGCATTATTTGACCAGAGTTGTCATCCAACTCCATAAGCGAGTCGAGATAGCGGCCGCCACCCGGTGATTTTCCCTTGAAACGCGGGGAGGGATTGTTAGGGTTATGCACCTTTAGAAAACAGATGTACATGAAAAACGGCTTATCGTCCTTGGCGTGTTTTTTAATGTAATTGGCAGCATCTTCACGAATGATATCATCAACAGTCTCCAGGTCCTCATAGCCAAACTTTTTCTTCATAATCTTGGGGGCTTCTCCGGCTTTACCTTCCCACTGGCTGAGGTTGACCTTGCTCCAGGCCTCCATGAATTTCTTGTTGTGTGTCGGGAAATCGGGCTGCAAGGGCAGATAGTCGTATGCGTAAACGCCCGCGTAATATGGGAGCATATAATGCATCTCATCAAAGCCGTGCTCCGTTGGGAAAGTTTCTGGACGGTCACCGAGATGCCATTTACCCCACTGAGCCGTCTGGTACCCAAGGTTTTTCAGGGCCTCGGCTATGGTGGGATCCTCTTTTTTTAGGCCATTGGCATCGCCTGGAGCCAACACGGTTGAAAGAGCCGTCCTAATAGGAATCCGGCCTGTAATGAATGAAGCTCGGCCTGCGGTGCAACTTGCCTGACCATAATAGTTTGTGAAGCGCATGCCCTCTGAGGTGATGCGGTCCAGGTTAGGCGTTGGGCAACCACGGTTCTCGCCACCTCCATAGCATCCCAAATCACCCCAACCTACGTCGTCGGTCATGATCATGATGAAGTTTGGTTTCTTTTGTTGGGCCGCCGTGGGATCGGAAGAACAGACGACCAAGGCTAACATCACAGCCATTACAAATGCTATTATGCCGATCATACTGTTTCGCCACCGCATTTCGACTACTCCTTTCCTAAGCATCGTATCAATGAATTTCACAGCATAACCTATGTCAAGAAACGCCATGCTCCAAGATCATTTCATTTCCTTGGAAAAACGGATCGGCTACCGAGTTGACCTGGCGAATTTTGCCTTGATTTAGGGGAAAAGGTTAGCTTGCCGATTCACCATGCACATTTATTTCAGTGGCTTGTGTTTTCTCGAGAATGCCGCGGGTTTTTTCCATCTCTTCGGCAGTCCCGTGGAATAGGAGAATGAACTTATCGGCTTTCAATTGGGTCTCATATTTGATGATACTATCTTTGGGGATGCCTATACTAGCCAGCCCTGCACCGATGGCACTCGCGCCCCCCACAACGACAGCTCCTTCCAGTGCACCTACGATCCAACTTACTAGTGGACCGGCCACGGCAACGGGACCTATGCCGGGGACTACAAAGAAGGCCGCGCCAAAGAGCAGACCCCAGAGTCCTCCCCAAAAGGCCCCTATTTTTCCCCAGGCCTTCATGCGGTCCCCAGTATTGTAGTACCCTGCTACATGCTCCTCCGTGTGGTAATCCTTGCCCACAATGGAGAGTCTTTTCATATCGAGCCCAGCCTTCTGAAGTTCCTTGACAGCGCTCTCGGCCAAATTGTGGGTTTCGTATACGCTTACAACTGCATTGGTGTCCGATCCGCTCATGTTTTTCCTCCTGTCTGTGTTAGAATTTTCTGTCCATGCCTAGATATTTGCCAATTGCCCGAAAGCACGCGGACTTTTTTCAACGGTGATCATTCAGTTACCGTAAACCTTCATCTATCCGCTGTCAGGCGATTGAAACATACTATATTCATTGGCAAGAGTTTTGTCGAGATTGATTCGCTGCTCTCGCGACGGTGTCATCCGGGGATGAAGTTTTTGTAACGCGCTTCGACCATGACGAGAACATGGCACTGTGGCTTGCACTTCAGGATCGAGGTGTTATTGTTCGCCGTGTCGATTTTGCCCCTTTGGTCTGTGTCTCAGGACCAGCATTATTTTGGGTAAAGAACGATTCTATGTCACGATAGTCATGGCGCAACGGACTCGAATAAAGGCTCTTGAAGAAAACTTGACCATAAGGTTTCTTAAGGATCCTCACATCAAGAATACAAAGAATCCCTCTGTCCGAGCCCGTGCGTATCAACCTTCCAAGCCCTTGTTTGAGACTGATTACGGCCATGGGTACTTGAAAGGAATAAAAGGGTTCTTTCTCCTCATTCTTCAGTTTTTCCAGCCGGGCGGAAACTATTGGGTCATTAGGAGAAGCGAATGGCAGGCGATCTACAATAACGCACGACAAAGCCTCCCCCTGAACATCAACTCCTTCCCAAAACGACGCGGTGGCGAAGAGAACCGCTCCAGGTGTTTCCCGAAAATCTTTCAGCAACCGACTCTTGGGACGGGAACCCTGTATCATTAAGGGGAAAGGGACTGTCCCTTCAACTTTCCTGTACACCAATTCCATGTTTCGATACGAAGTGAAAAGGACGAACGCTCTTCCCCTTGTTCGTTTCAAGATCTCAGAAACTGTAGTGGCCATCGCATCGGAAAAGGCCGGATCGTTGGGCTGAGGAATCGACTTGGGGATGTAAAGCATCGTTTGTCTCTCAAAGTCAAATGGAGAATCCAAAATAATTTCAGAACACTGGAACTCGCCATCTAATCCCAGTCGAGCCTTGAAGTAGTCAAAAGTTTCACCGGAAGACAGGGTAGCCGAAGTGAATACGATGGCTGGGACTTTTTCGTAAAGTGTGGGGCGAATGATTGGGCCTACATCCACGGGGGAAGCATGAAGCATCAAGGTTCTCTCGCGACGCTCAGCCCAGCACGCATATTCACCTGAAGGTTGGTCAGTGAGGGTGGTTTTGATTTCAGCACTAATATCATTGGCTCTCCGAGCAACGGCGCGCAGTTCTTCCGTTGCCTGGGGTAAGTTTCGAATCATCGAAGCAAGGCTGTCCAGGTTGCCACAGATTATGTTTCGGGTTTCAGCCACCTCTGGATCGACTGGACCGAATCGTGTCCCCTGTGAGCCCACATCAGGGAAAATGGCAAAGATACGTCTACTCTTATCTTCTACCTCGCTGAGGGCTTTGAGAAACTTTTGGTCGGACACTTTTGATTCGTTCAGCTCGGAGCGGGCATCACGGACGAAACGAGCTATCCTGAAAAAGCTGATGTGAAAGCCGAAGTGCTTGGTCGCCGCGTCTTCAAACCCATGTGCCTCGTCCACTATTAGTGCTTCGTAACGTGGAATAACTTCTCCGAATCCGGCTTCTCTCACAGCAAGATCGGACGCGAGCAAGTGATGATTGACGATCATCAGGTCGGAATCGGCCGCGCGGGCCCTCATTTTCAAGACAAAGCATTCCTCTTTGTCGGGACATCTCTTACCGAGGCAGGTTTCAGTGCTCGAGGAAATTTCCGGCCAAATATTGTTATCGTCCGAAAGGTTTTCCAGTTCGGCCCTATCTCCTTGTCCGGTGGCTTTAGTCGCCCTGTACCAATCCAGTATGTCTTTCAAAGAATTGGAATCGTCATTCGCCTGCAAGTAAGGCTGCCGCAAAAAACGCCTCATCTGGGAGTGGCAGACAAAATTACCCCGGCCTTTGAGAAGAGCTGTCTTGAGACCAGGGAAAATGTTTTTTCGGACAAAGGGCACATCTTTGAAGAACAACTGCTCTTGAAGGTTCTTGGTGCCCGTGGATATGGCCACCCTTTTGCGGCTCAACGCAGCAGCAATCAGATAGGCCAGGGTTTTGCCCGTGCCGGTGGGAGCTTCTATGATGAGACGTTCACCTGATTGAAGGGATTTGAATACTTCCAGGGCCATGTCGATCTGCTGTCTGCGATGTTCATACCCTCTTATCGACTGGGCCACGATCCCATCAGGTCCTAGCATGGCTCGTATTGTATTGTATTGATCATGCAAATGAGTTCGATTTCCCATGTTTGTTGAGTCCCTTGCTAAAATCCTTGGCACGAGCCAGGATACCATCGGCCCAAAGCGGTGCACCGAGGGCATGCAGATGCACATAAGTCCCCAGAGCATTGTATTTGCATATACCGTCATGCATGCCATCCATGCCATGTCCCCTCAGTACTTTGAACGCATACGAAGCATCGTGCTCTCGGATTGGTGTAACGTACGAATAGTGGAATTCGTGGCCGGTCAAGGAGGTCCCTATCTGGAAAAACGGGTTAATTCCAGATACTTCTACGTGAATATAGCCGTGCCCTTGAGGCTTTCGTTCCAGTACCGTGTCAACGGGGAACACTCCTACCATAGGATAGACCCTATCATCGATACGCAGCGACTTAGACAGATACATCAATCCGCCACATTCGGCATAAACGGGGAGTCCACCCTCAACGGCATCTCGAATGGACTCCTTGAAAACTGAATTCTGAGCGAGAATGCCGGCGTGGGTTTCGGGAAAGCCGCCACCGATGTACAAGGCATCTATTGGAGGAAGCCTCATAGGCTCAAGGGCACTTATTTCGACGAGTTCCGCTCCGGTAGCGGAAAGGACTTCAAGGTTCTCAGGGTAGTAAAACTGGAAGGCTGAATCCTTTAGGACGCCTATTTTCAGGCCGGCATACAGAGCGGGCTTGTCTCGGAAGAGTTCCAGATCATCTCTTGGGGCAAGGACTTCTGCGCAGGATGCTATTTCCAGCAAGCAATCCAAATCAACACTCCTCTCAACAACATCCGCGGCTTCTTCAAGAAAGCCCTGGGCCTGGGGATGCTCGTGTGATGGAAGTACTCCGAGATGCCGCTGAGGAAAATGTTCAACCGCTATCTTACCGACAGATCCGAGGACCGGAATCGAGCAGACATTCTCAATCGATTCACCGAGCACCTTTTCATGTCTTGCGCCTGCCACTCTATTCAATATTACGCCCTGTATTGCCAAATCGGGGTCAAGGACTTTGCAGCCCAGGACAAGCGCTGCCGCTGTCCGCGTCATCTTGGTTGCATCAACGATTATTATGACCGGCGCTTTCAACAGCTTTGCAAGTTCTGCCGTGCTGTACCTACCCATGGAGTCGACTCCGTCGAAAAGACCCCTATTGCCCTCAATGAGCGCTGCTTGACTACCAGCGCACCTTTTCAGGAACGAATCCGTGACAACGTCTTGTTCGAACAGATAGGCATCGAGATTGTAACAATTACATCCGGCAGCCAAGCCGAGCCAGCCTGCGTCGATATAGTCGGGGCCTTTCTTGAACATTGCCAAGGATAGTCCCCTCCTCCGGAGCGCTGCGGCCAATCCAACGGTGATAAAAGTCTTGCCCGCACCTCCTTTAAGGGCTGCCAGCACTATCCTGGGAACGTTAATATTGTCTGCCATCTTCAGTTCACTCTCCAAAAATGTGGGACGCTGCATTGAATTGTCGGGCCGGTTCTCGTATCCGATGTGACCGATTTGACTGAGATCGCACTCTCTTGTCTTTCTTGACCTCAAGCACACGGTATCTTCAAATACCATTTTGATGTTGTTTCTGCTTGCACCCTGTAAGAGTTTGATCAGACTCTTTACGGAATCCCTCAATTCGCTTTACACTGGATAGCCTTCTGAATTCTGAAGCCTTTTTGAGGATGCCGCAAGCCCACAGTGGTTCGCCTAACGAATGGACGTGCATGTAGGTGCCTAAGGTGTTGCGAACAAACATGCCGTCACGGCGACCGTCTATGCCGTGCCCCCTCAATACTTCAAAGGCGTATCCCATTCCAGATTGATCCAGCCCTGACACCGATGAATAATGAAACTCGTGGCCGGATAGGATCGCGCCGACAGGGTAAAATGGGTTCGGTTGTGCCACTTGCACGCGGACATAGCCCAGTCCCTGTGGTTTTCTTTCCAGAACAGTGTCGGCTTGGAAAACTCCCACCATGGGAAACACTCTTTCGTCTATGCGGATGCTCCTGGACAGGTACATGAGACCGCCACACTCCGCATAAACCGGCAGATCCCGGTCAATGGCGTTCAAAAGAGACCGCCTGAAACCTGCATTGTCTGCCAATCGTTCAGCATACATCTCGGGAAAACCGCCCCCTATGTATAAACAGTCCAAATCGGGAAGCTCCGACGCCTCCAGGGCACTGACTGGGACTAGTTGAGCACCTGTTGAAGTGAGGGATTCCAGGTTTTCCGGATAGTAGAATTGGAACGCCGAATCTTTCATTATCCCTACACGGATGCCTTTGTGAGACCTATTCTTATCCCCCTCACGATTTGAAACATCAATTGGCGCTGAGCCGAATTGATCTGCCGAGCCGGCTATTCTCATCAGTCCATCCAGATCCACGGACCGCTCAACAATGTTGCCGGCTTCCTCCACAAACTCCGCCGCCGCTGGATGCTCATGCAAGGGGAGAAGACCTAAATGCCTTTGAGGAAAGTTGGCTAAGGACAGTTTAATAACCGAGCCAATAACCGGAACCGAGCAGGTGTTCTCAATGGATTCTCGTAGAATTCTTTCATGTCGGTCTCCTGCTACTCGGTTGAGAATTACTCCGGCCAACTTCAGATCGGAATCCATGGCACTACATCCAAGCACCAGAGCAACGGCGGTCCGAGTCATCTTCGTCGCGTCTATAATTAGTATTACCGGAGATTTTAACAACTTGGCCAATTCAGCAGTACTATAACTTCCGTTAGAATCTACCCCGTCGAACAGCCCACGGTTTCCTTCGATGATGGCCGCATGTGCCCCTTGAGATCTCCTCAGAAACGAGTACTTCAACGTTTCATTGTTGAACAGGTACTGGTCCAAATTGTAACATTCACGACCTGCTGCCAGACCTAACCACCCCGCGTCGATGTAGTCGGGGCCTTTCTTGAAAGCGCTCACCAGGATCCCTCTCCGCCGGAGGGCTGCAATCAGCCCCACTGTGATAAGCGTCTTACCGGCACCTCCTCTGAGAGCCGCGGTGATTATTCTTGGGACGCCAAAAGTCATGGGCATGTACACTACTACATCGGGAATTCCCAGAGGCTGAACTCCAAAGAATTATACGGATAACGATGTATGACCTTGTATCCGTTCCACGATTGGCGGTCAAGTGGTTACAAGAAACAACATCATCACCTCCCTTATGGATTACATGAGGCTGTTACGCGACTTGTAAGAGGCACCGATTTACAAAAAGCAGCAGTACGTACTGGGTTCAGTGGGCGGTTAGCCCGAATAGGCCTGAAACTGGTAGGTGCTTAGAGATCTTTTGAGACGAATGTGCTTTCACGATGGTGAGTTCTGTGCCATAGAAAGGCCGCTGTGACTACTTTCCAAGGAGATTGGCTATGAGACATCCGGCGTTGGTGATCGTGGGTCTGCTTGTGGTCTTTCAGGCTACGGGTATTTCATGGGCTCAAACAAACGGATCGCATGTTCAGGGCATTCAGTGGCTGACGGATTTCGATGCGGCAATGGCGCTGTCACGCTCTGAAAACAAGACTGTTTTCATCGATTTTTTCAACCCAAATTGAATGGGCTGCAAAAAAATGGATGCGGTTACGTATCCCAACCCGGCAGTAATAGAATTCATGCGGCACAACGTGATCCCGGTTCGAATGCGTTACGATCAACAACCGCTTGCGGTTCGTTTCCGGGTCACGTGGACGCCGACTCTCATCGCCCTGGATGCTCAAGGGAATGAGGTATACCGAAATGAAGGATTCCTCTCCCCCGAGAACTTAATTTCAGCTCTCATGCTAGGAATTGGAAAGGTGAAACTCCAGGCGGGCCAGTATGCCGAAGGGGCTTCCGACTTCAGCCGGCTGGTATCCGGTTATCCGAAAAGTGAGGAGGCTCCTGAAGCGATGTATTATTGGGGGGTGGCCCGTTTCAAAAGCACAAAAGACCTGAAGGTAATGCAGGAAACGTACGAAAAACTCTTGGCAGCTTATCCAAACAGCTCTTGGACCAAGAAGGCTGAACCATATCTATCTGTGAGATGATTAATCTCAAATCCCCAGTGGCGAGAGCCCCCGAAGAAGGGCCATTTGATACCAACGCGGCTTGGTCGGACCAATATTTTCGGGAACTGACCGATCCCGTTTAAGAAGTCTGCTTCGTAGTGACGGCTAAACTGCTTTTCAAAAGTCTTTTTGGTTAGGCTGGGAGCGCAGGCATCTTGCCTGCAAAAAAAATCTGTAAACCCCAGTGCAGGGCCATGCCTTGGGATGTCTTCCAGTATCACCTTGAGAATGAGACAGGCCACAGGATTGAGGTCGCCGGCGAATGCGTCGCATCCCAGCCGAAGTGCCTCCAAGGGGATTGAGCCACCGCCTGCGGACGGGTCCACAAGCGGAGGTTCTTCAGGGTGTACGGCCTTCACGTGGGCGCGACTCGTCTCGAGAAACTCTTTATTAGCAGAGTTGTCCCAGTTTGCGAAATTGGCTATGAACTCAATGTGGATTGGTGGCCATGACGGATGGACTTCTCCCGAGCTGAGTGTTTCGAGACCTCGGCAATGCGTTTGCATTCCTTTGGGATCACATTACCCTCTTTATTACCTCTTTTAAGAGGTAATACCCTTTTTCTTCCACTTGGCTCCAGGGCCTCGGCCAAGACACTCGACACCTCCCACTCGTTGAAGCTCTCGAAGAACACGTCGGATCATGTCCCGACTGACACTGGGGCAGGCCTGTTCCAGTTTTGTTAGCGTAAATTCTCCCTGCATGGCGTTGATGGCTTCTTGAATCATTTCGGTCTTTGCGCCGCGTTGACTCTGGGTCAGATCGAGCCTCTGCTCGAATTCTCGGTAAGCCGTTATGAGAACGAACAGGAGATAGTTGATATAGGGCCAGGGATTATGCCTGCCTTCATGCCAATGTGTGGAACTCTGTTCAAGTGTTTCGTAATACCGTTCCTTGTTTTGCTCGATGATCCGCTCAAGACTGATGTAACGGCCTACCTGATAGCCGAGATGGTAGCATTGAAGGAGCAGCAAGAGGCGAGAAACGCGACCATTGCCGTCACGAAACGGGTGTATACATAGAAAATCAAGGTTGAAAGCCGCCATGGCGATCAAAGGATGGGCCCAGCGATCGAGGATTGAGTTTTCCCAGAGCTGAACCAGTTCACGAGTGGAACCGCGCGTTTGAGCTGCAGGGACTGTTTTGAACCGAATGCGTGACGAGCCGTCGGCGTGTCTTTCGATGATATCGCCATTCTTTTCCTTGTACCGTCCTGCGTCCCAGATGTCGCCCTTGGCAAGCCGATGAAGCATCAGGATTGTCTCTTCGTCAATCTGCAGGTGTAAGGAGTCCTCATGAATCAACCGGAGCGCTTCGCGATAACCATGAACTTCTTCCTCATTTCGGTCGCGAAGAACAGGCCTGCCAAAAATGATCGTGTTTACGCGTGGCTTGTCAATCTCGATCCCTTCTATGCGGTTGGATGAGACAGCGCTTTCAATGAGTGAGTGCTCGCGCAGGAATCGCAGTCGTTGCGGAGATTGGCGCGTGAAAAGTTCCTGTTTGCCGCGCGCCTCTCCGAGATCCGCCAAATACCAGGCCGTTGAAGCCGGAATCATCTCGGGTTTCGTAAAAAGTTGCCGGAGGGTCATCATGTGGTTCTTGCCCCACTAGATTAGCATGGCGATTTTCGGCCTGAGCCAGAGCCCGGCGTTCGATCAACATCGCAAGGTTGAGCTTCCTGGAAGCCAGTCCTTCCAAAGCGGTTTGACAGATTGAGCGGAAGCGGCCTTCATCCACGTACTCAAGCATCCGCTCACCCGTCTTTGTGACAAACGGTTCAGTTGCCGCTCCTGTTGAGATGATTTGCAAGATATTGGAATACCTAAATAAAAACCTATCGCCTCCGGTGTGTTAGCCTGATTTTCCCACCGTGCAGATTTTTTCGGTAGGAGTCATAAGGACGCTTCTTTCTCAATAGCCTTTCTGAAGCACGCGTAACGGTAAAGAGCACCCAAGGCTCTGACAGCTCTCTCAGGGCTGGGAAGCACTGGGAGCCCTCGGTCCTGCACTTCACGAATAAAAGGTTCGGACCGCGTATAGAAGCTGGCGCCAACCAGGGGTTTGCCGTACGAATGGCCGAGGGTCGCGGCTGAGATAGCCTGACCTCTTAAGTATTTGGCTCCTATCTTGGCTACGTCTGCCGAACTGTCCACCATGGCACTGATTACTGAATTTATGACTCTTTTATGTGGCATAAGAAAATATAAAAACAACGCGTCTACTTGATCATCATTCAGCAAAATTCGGGGCAAGGTCTCCAAGTAATCCCTGTGATTCCTGGCAAACGTCATGTCAACAGGATTGCTTATGCTCGCGGTGTGGGGGACTAGTTGCTTGAGCTGCTCGATTGTGGGCGGCGAGAAGTCGGCCAGATCAAGACCGCTGCGGTCCGCGGCGTCCGCTGCTGCGGCTCCCGGCCCTCCGGAATTTGTCAATACAGCCAGTCTGTTGCCTCTAGGAAGCGGTTGGCTTCCAAGTACATAGCAAAAATCGAACAGTTCCTCGATAGACTTTGCACGAATGACACCGCACTGTTCAAAGATGCCATCATAAAGTGCATCAGGCCCGGCTAAAGCTCCGGTGTGAGACAGTCCGGCCCGGCTGCCCGCATCAGATCCTCCTATGTAATAGGCCACGATGGGCTTTGTCTTCGACACCTCCTTGGCTATTCGAAGGAATTCGCCCCCCCTTTTTATTCCCTCGATATAGAGACCAATTACTTGGGTCTCAGGGCATTGCCCCAGGTAGTCAATGCAGTCTGTTATGTCAATGACCGCTTCATTGCCAACGCTAAATCCCTGGCTGAAACCGAGACCGAATTTCTCCAGATGCACGAACATCTGGGTGACAAAGCTGCCACTCTGGGAAGCCATCCCAATAAAACCGGGAGAGGCATCATAAGGATAAAAAGTGGTATTCAGTTTGTGTCGAGGATTTATGACTCCAATACAATTGGGCCCGATAAAACTTATTCCATATTTGCGAGATATTCTGGTTATCCTGTCCTGAAGTTCCTTACCCTCAGTGCCGATCTCCCCAAAGCCCGCCGAGACCACGATGGCCCTCGTTATGCCTGCCTGGCCGCATTCCTCAAGAATTTCCGGAACCACGCCAGTGGGCAATACCAAGATCGCCAGGTCGACAGGGCCGGGGGTATCGGCTACAGTCGAATACGCAGGCAATCCCATGACAACTTTTTCGCTGGGGTGAATAGGATATACGGGACCTTCAAATCCCATGGCGAGAAGTTCACCCAACTGGACGCTGCCCATTCTCATTGGATTGTTCGAAGCGCCCCAGAAAGCCACACTCCTTGGGTGCATAATGCTGTAGAGCGGGTTTCTTGCCATATCCGGCATAAACTGATACCTCCAACAGATGTTTGTCTTGTTAGGCCGTAGCGGACTCATCTCATACACAAAAAAGAGATGACTCGCCTGAGGGTTATCTCTTTTATGTTATCATTCCTTGGCTACACGATGCCACAGATTAAGGGAGCATACCTCACACTGCATGACAGAAACACCGATACTAACGAATTTCTCTGAACAACCCTGTTCGTCCTCCGAAATTGCGGAAGACCTCTTGCTCTTGGTCCAAAAGCCAGTCCGTTATATTGGCGGTGAAATCAATTCAGTAATCAAGAATATTCACCATATCAAACTCCATATCGCCTTTGCCTTTCCGGATGTGTACGAGGTGGGGATGTCACACCTCGGACTTAAGATCCTTTGTTCGATAGTGAATTCTCAGGAAGATCTGTATGCTGAAAGAGTCTTTGCGCCCTGGCCGGACATGGAAAGTCTACTGAGGAAAGAACACAGACCCCTTGTGACTCTCGAGAGCGGGACACCGCTTTCTCATCTCGATTTCTTGGGTTTCTCCTTGCAGTACGAACTGTGTGCAACCAATGTTCTTCAAATGTTGGAACTAGGAGGCATCCCCCTGCGCGCCGAAGATAGAACTATGGATCACCCCTTTGTCGTTGGCGGCGGCCCTGTCGCCTTCAATCCTGTCCCATTGTCACCCTTTTTCGACGCGTTTGCGATCGGAGACGGGGAAGAAGCAATATTGGAACTGGCCCACGCCCAGGTCCAATGGAAAGCGTCGGGAAGTGCAAGAGAGGACCTCCTCGAGCAATGGAAGCAAGTGGCAGGCGTGTTTGTGCCTTCGCTTCACGAGAAAGGAGACATAGTTCATAGGCGCATTGTGGCAGATCTCGAAAAAGCGCATTTCCCCAGCCGACTGATAGTGCCTTTTTGCGAGACCGTCCATGACCGTGTCGGCTTGGAAATCGCCCGGGGGTGTACCAGGGGCTGCCGATTCTGCCAGGCGGGAATGCTTTATAGACCTGTCAGGGAGCGAGAGCCAGAAACCATCTTGACGCTGGCAAGAAACAGCATCGCATCAACCGGTTGGGAAGAAGTTGCCTTGCTTTCCCTTTCCACCGGTGATTATTCCCACATCGGGGAATTGATCAAGATAATGGCGGCTGAATTCACACCCGGCAAAGTCGCGATGTCTCTTCCTTCGCTGAGGACCGACACCTTTGACTCGGAAATGGCTGAACACATTCGGAAGGTTCGCAAGACAGGGTTCACTCTGGCTCCGGAAGCTGGAACCGACAGACTGCGGCGGATCATCAACAAAGGAAATACCGAGGAAGACCTGGAAAGGGCGGTAACCGTGGCTTTCAGGCAAGGTTGGACTTCGATTAAGCTATATTTCATGATCGGGTTGCCTTTTGAGACTGATCCGGATCTGGACGGAATGGTGGGTCTTATCAGAAAAGCGTCAAAATGGGCCGCAGGAGGGCGTATAACGGCATCGCTCTCAACCTTTGTTCCGAAATCCCACACACCCTTCCAATGGACTAAGCAGATTTCCATGGAAGAAACGAGACGTAGGCAGCAATACATAGCAAGATATTTTCAAAAGCGAGGGGTGATCGTGAAGTTTCACGACGCAAAAACCTCCTTCCTGGAAGGTGTTCTGGCACGCGGTGACAGTCGGTTGTCGAATGTGATAGAAACGGTATTTAAAAAAGGCGCCAGATTTGATGGTTGGGCGGATCAGCTCAAGTTCGATCTCTGGATGGATACCTTTGGGGAGAACCAAGTGTACCCCCACGGATACCTTGAGCAAAAATCGATGCACGATGAATTGACTTGGGATTTTATTGATACAGGGGTATCGCGGGAATACCTCGTACGAGAATGGGAGAAGGCCCTTTCGGAAGAAATGACGGCCGATTGTCGTTTCAATGAATGTACCGGGTGCGGCGTTTGTGATTTCAGCAAAGTAGAACCAAAACTTGCTGCCGGCTCAATAACCGAGGAAAATCGGCAATCACACCTCAAGACCGGTTCATTGGAGTTGGGAATCCGCAGGTTCCGACTCTGCTACGCGAAGCTTGGCAGAATGCGCTTCCTTGGCCATCATGACATTGTAAGGGTGTTTCATCGTGCTTTCAGGAGAGCTGGTTTGGAGCTGGACTATTCCAAAGGGTTTCATCCTCATCCCAAGTTAAGGTTTTCGCCTCCCCTGGGGCTTGGAATTGAGAGTTTCGCAGAGTTCGTAGATTTTGAGTTGGTACACTCTGGTCAGATGGCGGAAGAAATCATACGAAGCCTTCAAATAGCTCTCCCGGACGGACTCAAACTCGTGGGCCTGGAAGAAAGATCATTGAACGAGCCGCAGGTTTCTGGTAAAATTCAAGAGGTTACGTACGAAATAAATTTTTCTGATTCCTTCTCGGGCGAAGATGCAAAACGTCGGGTGGCAGAATTCAGTGTCTCGCCCCACGTGGAAATTTGCAGCGTGCGGAAAGGCAAGCCCAGAAGAAGGGATCTCAAGGACTGGGTGAGTGATCTTGATGTGAGAGGCAAGGTATTAAGAATGACTCTCAAAGTAGGTCCGGAAGGGTCGGTACACCCGTGGGACGCCGTGCTGGCAATACTCGGGTTGACCAGAACCGATTCAGTGTCCCTGAAGATGACGAAGACTTCCGTCCAGTACGACACGTTCAGTGTCGATAACAGAGGATTCTCGCATGTCCAGTGAGATCATCATGAACGCGACAAAGAGGGAAACCCGACTGGCTCTCATTGAGGACGGTCAGGTCGCGGAAATACATCTTGAACGGAAGGGCGAGCGCGGTATCGTCGGCAACATTTACAAGGGGCGGGTAATCAAAGTGCTCCCAGGGATGCAGGCCGCTTTTGTGGATATCGGCCTTCCCAGGGCAGCTTTCCTTTATGTCGGAGATATCCATCACCCAGTACACGATCTGAACCTTATCGTGAACCAGGAGGAGGATGAGGATTCTGAGCAACAAGAAAATTCCATCCCAAACAATATCAGCGATCAGATCCAGGAATTATTTCCTATTGAGGATCTCCTCCAGGAAAATCAGGATTTGTTGGTGCAAATATCCAAGGAACCTCTGGGAAGCAAGGGAGCGAGAATAACGTCTCACATATCAATTCCCGGCAGGCATTTGGTCCTCATGCCTACTGTCGACCACATTGGGATTTCAAGACGCATTGAAAATGAAGTTGAGCGCCAGAGACTAAAAGAAGTAATCAGCGAGATAAAACCACCTTCCTGCGGAATCATAGTGCGAACGGTCAGTGAACATGAGACGGCCGATAAGTTGTTGGCCGACCTGAACTTTCTGGAGGGCACTTGGCAGCGCATCTTGGAGAAAGAGAAGAAAGTCCCTGCCCCATCCCTGATTTACGAAGACTTGGACCTGTGCTTGCGGGGGGTCCGGGATCTGTTCACGGAAAACGTAACTCGACTTGTTGTGGATTCTCCAAAGCATTGTCAGCGGATTCTCGATTTCATGGACACGTTCATGCCGTTCCTCAAACCTTGCGTCGAACTCTATGAAGGGGATGAGCCCATTTTTGACAATTTCGGCATCGAAATGGAATTGAACAAAGCCCTTGGACGTAAGGTCTGGCTGAAGTCAGGGGGCTACATCAACATTGATTTTACAGAAGCCCTGGTAGCCATAGACGTAAACACGGGCAGATATGTGGGGAAACGCAATCTTCAGGAAACCATTCTCAAGACTAACCTGGAAGCAGCCAAAGAAATAGCCTACCAGTTGCGATTGCGAAATATAGGCGGCATTATTATAGTCGATTTCATAGATATGGACCGACCTGCAGATCGTGAGAAAGTGTCCAACGCATTGATGGAGGCTCTCAGAAGGGATAAACAGAAAACCAATATTCTCAAGATTTCCGAGCTAGGGCTTGTCCAGATGACCCGAAAGCGCACGAGGGAGAGCCTTACGCGGACGCTGTGCGAACAATGTCCTTATTGTGAGGGAAAAGGGTTCCTGAAATCTCAAACGACAGTTTGTTACGAGATTCTACGTGCCATAATCACGCACATTTCCGACGATAACTCGCCGCGCATAAGAGTCAGGGCTCATCCTGAAGTCATGAAACTCCTCTTCGAACAAGAAAGCGATCAGCTTGAAGAGATACAGAAGAACCACCATACGTCCATACAACTCGACCCTGATCACAACCTTTATCAGGAACAATATGAAATAGTCAACTCTTGACGAGAAAAAAAACGTAAACCCGTTATTACAGATAAGTGGTGGACGGAATTCGTTCCCTTGACGTGGGAGAAAGGCTCCGACTCGTACCGTAATGGGAACGAGGCGTGACGGAAACACAAACGTCCGAGGGGATAGAGTTGATTGTGGATCCCCCCTACCCCCTCCTTCGGGGCAGTGTAGGACAGAGGAGGATGTCGCTTCCTCCTCTCACATATCGAAATGCCGGAAAACGGTCGGCAGTATCAGTCTTCTTCCGCGTGCTGCTTTCCCATTCCCTTCAAACCAATCAGGGTTGTGCTCCCGCTGGACCAATACTCCAGATGACCCTCTTGGACCATCTTGTTGACCAGGTTCTTCACGTCCCTGTTCTTCATGTCAGGTATCATAGCGAAGAAGTCCTTCAAATAGAATTTCGACTTGCTCTTTGACTTGCCCTTCAACGCTTCCAGTATTGCTTGTCTTGCTTCGTCCTCGGTCATGGATGAACTCCTTCTGACCAACTAGTATTTGAACTGTGTAGACTGACGCCACGTGGTATAAGCAAAACGGTAGTCGTCGATCAAGTGATGGGTGAACGGGATGCCGGTCTTCCCGAAAAATCTTTCCCATCCAATCCTTTCGGCCCAGTCGCCGAGCCGTTCGTACTTCCTTGCGTCCTTTGCGTACACATCTAGGATATTCTTGACGGCGTCCACCGTGGAGGTCCACCGTGGAGGCTCGTTGGGCATGAACGGGATAACCACTTTTGAGAACTTGGGCTTGCTGATCCTGTTAGAGATCTTTCCGCCCACGAGTATTGCGACACCGCTTCCGACATCGTCCGCCAAAGGCATGGCCGCGCACATGGTATAGCAGTTGCCGCAGAACATACAGCGCTCTGCGTTAACCTCGAGACTCTTCAGTCCGCTGGCTGTCTTTGCCGGTTTAATTGCTGCGGTGGGGCACGCTGCTATGGCCAGGGGGAGTTCGCACAGCTTGTCGATCCATTCGCTGTCAATCATGGGCGGCTTACGGTGAATACCCAGGATGGCGATGTCCGAGCAGTGAACTGCACCGCACATGTTGAGGCAGCAGGCCAGAGAAACGCGGACAGGCGCAGGAAGGCGCATGTTGCCGAATTCGTCATAAATGGCGTCCATCACGGCCTTGACTACACCGGAAGCATCGATGGCGGGAGTGTGGCAGTGAGCCCATCCCTGGGTGTGAACGATATTGGTAACGCCGGCGCCGGTTCCACCGATGGGGAACTTGTTTGAGCCCTTGTCGAACTTCCTGCTCTTCAGGTCGTCCGTGAGGGGCTTCACTTTTTCTTTCTTGTCAACCATGAACTCAACATTGTTCCTGGTGGTAAAACGCAGATAACCGTCACAATGTTTGTCGGCGATTTCGCAGATCTCGCGGATATGCTCGACACTAATGAGCCGAGCAGCACCAACGCGCACTGTGTACACCTCGTCACCCGTTTCAGAGACATGTTTTAGTACGCCGGGTTCCAGAATTTCATGATAGAGCCATTTCCCGTAGTTTTTTTCGATAACGGGCGGAAAAAAGTCCTTGTAGTATCTGGGACCTAAATCTGTAAGTCTATCCTTCAGGGGATTACTGGGATCGTAAGGCATTTCCTAAACCTCCTACTACCTCTGGTGTTTCTTTCGGTAAGCGTCGATATCGCGTGTCCATCCACCCTCGACCTCTTCTTCCTTCCAGAAAATGTATGGGTTGGACCTCGGCTCGTCGATCATTCTGGGATCCGGATCCAGCTCGATCACTCTCAAGAACTCCTGCCAGCTTTTCCTCTGGATCAACTCGCCGAGGCGCTCGCGGTTCTTACCTTCCTCCATCCACCAATCCCAGACCTTCAGGATCAATTCTTTAAGTTCCTCGTAAGGCGGCTCCATCTTCATGAAGGGAACGGTCAGAGTGGACATCTGAGCGCCTTCCAGAATGGGGGCTTTCGCTCCGAAGAGGACAGAAGCGCCCTGGTCCAGACCGACTCTGAGGGCACGAGGCATGACGTTGAGGCAATGCATACAGCGGGTGCACTCCTTATTGTTAATTTCGAGTTTTTTCCCGTCCCAGGCCATACAATCAGTGGGACAAAGGTCTATTACTTCCTTTACTATATCGAATTTGCCCCAGTCTCTGCCGGAATGGGCTCCTGCATTGGGAGTAATCTCTCCGCCGACATAGGCCTTCACTGCCGCTTCATTGATGCGGATATCGTCTCTCCATGTTCCAATTACCGACATGTCGGACCTGGCAATAGAAGCCACACATCCATTGGGGCAGCCATCAAACTTAAATTTGAACTTGTAGGGGAACGCAGGCCTGTGAAGCTCGTCCTGGTACTCCATGGTCATCTGATAGCATGTTTCCTGGGTATCATAACAAGCGAACTGGCAACGGGCCTTTCCAAGGCAGCATTCGGGGGTACGAAGGTTAGAGCCGGACCCACCCAGATCCTGGTTCAATTCATGTGTCATTTCAAAGAAAAGCGGCTCAAGGTGATCAGTTGTCGTTCCAAGGAAGATTATGTCTCCGGTGGAACCGTGCATGTTGGTCATACCGCTGCCGTGTTTTTCCCAGAGGTCGCAGAGATCAGTAAGGAATTTTGTAGTATAAAACTTGCTGGCAGGCTGGTTCACTCGGATGGTATGAAAATGAGCCACTCCAGGAAATTTCTGAGGCTGATCGCAGTACCTGCCGATAATGCCGCCACCATAACCGAAAACTCCTACGATACCGCCGTGTTTCCAGTGGGTGACCCGGTCTTGGAAGGATAGTTCCATAACGCCTAGAAAATCATTGGGGGCTTCCTTAAGAACGTGTTTGCCTTTTTCCGCCTGCTGCTTGATATCAGAAACAAAACTAGGCCACGGGCCTTTTTCCAACTCATCAAGCATAGGGGTGTTATGTTTTCCCATTAAAACTTCCTCCTCTCTCGAATAAGATTTCTTTTTCTGGACTGGTTCAAGCTTTCTTTCTTGACAGACCCCGTGGAAATATAATAACGGTCCCAAAGAAAAGCCCCTACCCTCTGGACTTACCCCGGGATTCCACGGATCCGATTTGCTGGTGGCTTTAGTGAACGTGAATGGTTCAGGTCACCCAAGCGTAGATTCGAGAGACTTTAATTCACAATAGCGTGGCAAGTCAAGAAAAAAAACTGGACATTTGAGACAAATAACGGCGTTACCGACCAGCTTTTTCCCTCTCCGCGCGCTTTACGGAAATGATCAAGAATGCGTTTGACGCTCCGTCTTACTCTTCAAAATGTTTCAGCCTTCTCTGACAGTGCAAAAAAGTATATGTGATACAAGAAGATATTGCGATGCCGTTTCTCGGATAATAGTGAACCTGTAAACCCCGGCTTTGCCGAGGTAGACCCAACTTGAAAAAAGAAAGATGTTCTCACTGCAAAATTAAGTGGAGGCATCAAGTGCCTTTAGAAAACGTTCCTCATATTATAATGAGTCCCCTTTCCCCATCGTCCCATGATGCTTTTCCATCCGATCGACATGGACTGGAAGAATATATGACCGTTGATCTCCCCAAAGAGGGCGAGAAACTTCCTTTCCCTTTAACTTACGGCGCCTACCTTCGCGCAATTAAAAGTTTTCTTCTCGGGCACTGGGATCTTTTCCTCGAGGCGGTATCACATCGAACATCTTTCGCCACTCACAGCATTGATGAAATTGCAATAATAGCAGCTAAGCACGGAAGCGACTATCATCCTGCCCGTGTTGTCGCTCGAATCGGCGATTCTCATCGTCCAGGAAAACATTGATCAAATAGTCCGCCATCGAAGTACCTCCAAACGTTAGAAGTCGTGTGTTACAGACTGGAATGCCTGTACACGGTCCTGGCCCGGATGCTTGACTGACCAGGAATGGTCATCGGCCGAACTTTGGAGTGCCGACCCTTGAGGAATTGAACCTTTGTGTCATTCATTCTCGTGGTTACAAAGACAAAATTCATTTGACTACAGACTGGTTTAGTCACCACAATGATGGCTATGAGCCTGTCGCGTAACAGGCAGCGTTACAAACAACGCGGACTCTTAACCCCGTTTTAATAGTTCCCTTGTAGCAATTGTTGCTTCTCCCCCTTTCATCATTAGGCATCCTATCGCTCCAGTGGACCGACCATGATCATCCGATGCAGTTTGACCTTCTCGTGCTGATGGAGACCAGCGATCCGGACACTCGTTTTGACTTATTTTGCTATCAAAGTCAAATACGTCGAAATCAGGTGGTCCAGCACCATGTGAACGTCCTCCACCGGACCGTACTCCCCCTTTTCGGTTTCTATGTGGATTACATGACTTGCTATGTTCTTCATGATGCCTCCGTCAAACCCAACTAAGGCGACGGCTATTCCTCCATTCTCGGCAGCATATTCGAGGGCTTTCACCGCGTTCGGGGAATTTCCGCTCGCAGAAATGCCTACAACCACGTCTCCAGGCCGCATCAGGCTTCTCAATTGCCCCGAAAAGATGTATTCGTATCCTAGGTCGTTCCCTAAACAAGTTATTAAAGCACTATTAGAAGTAAGACTGATCGCGCGAAATGGTATGATCCCTTCCGGCGAAGCGCAAACCCCCAGGTCATTTGCGAAATGGTCCGCGGTGGCCGCACTGCCTCCGTTCCCGAGAAAGAAAATGGCGTTGCGTCTTGATCTGGCATCCAGGAACAGGTCGATCACTCCATCCACAGCCTCGTAGTCGAGTCGTCGCAAGACTCGAATCAAGCGATCAACGTATCGGCGGGCAAATTCCGCGCTTGAACTCTTTTGTTGTGAGTCGTCGTGATGATCCGTCATGTGTCTTCTTTCCAGTCTTCAAAGTATAGGCTTTAATAATAAGACGCAACTGCCTGTATAAAATCTGTATTCTAATGAAGGCATTGCCACCGATTAACGACACTGAAAAGGAATTACGTCTGTCTTGTCGTTAACAGCAACGCAGCGTAACCGTAGAAAGGTTGCCACAGCTCGATAGCAAACTCAATTCCTTTTTCCCGGTTTGAACCCTGCGCACTTTCGTGGTAACATCTCTCTGCTGCTCAGCTATTACCACTGACTCGTGATGCTGTCGGCATTCCGGTGCGCCGGCGGCAGTTGAATTCGATGAGTGCGAGGGCCTGAAGAAGGAAAAATTATGCGAGAGATCAACCCTCAGTACGTCGAAATGGTTATGTATGGAGCGAACCTTTGTCCTTTTTTCAAACTTCTTTCCATGAAACTGCTCCAATTCGATATAGGCAGATCGCACCTGCAGATTGACCTGGAAGAAAAGCACCTCCAGCCTTTTGGGGTTGTACACGGCGGCGTGTTCTCGACAATCATAGATGCCGCGACATTCTGGGCTGTTTATCCTGAGGTGGACGAGAACTCCGGGATGACATCGGTTGATTTGAAGCTCAACTACCTGGCGCCTGCATCCAAAGGAAAACTTATTGCAGAAGGACGCCGCATCAAACTGGGGAAAACCCTAGGCTTAGGCGAGGCGGAAGTCAGGGATGAAAACGGAAGGATTCTCGCTCATGGAACATCAACTCTGATCATTCTTCCTGATTTTCCGTTTCTTCACGACAGGCCCCTGCCTGCGAAGTTTATCGAGACACCGTAGTGTTCCCGCTGATTGGTTTGATACCATGGCAATGTGAGAAATCCGCGCCGGTCAGGCTCAGGGCTAATTCGGAAGAGGTCATGGAAGCGATTGCACTGGATGGACATTCACACTGTGGCATAGGATTGCCATTTCAAGAACTTGCTTCAGAGTGGAAACGCGCGGGGATTCAGGGTGGCGTTGCTTTTTCCCCTGTTGAGGAGATCTATGACCGTTACGATCCTCTCTTCAAAGATTCCGAGGATTACCGACTGAGCCGGGCTCAAGTACACCAATACCTTATTGGACTGGCCGCTGGTCACAACGTCTATCCTTATTTTTTCGTGTGGAACGATTTTTGTCCCATTCCTGAAGGATTCGTTGGAATAAAGTGGCACAGACACCCCGGAGAACCGGCTTACTGTTATGGTTCGGAGCTGTGCAAAAACCTCTTGGAAGAGATTTGCCTTAGAAAGCTTCCGATAGTATTGGAGGAAGAATTTTCCAATACCTTGGATTTCATAGGCAGAATTGAGGGGCGGACGGTAGTCATAATCCCGCATTTGGGAGCACTCAACGGAGGCTATTTTCGCCTAAAAGCTTCTGGAGTCTTCGACAGGAAGAACGTGTGGGCAGACACGGCCCTGGCCGGTGACAGGGAAATCAGCGATTTCGCAACCACTTATGGAACCGATCGCATTATTTTCGGTTCGGATTATCCCTTCGGAGTGCCGGCGTTTGAGAAACGAAAGCTTGTCGCACACTTTTCAGGCAACGATCTCAAGGCGGTGCTGTCGGGCAATCTAGTCCGTCTGCTGGGTATTAATAGATGAGTTGACGGGCCGGATGATGTCCCCGACTCTTGACTAGACGTACCATCGTCTGATAGAAGTCAAGTCTCAATTTGGAACCCTTTCCAACAGGGAAGCGGCCGTCGCCGGTGACCGGGATAGGGCGACTTGGAGTTACTGAACCCGTCAGGTCCGGAAGGAAGCAGCGGAAGTAGTCTCGGGGGTCGGCCCCAGCCCCGATCACCGGCCGCGTTCGTTTCCATTCTGCTTGGATACTTCGTACCAATGCCTTCCTATTTGGTTCTAGCCAGAAAATATAGACCCGCCGTGTTCAGCGACGTGATTGGACAAGACCATGTTGTCCAAACGCTTTGCAACTCAATCCTCTCGGGCAGGGTCGCCCATGCGTTCCTGTT
Organism: Deltaproteobacteria bacterium; assembly: GCA_026388625.1. Classification (GTDB taxonomy): domain Bacteria; phylum Desulfobacterota; class Desulfomonilia; order Desulfomonilales; family Desulfomonilaceae; genus CAIXMD01. The sequence goes on along the minus strand of JAPLJK010000021.1, from coordinate 4,229 downwards.
TTGCGGAGTTCGGGGGGTAGGAAAGACAACTGTTGCACGAATCCTTGCCAAGGCCCTCAACTGCCTTGGACGCTCTAAAGAAGATGCCAATCCGTGCAATAAGTGCTCATCGTGCAATGAGATAAGCAAGGGTATCAGTGTAGATGTCCAGGAGATTGACGGAGCATCCAACACCTCGGTGGACAATATTAGAGAAATCAATGAGAATATTAAGTATCCTCCGGTGAGTTCTCCCTACAAGATCATAATCATCGACGAAGTCCACATGATCTCAATCAACGCGTTTAACGCCTTGCTCAAGACACTTGAGGAGCCTCCCAGTCACGCTAAGTTTATTTTTGCCACAACAGAATCGCACAAGGTACCTGCTACGATCAATTCAAGGTGCCAGCGGCATAATTTTCGCACAATTTCGAAGCGAGACATTGTTGCAGGAATGGCTCGGATACTGGAGAAAGAAGACGTAGAAGCCTCTGAAGAAGCCCTATCGCTAGTGGCCAGAGAGGCGCAGGGCTCCTTCCGGGACGCGTTGAGCCTCCTGGATCAGGTGATAGCTTTCGGCTCGGAGCGTGTCACGGCAAACGATGTGACGGAGATCCTGGGGATCTCAGGCCATGACAGCTTGGGTCGCCTTGTCAAATGTATCCTCAACAGGGAGGGGCCGAATGCTCTCGCCCTGCTGCATCTACTCTTTCAACAGGGCTATGACCCTCAACAGTTTGTCCTCGACCTGATCCAATACGTGCGAAACCTGGTCGTTATAAGAACGGTCGCGGCCGAGTCCCTGGTCGAGGGCATGATCGACGCGGCACAGGCAGATTTGAGTGAGATGGAAGAGGTGGCAGGACTGAGTTCCCCGGAACATCTCCAAAACATTTTTTCGATGCTGCTTCGTAGCGAAGCAGATGTGAGACGATCCAGTGCGCCATGGATCGCTCTTGAAGTGGCTGTGTTGCGAATGATACACGCTCCGGACATCGTTTATCTTTCGGAATTAATCAGACGTATTGACTCTGCCAAGCCGGCCGTCACTCGAAAATTACCCGGGGGCACCTTTGCGGGCGAAGAGGTACGGGTAGTCGGGGCACAGGCTGCCCGTGGCACGGTTGATCAAGTGACTCAGACCGGTCCGGCCGGCGCAAAACCCATTCGAACAGCAGAGCCGCCCACAGAACGTTTCACCATCACCAAAGTGACGCCAGTGCCTGTAGGCACCCCTGACGAGGTTTGGACCGATCTCAAGGAACGGGTCAACAGGTCAGGATTGGACCCTTTCCTCTTGTCCATGATGGATCACGGTAGCCTCATCTCATTTGGACCCACACAAGTTGAGATAGGATTCAACAAAGCGTTTTACAAACGGGAGTTCGAGAGTCGCCTGCTCAATAAGAACGAGCTAAGGAGTATCTTCGAAGAATTCTTTGGAGAAGCTGCCATCAAGGTTCTGACATTGGCCGGCCAAACGTCCCTGGACGCGCCGAAATTTTATGTAAGCCAGACCGACGGACAAACCGACCTGGACAGGGCTCTCAAAAATGAGGCGATGGAACATCAAATTACCAAGGCTATCCTCACTGAGTTCGAAGACGGAACTATAGAAGATATCAAAATTATTACTGCCAAGACCTGAGTAATTGCAGCGAAGAGAGGGATCTGTATGCGCTTTTTGGAGTGATCGGCCCCAGAGATTCATGCATTCGTGTCACCCGATACTCCGAAACGCTAACTTGACAGACAGCTCACAAGACCTTAATTTGGACAATGTTGTGACCAGGGAAATTTTGTGACAGGAGATCACTATGACCGGATGCAGAAGTTGCTCGGACCGTTTGCCTGAAACGTGCGCCAACCCCGCCAAGACAGCCGAGAAACTGGAGAAGGGAGAGAGGTCGGGTAACTCGAGATACCCCCTCGTATTTGTAGGTAGTCAGGCAATTTATTCGGAAAACGGTATTCAGATGATTGTGACCGTTCTTGCCGATGACTGCGATGGCAATTGCGATCTTTTTACTCTCAAGCCTACTCGAATTCTAAAGGATTCCACTAATGGCTACGCGATAGGACAGAGTTTCGATGTAACTCAGCCGGCTGGCGAAAACTGCTGGAAACTTCAGGCTCTTCTTTAGTCGCAATGGCGAGTCTTTTCAATTGCCGTTTCTTCTGCAGTAGGAACCGATTCACTTAATGAAAGTTTATAGTCCCCAAGAGGTTTCAGCCGGAGACGGAAAGGAAGGACGGCAAGCACTTGTAGCGGTAGACGGCAAAGTGTACGACTTTTCATTAAGCAAGAGATGGATTTCCGGCACTCACATGAATCGGCACCACGCGGGGATGGATTTGAGCAAGGACATTAGATCCGCTCCACATGGGGCGGACATAGTATCACGCTTCGAGGTCGTCGGCCTGTATCAAGGTATTGTTGGGCAGGTTCACACAGGATACAGAAGGACAGTTGAAACTTTTTTGGACAGGTACCCGTTTTTTCGGAGGCATCCACACCCAGCCGTCATACACTTTCCGCTGGCGTTTCTCCTGGCGGCGCCTTTCATGGAAATTGGAGCCATCATTACCGGTTCTGCCAGAACTGAGTGGGCGGCTTTTTGCCTGCTCGTCACGGGGGTTCTTTCCGTCCCTGTAGCACTGTTGACGGGTTATTTCACCTGGTGGGTCAATTATGACGCCGTTGACTCCACGATGATCCGTACAAAGCGGCGACTCGCCTGGAGTGTCCTGGTTCTAGGATCGGCTTGTTGCATCGTTGGAGTTCACATTATAAGCGATCCCCTTTCCCGTCAGGGAACAGACCTTGTGTCGGCGTCATACGTGTTGGCCCTTCTGGCACTGGGCGCAATAGTGAGTTTTGTCGGCTTCTTGGGGGGAAAGCTTGCTTTCCCGTACGAGTAGGGGTGAGACTTTGATTAACCGTGTCATCGATCCTCCTCGGACGCAAATATGAATCAGACAACTTCTTCACAAACTTCATCTAATTTCCGGGCTTCTGTGGATTGGAAATTGTTCTTTGGTCTTTCAAGAACTCCTCACGGGCTCCTGGACCTTGCCACACCTGCTATGGCAGCATTGCTATGGCTTGGCTATTTTCCTTCCGCTTCAATCATTGTGGTCGGGTTGGTAACCGCATTTGCCGGATATAACGCAGTCTACGCCCTGAACGATCTCATGGACCACCGCGTTGATAAGGAAAGACTTTCACTCAGGGAGAGTTCCAAAGGTCTTTTTCATGTGGATGAAATACTGGTTCGCCACCCGGTGGCACAAGGGATGCTTCCGTTCAATAGCGGTCTGACGTGGTGTCTTCTCTGGGGATTGGTGGCCTTTGTCGGAGCGTGGTGGCTCAATCCGTTCTGTATGGTGCTTTTCGGCCTGTCAGCGGCATGTGAAGTAATTTATTGCCTGCTTCTTCGGGTTTCCCATCTAAAGATCATACCGTCCGCGATAGTGAAAGCCACGGGGGGGCTTGCCGGAGTATATGCGGTGGACCCTAACCCCGCTTTTGGTTTCGTGGCGGTCTTGTTTTTGTGGCTGGCTGCCTGGGAAGTAGGCGGGCAGAATATTGCCAACGATATCGTTGACATGGATGAGGATTTGCGTGTTGCCGCCAGGACCACTTCTACGGTAAAGGGCATACCGGAGTCTGTTTTTCGGTTGTTGGCTGCTGTTTCTATGGCTGAATTCGGAGGATTGGCCATATACTGGTTGGCAGGGCCAGGAATCGGACGGCAGTATCCCCTTGGAGCCGTGATTCTTGGCTGGTTTCTCCTGCTCGGTCCTGCTAGTCAAGTCTACTATAATCAGGCGCCGCCCGCGGCAGCATCACTGTTCAATAAGGCTAGTTATATGCCCGTGAGTTTCCTTGCGCTAATAGTTATATCCATTTGCGTCCCTATCTGAACCGGTCGAGTCTGCGTACCTGCCGGTATACTATCTCAGGACGAAAAGACACTGACCAATCCTAGCCATAAGAAACAACAAATGCTCATGAACTGGCCGGAACGGGTTTGGATATACAGCCCATTCCGAGTACTCTCACAAAAGGGAGATATCCAGAAGTGGCTTCGGCTTCCGGGTGGGGATAGCAGGATAGACAAGGCCCTTGAAATAGGGTGCGGACTGGGTAGAGGTGCCAAGCTCCTCACGGAACGGATGGGTTTCCGGAATGTTTTTGCGTTCGACCTGGATGAGACACTCGTGCAGCGAGCGGTATGTAATGC
>JAPLJK010000013.1:0-24800 GCA_026388625.1 Deltaproteobacteria bacterium | reverse complement strand
GGGTTCGAATCCCTCTCCCTCCGCCAAACCAGCTAGATTGGGCCCTCTCCGTCCTCGCGGATTTCATACTCCCGATAAAATCTGAGGAAATAATCCACACCCGACCAGAGCGTCAGGACGAGTGCGATATAGAGCAGCGCTGTTCCCACGATGTGAAAATTGATTTTTATTATGAAGGTATACTCATAATGAATGATGAGTGGAACGATAGCCGTAAATTGAAACACAGTCTTGAGTTTTCCCAGGCGGCTCGGTGTCAGTGTGGTGTCCCATGTCTTGGTAGTCGCTCTCAGAGCACTCACCGCTACCTCTCGAGAGATTATGAGCATTACAACCCAGGCTTGCGCCCTGTCCAACGCAATGAGCATTATGAGCGCGGAAGTGACGAGCACCTTGTCCGCTATGGGATCCAGGAATCGACCGAAAGAAGATTCGAGCTTGAACCGACGGGCTATGAAACCGTCAAAATAATCAGTAAGAGAGGCAATCAGGAAGATTAGTGCTGCAAGAGCGGAAGCAAGCTTTCCTGGGAACAAAAGCAATATTACTATGGGCGGCGCCAGAATAAGACGGCCCATCGTGAGAAAATTCGGCAGATGTTTTTTCATTAATTCTTTTCCTGAACGGGTAAGCTTTCCGCTACTATTAACCCCGGTTCGGTCTTGAATTTGTTGTAGTAACGGATGACCTTCCGAACGTAATTGATGGTTTCCCGATACGGGGGAATCCCAGCATATTTCCGGACTGTCATGGGGCCTGCGTTGTAGGCCGCCAGAGCCGTGCCAAGATCGCCGTACGATGCGACTAAGCCCTTGATATACTTTACGCCCCCGATGATATTCTCCTGCGGGTCAAAAGGGTTCTTTACCTTGAGTTCCCGAGCAGTCGTGGGCATCAACTGCATGAGGCCCAGTGCTCCCTTGCTGGAAACGGCTGAAGTATTGAAATTGGATTCGGCCTTGATGATTGCTTTCACCAGACCGGCATCAATCTGGTACTGTTCGGATATCTCCGCTATCACGGCGTTCAGACTCTTGGGTTTCCCCTTCTCTGAGAATTGTACGACCGGCTCGAATCCGGATTCCGTCATGTGAAAAATCCAACCAGGGCCGGACGGCCTATTGGTGAACTCCTTTGTGCCGTCCTGATGAATGCGCACATAAATTTCGGCAAGGCCTACGGAAGGCAGTGCTACGATGACGAGTGCCCACAACGATATACTCACAGGAATATGCCGTCGAAACCTGAATATGGACGTGCAGGGACACCCGTCGCCCTCAAGGCTTTTCTTATTGCTGTTAATTGCTTTCTTGAAGTCCAAGAGGCCGTCGCACCCTACCATTGTTGAAGGCCCCTCGTGAGTCTGTCAACAGGTAGCAAAACCTCAAACGTTGTGCCTTTGGACGGAACCGAATTCACTTTGATCGTGCCCCCGTGTTCCTCAACCAACAAATGCACTTTGCTCAAGCCCATGCCTGCTCCGCTGGTCTTGGCCGTAAAAAACGGATTGAAGATATCGTTTATGTCGGTGCTGTCAATACCAACTCCGGTGTCAGTGAACGAAATTGATACAGCAGAATTCATGTTCTTGATGGTCACTGTCAGCCGCCCCCTTGCCGGCATGGCTTCGTAAGCGTTCATTATCAAGTGGTAAAAGGCTTCCTGAAGGGCTGTGGGGTCTACCTGGATCTGAGGCAGGTTATCATCCACCTTCAAAGTGAACGCAATGGATTCCGTACTGTCAAGCTGAAGCGTCTCGAGCACCTTTTCTCGAGCCTTTTCAATAAGTGGCGGAAGTTTGGTATTTACGAAATTGAAGGAGTAGAATCTGGAAAATCTCACATAATCTTCAATCGTTATAACCATTTTTTCCAGACGCTGAACATCGTCAAGGATAATCCCGGTGTACTGCGCAATGTTAGGATCATTCGAGGGAATCTTGCTAAGACGAAGAGCGAACCCCCCCAGCGAGGTCAGGCAGTTTCTTACTTCGTGAGCGATTCCTTCGGCCACTTTACCCAAAGACGCCAGTTTCTCAGTCTGCTTGAGTCTCCTTTCAACTTCGTAGACTCTCGTGAGATCGGCAACCACGACCACCATTCCTTTTATTCTCTGATTTTCCCGTATTGCCGATGAAGACAGATAACCGGGGAACGTACCCTTATCCTTTTTCCTGAAATGGAATTCCCCCTCCACCTTTCCGTCTCGAATCGTGTCGTTTACCACGTTCCGGTGCAGGAGAGTTTGGGCCTCACCTCTGATGAGGAAATGGATGTCCTTGTCTTTCAATTCCTCGAGAGAATAACCCCACATGTCTGAGGCGGCCCTATTGAAGAACTGAATTCTCCCTTTAATATCTGTCGTTATGAGAGCTTCGTTGATTATCGTAGTGAGTTGAGCAAGATATCGTTCGCGTCGCAGTATCTGGTTGTTAAGCCTTGTGGTCTCCTCACCCGCACGTCGCCTCTCGAGAAGTCGTGCCACCAGGGCTACTACCTCTTCGGTCCCAAACGGTTTGACAAGACAATCATCCGCTCCAAGTTTCATGGCCTTGACGGCCAGGTGCTCGTTGCCGGCTGATGTCATGACGATGGCCACAGTTCTTGGAGACCTCTGTTTGATATAGCTCAGTACCGCAGCACCATCGATCCTGGGCATCCGGCCGTCTATGAGCGCAACATCCGGATGTTCTCGCAAGAAAAGGCTCTTGCATTCCGCGCCGTCGAAAGCCTGCACTACCTCGTACCCGTTTTCCTCGAACATGTCTTTCAACATGTTGTTGAGAATCACTGCATCATCGGCGATCAATATTTTTGCGTCTTGGTTACGGGTGCTCATCTCTCAGGGTCACCGTGGATCATTCACGAATTCCCGTCGGCATTCCTCCGAACAGAAATAGACATTCTCTCCGTTCCTGACAAGTGATAACGCTCCTTGATATGGGATGTAAACACCACACACAGGATCGCGAACCATGTCGTTGATTGTTCCGGTTTGTTCAGGGCTTCCTTGAGTCCTCCGGTCAAGACTACGCCGAAAGTACCTGCTCAACCACAAGAAGGTCTTTATGCCGAAATAGGCAAAAATCAAGAACAAAATGATCCTTACTACCATTTCAAATCATAGGGCCCAAACCCTGTTGCAACGGCAGCACTCGTCCTCTGTACTCGGACGGCAAGCGTTTGAGTAGCGTCGATATGCTGCACTCGAAAACAGGGTGTTTGACATGAGGTGCAATTTCTGCAAGCGGAACGAGCACGAAAGCTCTGTTGTGCATTCTCGGATGGGGAATTCTCAGCTCGCCCTGTTGTAATTGTTCGTCTCCGTAAAGAAGCAAGTCCAGATCAATGAGTCTTGACATGTCACTGCGGTGATGAGGCAATTTGCCCAAGCTCAGTTCGACGCGTCGAATCATGGCCATCAAATCTTGAGGACGCAAAGAGGTTTCAAGACCAACGACAGCGTTAAGGAAACTTGGCCCCCCATCGGTGAGCCCCTCCGGTTCGGTTTCGTACAGCCGCGACCGACACTTAACGAGGGTCTCAGGCAGACGGTTGAGAGCTTCAAGCGCTTCGTGGAATGTGGTCCCGCGATCTCCAAGATTGGAACCGAAACCTATATACGCTGTCTTCGTCATCCGGTTGCGGCCTGTACCTTGTTAACAAGCGAGCCAATTCCTTCTATTCTGACCTCAACCGTATCGCCGGACTTCATCGGACCTATTCCGGAAGTGGTCCCTGTAGCAATGACGTCTCCAGGAAAAAGAGTCATGATTGCAGAGATGAATTCAACCAGGCGAACCGGATCGAAAATGAGGTTAGACGTACGGGATGCCTGCTTGAGTTCGCCGTTGAGGTAGAGTTCGATCCTGAGATCTGCAGGATCAACATCCGTTTCAATCCACGGCCCAATGGGACAAAACGTGTCAAATCCTTTCGCCCTGGTCCACTGTCCGTCTTTTCCCTGCAGATCACGTGCGGTGACGTCGTTCAAGCATGTATAGCCAAGGATACAGGTATGAGCTTCCATTCCTGACACCTTTCGAGCTGTTCTGCCTATGACCACTCCCAGTTCGGCCTCAAAATCTACCCTGGTGCTCTGTAGCGGCAAAATTATGACGTCTTCCGGTCCAATGACGCTGGAGGACGGCTTGAGGAACAGCAGAGGTTCTTCGGGCAGAGGCATACCGACTTCTTCAGCATGGTCTCGATAATTCAATCCTATGGCGACAACTTTTGAAGGTGATGAAGGGCACAGTAGTCGGATCTCGTCCAGAGAATACTTCCTGGACAAAGAGTCACATCCATCAGGGATTACCACATTACCCCTGATCGTGCCTTCATGGATCTTGCCATCAGCCTCAAAACGTGCAAGTCTCATTTCGCTTCCTTGAGTCCCAGGACATCCTGCATGTCGTAAAGCCCGTTGGGCCTGGACACCAGCCATAGGGCGGCCTGGATCGCGCCCCTTGCAAAAGCGTCCCGACTGTGTGCCCTGTGTATCAACTCTATTCTCTCGCCGCCGGTAACGAACATCACTGTGTGCTCACCAACAATGTCCCCGCCGCGAAGAGCCATGACTCCGATTTCATTCGGGCTTCTTTCTCCCACCACACCGTGTCTTCCGTAAACTCCGGCAGTTTTCAGGTCCCTTCCAAGGGCGTCTGAAATAACCTCGGCAAGGCGTTGAGCAGTTCCGCTCGGAGCGTCCTTTTTCATCTTATGATGCGCCTCTACGATCTCTACGTCGTAGTCATTTCCGAGAGCCCGAGCTACATGCGCTGCCAGGTTGAAAAGGAGGTTTACCCCCAGACTCATGTTAGGGGCTACAAGACATCTCGTCTTACCGGCTTGCTCTGAGATGAGTCTTTTCTGCTCCTCGGAGAAGCCGGTCGTTCCAACTACGATGGCCTTGCCTGCCGCCGCCGCTGCCTTGACATTTTCAACTGACGCCTGGGGTGCAGAGAAATCCACCAGCACGTCCGCGTTCTCGAAGACTTTCTTCACGTTATCGGTGATTGCCACTCCCATAGTGCCTATACCGGCAATCTCGCCCGCATCCTTACCCTGGGCGGCGTGACCTGCAATCTCCAGCGCGCCTGAGACCTCTAACTGGGGGTGTTCATTCCCCAGAGCCACTATCCTCTTCCCCATTCTCCCCGCTGCGCCGCTGACAGCAATTCTCATTGTTTTCTCCGTGATTCAAAGTAATCCATAGCGATCCAGGATAGCTTTCAGTTTTTCCATGTTGGCAGAAGAAGGCGGACAAAGCGGCAATCGGTACTCGGCCTCGATCTTTCCCATCATGCCCAGCGCGGCCTTGACCGGTATGGGACTCGTTTCTATGAACATGGCCTGGCAAAGTTCATAAACGTCGAAATGCTTTTTCCTCGCGGTTTCTATATCGCCTTCCAACATGCTTTTGACGAGGGACGACATTCTATCCGGGACAATATTGGTAACCACTGAGATGACCCCTTTTCCTCCAAGTGCCATCAATGGGAATGTCATTTGATCGTCTCCCGACAACACGTCGAACTCAGGACCGCAAAGTCGAATAACCTCGCTCATCTGTAGGATCGATCCGGAAGCCTCCTTCACCCCCACGATATTGGGAATTCTCGAAAGACGCTCCATGGTGGAATTCTCGATATTTACAGCAGTGCGTCCCTGAATGTTGTAGAGCACGATAGGTATGTCTACCGACTCAGCAACTGCTTTGAAATGGCGGAAAAGGCCTTCCTGGGTAGGCTTGTTGTAATATGGGGACACTGAGAGCGCTGCGTCTGCTCCTACCCTTGCAGCATGCCTGGTCAGTTCCATGGCTTCTTGGGTGCTGTTCGAGCCCGTCCCGGCAATCACCTTGACCTGGCCCGCAACTTCCTTGACGCAAATTTCCACGACTCTGTTGTGCTCATCGTGGCTTAACGTCGGGGATTCGCCTGTTGTGCCGCACGGAACTAATCCACTGATTCCCCCGTCAATTCCAAAGCGGATGAGCTTCCTGAAACCCGTTTCGTCCACCCGGCCACCCTTAAAGGGTGTGACTATTGCGGTAAAAGCTCCTGAAAGCATAGTCTCCTCCTTGATTACTACTTGATATTGGCGGGAATCCTCTCCCCACGAACAAGATCTTCATAAGTCTCCCTGGCGCGAATAATATAGTAATTGTCTCCATCCACAAGTACTTCTGCCGCCCGTGGCCTAGAATTGTAATTCGATGACATGGAAAAGCCGTAAGCCCCTGCACTCATTACAGCAAGGAGGTCTCCGGATGTTACCGCTTCAATCTCTCTCGCCTTTGCCAAAAAATCTCCCGACTCGCAGATCGGGCCTACCAAGTCAACCGTTATGGTTCGCCCGGAAAACCCAGTACGTCCGTTGTCTATAGTGACTTTCCTGACTGCGTGATGGGCCTCGTAGAGGCTGGGACGTATCAAATCATTCATGGCCGCATCAACAATGACGAAATGCTTTTCAGGACTAGCTTTCTGATAGAGCACCCGGGTGAGCAAGACCCCTGCATTTCCAACCAGCACGCGTCCGGGTTCTAGGATTAAGGTGACGTTCATAGGTCCAACCCGGTCCACTATGGCAGCGCCATATTCGGCCGGCACCGGTGGTTCTTCCCTGTCGTACGGGATTCCCAGCCCGCCGCCGATATCAAGATAGCTGATTTGAATACCTTCCGATCGTAAGACACTAACTAGTTTTTCGAGTCTGTCCACGGCTTCCAGAAACGGAGACAGTTCGGTCAATTGGCTTCCAATATGACAGTCTATACCTACGGGCTCTATTCCCTTCATGTCTCTTGCACTTCGATAAAGTTCCAGAGAGCGGCCGGCTTCAATACCAAATTTGTTCTTCTTCAACCCTGTGGAAATGTACGGGTGGGTGAGCGGATCCACATCCGGATTGACTCGCAAAGATATTCGAGCACGTTTGCCCAAAGCCTGAGAGCGGGAGTCCAGAAGAGCCAATTCCTCTCCCGATTCCACGTTGAAAATCAGGATATCGGACAGCAAGGCCTCGTCTATCTCAGAAGCCTTCTTCCCGACCCCTGAATATACTATGCGAGAGGGCTTTATCCCTGCCTTCAAAGCTCGAAAAAGCTCGCCGCCTGAAACTATGTCGGCTCCACCACCCAACCCGGCAAAAATCTTCAGTATTGCCACATTGGAGCACGCTTTCACGGAATAGCATATCAAGTGATTCAAGGATGAGAATGGTTCCCTGAACACTTGGAAATGCCTCTCGAGAGTCCCGCGGCTATAAACAAATACCGGAGTCCCTACTTCGTCTCCGATGCGATTCAGCGGGACATTTTCACAATACAACTGGTCCCCTAAGTAGTGAAAGTGGTTCATGGCTTCCTGTAAACCGCAAGAATGTGCCTATTTCATGGAGTATGTTTTATTGCCGCCGAACCTGAGCGGCTGGATTCTTCATCCGGCTTGTTTCTTGGAAAGGCAGTGACCGCATAGCGGTACGTCCGGCCCTTCACCACCTTCTTGTCTACGAACCACGGGTTACGAACAGGCTCAAGGTTAATCTTGTGAAACAACCTCCCGCCTTCCGACCTGTAGACGTTATAGTGTATCTCTTCGCTTTGTATCTTCACCGGTTCCCAGTAAATGCGAATCCCATCAGTTGTGGACCCGGTGTTAACATTCTCCGGAGGGAGCCTATGCACGGCAGAAACGAACACTTTCGCCACCGCTGAAGGACCTGACTCCAGTGAAATTCCTTGATTCATTTTCAGGGAACGCACCGTATAGAAATAGGTTTTTCCGTCTTGAGCCTCCCTATCCACAAACGATGTTTCAGCCCATCTCGTACTGCCGTGGGGTTTCATCTCCATAATGTCGTCACTACTTGACCTGTAAATACGATAATTCTTAATGCCGTCGCGTTCAGACGGGGCCTCCCACTCGAGGCGAACACCCTTTGCATCCACGGATGCCCTCAAACCTTCCGGAGCGGGAGGTGCGTTGTCCAGGACGACGGTCACATCCTGACTTGGGCGACCTTCGCTACCTTTGAGGTTATAAGCAGTCACCGAATAGGAATACGTGCGCCCAGGGCTCACCGCCTTGTCGGTGAAAAGAACTTCTCCTTTCTTGATTACGGCATTCGCAGGACTCTGGAAATCCACGTTGGAATGAACAACCTTCTTGTCTCCACAGTTCTCGCATTCTTCTCCGATCTTCTGGTCAGCTCGGTAAACCTTGAAGCCGGAGACGTCTTTAAGGGGAGATCCATCTGTGTTGGATGGAGGAACCTCCCACTTTAAGATTATATGGTCAGCGTAGGCAAGAGCGTTGACCAGGCCTATCTCACCGGGTATGGTTGCCGTGGCCGGGCGGGGACTCGTCTTGTATCCGCAGCCGCCAAGAAAGCAGACAAAGACAAGGATCCAGATACCGCCGTACGCTTTGTTCAAATTTTCTTCTTTCTCCCCTTTTTTCCCGAATCGACCTCGTCAGGCGGGGTGTTTTGGCTCAGGAACGAGCGGGCTGATTTGATTTGATCTATCACACTGCTAAGGGCAGTACCTCCGGTGTGTTTTCTGGCTTCAACCATCTCCTCCGGAGTAGGGAGACTATTGTCGTCGCGATTTGCGTCGCCGCCCATCATCTTGTTTCGCATCACAGCCCCCACTCTGGCATGAGCTTCTCTAAACGGAAGGCCTTCCCGGACTAGCCTGTCTGCAACATCAGTGGCAGCCATTGCCCGATCGGACGCGGCCTCCAGCATTCTTTCCGCGTGAAACCCGATGCCTGGAAACATGGCTGCCATGATGGCGAGGCATCCGTGAATCGTGTCAACTGCGTCAAAGAGGGGCTCTTTGTCTTCCTGCAAGTCCTTGTTATAGGCGAGAGGCAAGCCCTTCAGCGTGGTCAGCAAGGCCAACAGATCTCCATAAACCCTGCCTGTCTTACCTCTGATCAGTTCACATGCATCCGGATTCTTTTTCTGAGGCATAATGCTGGAGCCGGAACAAAATTCGTCGGGAAGCGTGCAGAATCCGAATTCAGAAGACGACCACACAATGAGTTCTTCGGCAAGACGCGAGAGATGCATCATGACCATGGATGCGTCAAAAATGAATTCTACGGCAAAATCCCGGTCAGAGACCGCATCCATAGAATTGCCGCTCACGCTCGAAAACCCGAGAAGAGAAGCGACAATCTCCCGCTTGATGGGAAAAGTTGTTCCTGCAAGTGCTGCAGATCCCAAAGGCATTTCATCGGCCCGTTTCCGGGCATCCTGGAAACGCTCCCAGTCTCGTCGGAACATCTGAAAATAGGCCATAAGGTGATGCGCAAGGCGAACCGGCTGAGCCCTTTGAAGATGAGTATAACCAGGCATAATTATATGTCTGATTGCCTCTGCCTTGTCTGTCAGGACACCCATGAGACGTATGAGATCCGTTACGACCATGTCGGATTTGTCTCTCACATATAATCGGAGATCCAAGGCCACCTGATCGTTACGACTCCTGGCGGTGTGCAACTTCCCGCCTACGTCTCCTATCCTTTCCCTCAGGGCTTCTTCGATGTTTATGTGAACGTCCTCAAGGTCCTCGCGAAATGCCGTACCGCCCTTTTCTATGGCCGCAAGAACTTCTCGCAGGCCCTTTTCTATTTCGCGCGCGTCCGCCGCAGAAATGATGCGCTGCATGCCGAGCATCTTCACATGAGCGATACTTCCGGCAATATCTTGAGCGAAAAGCCTTTTGTCAAAAGATATCGAGGCATTGAAAGCTGCAAAGCCGGAGTCCATGCCAGTCCGAAACCTCCCCTTGCGGACTCCTGAAGAGCTTGCGGACTTATTCCCGGCACTCCCCTTACCTTCGGTCGGCATCAATTACTCCCACATGATTCAATCGGCTTCCAGGTACCCCGACACCACCGGACTCGTCAGGCCGTGTCCGGCCCATGACTCTTTTTCATAAGAGCACCGATCCTGAGACGCAATGCGTTGAGCCTTATGAATCCTTCGGCGTCTGCCTGGGAATAAACATCGTCGGCTTCAAAAGTGGCGAATCGGTTGTCATACAACGAGTTGTCCGATCTTCGCCCTGTGACTGTAACGTTGCCCTTGTAGAGCTTTAGCCGCACTTCCCCTGAAACAACCTGCGCCGCCTCATCGACGGCTGCCTGCAGCATCCGTCGCTCAGGTGAAAACCAGTAACCATTATATACCAGATTGGCATACCGAGGAATCCACTCGTCCTTGAGGTGCATTACCTCACGATCAAGGGTGATGGATTCGAGGGCTCGCCTTGCTACGTGGAGGGCTGTTCCGCCGGGCGTCTCGTACACACCGCGGCTCTTCATCCCTACATAACGGTTTTCCACCATGTCAACTCTGCCCACACCGTGCCTGCCGGCAGTCGAATTAAGAGACGCCAGCAAAGAGTCAGGAGAAAGCCGATTTCCATTAATTGCGATGGGATCCCCGGCCTCGAACGCAATGATTATCTCTTCAGGCGTGCTTGGAGCTTCAAGTGGATCTGCTGTGAGAATATACATATCACAAGGAGGCTCCGACCATGGATCTTCTAAAATCCCGCCTTCGAAGCTCAAATGGAGCAGGTTCCGATCCATACTGTATGGTTTGTGAGCCGTCGAAGTCACAGGAATGTTGTTCTTTTCGGCATAGTCGATGAGATCGGAGCGGGAACGCATGTTCCATAGCCTCCAGGGAGCAATCACCTTTATATGGGGATCAATAGACAGATACGCCAGTTCAAACCTCACCTGGTCGTTTCCTTTTCCCGTGGACCCATGACTGACCGCATCTGCATTGTGAGCAGCAGCTACATTCATTTGGGCCTTGGCAATGCACGGACGTGCAATTGATGTCCCCAGGAAATACGTTCCCTCGTAAACCGCATTGGCCCTCAGCATAGGGAATACGTAGTCTCGGACAAACTCTTCCCGAAGGTCCGAGACATGGAGTGACTCTGCTCCAGTCGCTCTGGCCTTTTCGTCAAGGGGTTCAAGCTCCTCCCCCTGCCCAACGTCCGCGACAAATGCTACGACTGGGCACTGGTACCTCTCAATGAGCCATCGAAGTATCACCGAGGTATCGAGTCCTCCGCTATATGCCAAGACTATTTTGCTGATTGTGTTGTCCTTCACGAAGCCTCCGTATCTATATCGGCCACCGACATCAAGTTCCGGATTGCAAAGAAACTTTTCGACCCATCGAGTCCCAGAGATCAACCTCTCTTGTTGAAAAGCATTTCCAGAACCGCCTTTTGCACGTGAAGCCGGTTCTCAGCCTGATCCCACACCAGCGAGCAGCCCGATTCCATAACTTCGTCGGTAATCTCTTCGCCGCGATGCGCGGGCAGACAGTGCAACACATAGACTGGCCTGCGAGCATGGCCCAGCAGAGTCTCATTCACTTGATAATCCTTGAAAACTATCTTCCTTTGAGCGGCCTCACTCTCCTGTCCCATGGAAGCCCAGACGTCCGTTGAAACGACATCCGCATCACGTACGGCTTCGATACAATCACGAGTCAGTGAGACTGATGCCGTCTTAGGTTGAACAGCAGGATCGTAACCTTCGGGGCAGGCCAGAGTCAGTCGGAATCCTAAGATGTTGGCTGCATTGATCCAAGAATTTGCCATATTGTTGCCATCTCCGATCCATGCGGCATTCATTGACGTGATGTCCAACCCCACCTCCTGGAGTGTCATCAAGTCTCCAAGCACCTGACAAGGGTGAAGCAGATCGGAAAGTGCATTGATCACGGGCACAGAAGCCCATTGCGCAAACTCTTCAAGGATTTCATGCCCAAAAGTCCTGATCACAAGAGCATCCACGTATCGCGAAAGTACTCTGGCAGTATCTCTAACAGGCTCTCCGCGACCAATCTGAATGTCGCGTCGGCTCAAAAAGATCGAATGCCCTCCAAGCTGGTGAATACCCACTTCAAAAGAAACCCTTGTACGGGTTGACGGTTTCTCGAAAATCAGTCCCACGGTTCGCCCTTCCAAGGGTCCGGCCATACCATTGCCAGGAATTCCTTGCTTGATCTCCCTAGAACGGCAGAGTAGTGAGAGGATTTCATCACGGGAATAATCAGCCAGACTCAAGAAATGTCTTTGCGTAGTCATGGCCGACTCTCCGTCCACTTGCTCAGCACTGAATCCAGAATGCCCATCATTTCTTCGATCTCGTCCCTGGTAATAATGAGGGGAGGAAGAAACCGCAGGACCGTTTCCGCAGTGCAGTTCATGAGCACGCCCGCTTCACGGAGAGCGACAACCAGCTCCGCTCCGGGCTCTTTAAGATCAATAGCTTGCATGAGCCCCAGCCCTCGGACTTCTCGAACAATCCTATGCTTGGCAGCAAGCTCTTCCAGCGCGAGTCGCAGATGCGTTCCCATTGCCTTGACTCTGGCCAAAAAACCGTCTGACATTATTTCCTTAAAAACTGCGAGACCTGCGGCGCATGCCAGGGGATTGCCGCCAAAGGTCGAGGCATGAGTGCCGGGGACAAAGGCACTTGCAACTTCATTAACCGCCAACAAAGCCCCCATGGGCACACCACCGGCGAGGCCCTTGGCTAATGTCATGACATGAGGTTTGATTCCGAAGTTTTCGTGAGCGCAAAACGTTCCCGTACGCCCCATACCAGTCTGAACCTCATCCAGAATGAGCAGGCAGCCTGTCGCATCGCACAAGTCCCTCGCCTTTCGCAGAAAACCTTCGGGAGGCATACACACTCCTCCCTCGCCCTGGATGGGCTCCAAGAGAACCGCAGCGGTTTCTCCCGTCACGGCCTCCTTCAGTGCCTCAATATCTCCAAAAGGAACGTGGGAAAAACCTGGAATATGTGGTTCAAAACCATTGCGATACTTGGATTGTCCGGTGGCGGCCAGGGTGGCCAGAGTGCGGCCATGAAATGAATTCTCCATGGTCACGATGTGAAAACGTTCGTGCTCACCACGGTCGTGAAAGTATTTTCGAACAAGCTTAATTGCGCCCTCGTTGGCTTCTGCGCCTGAATTGCAAAAAAATACCTTGTCCGCAAAAGAATTCTCTACCAACAGCCGAGCCAGCTCAATCTGGGGTTCAATGTGAAATAGATTTGAAACATGGATAAGCCTTCTGGACTGCTCGCATATCGCCATTGAAAGTCCGGCATGCCCGTGCCCCAAAACAGAGGCTGCGAGTCCCCCTATGAAATCCAGGTATTGGCGGCCATTGCTGTCTCGCACGCGACAGCCCTGACCCTCAACAAGCATTATCGGGATTCGTCCGTATGTGTTGAACACGTATTCATTATTCGTTGAAATGAAATCATCGTTTCCCATGACAATTACCCTTTTCATATTCGGCGGATCCGACGCAACCCCTTATAGCTGCGACGCCTGTGAATCTGCTTTCCGCCACAGTCCGGTCATTTCAAGTCCGTTGCCGAGCCTCACGGTCCTGCACACTTTGCTCCTTGACGGCTATACTCCGGGAGCTTTATCACGAAGTATCTCAGTGCCGATACCCTGGTCTGTGAATAGTTCAAGCAGTAGGGCGTGAGGAACTCTGCCGTCAACTATATGGGCCTTGGGGACTCCCCCTCGCAGTGAGGTCAAACAGCATCGGATTTTTGGAATCATGCCCTCCGACGCCACTCCGCACCGGATGAGATTCTCGGCTTCATCCTCAGTCAGACTGGAAATCAGATTCTGTTCGGAATCCAACACCCCGGGGACGTCGGTAAGCAGAATAAACTTTTCCGCTTCCAATGATGCTGCCATGGCACCGGCCGCTGTGTCGGCGTTTATGTTGTACGGCTTCTCATCGGGACCGGATCCGACAGGAGCGATGACCGGCACAAAGCCGTGTTTTTCCAAGCAAGTTATGACCTCAGGATCTATTTTATCTACCTCGCCTACAAGACCCAGGTCCTCGTCAATCCCAGCCAGTCTTGCGGGTTTTGCCTTCTTGGCCTTGATCAGGCGGCCGTCTCGACCGGAAAGCCCTACGGCCCTGCCTCCGAAATGATTTATCAAGGAAACAACGTCCTTGTTCACCTTGGCTACGAGCACCATCTCAACCACGTCCATTGTTTCCTCGTCTGTAACGCGCAATCCCTTTATGAAACGGCTCTCTTTGCCCAATTTTTTCAGAAGTGCCCCGATCTGGGGACCGCCGCCGTGTACTATGATCGGCTTCATACCGATGAAGCTTGTCAGCACTATGTCCTCGGCAAACTTCTGTCTCAGTGACTCTTGAATCATTGCGCTGCCGCCAAGCTTTATGACGATGCGCTTACCTCTGAAACTGCGGATGTAAGGGAGGGCTTCCGTGAGTATTTCTGCCCGGAGAGAGGGGGACACTCCTGACAATTCTTGTATCACACTCATATCATAGCTCACTTTGAGTTATTTAATCAACCTATCTACACTATTGAACAACTTTGTCTATAAGTCAAGCCGACCCGAACAAAGCCAGCCCGATCAGAAAAAAAGTTTATGATAACATTAATAACATATTGGTGGCCACAATAGTTTTGTTTTCGAATGGTGCCCGCCATCGGAATGCGTGGTATGGTAAGAGTTGAATCATTGTAGGAACCGGTGGTCTACTTTTTCGAAATTGCCGGCGGCCGTTGCACTGGAGTTATGCAGTTCATCATAATGTGTTTCTTGATAGAGGTTTTCAATGCGCGTTCAACTTTGACTGCCGTGACAATCATCTGATGTCCGTATCGCGTAAAGCGGATAGCTTCGTCTATAAGCTTTCTGAAGGGCGTCAGAATGTGCAATCGTGTTGGTAAGTCCTGCTCAGGATGATACAGCTTTCTTCGCAGGTTGAATGACCTCGTACTGATTATAATGTTCTCAAACCCTTGTTGAGCCAGAAGACGGGTTATGGTCTCAGGCTCGAAAAGGAAAATGTGATCTGCGCCGTTCAGGTAGACCCATTCCGGGCCGTTGACCCATCGCGAGAGCGAAGCGAAATTAGTAGTAGACAACCGCAGGATACCGCCTGGCCTGAGGGCACGCCAAATATTCGCGACTGATCTATGAGGCGACCGCAGGTGCTCGATGACATCCCACGTTCGAGCCACATCGAAATAATCGTTTGGGACTTCAAAATCTTCCGCAGGTTCCGAAATGATCTTGTAAAGTCCCTTAGATTTCAGGTCCCTGATCGCAGAAGAGTTTATCTCAACAGCCCACGTCTCCCAACCGCTCTGTGCAGCTTCAGAAAGGAACCATCCTTTACCTGCCCCCACTTCAAGAATCCTATTGAGTTTGCGGAACCCATTGAACTCTGCCAATTCTCTCCGTAGTCGGCGAATCTGGGGTCCCGTCAGCGTGTCATCTCCCATGGCGCCAGTACCGCAATTCTTTTGCGCCTCCAGATGTTCTGCCAGCCTCGGATTGACAAAAACCATTCCGCAGGTGCGGCAACGAACGTGGCGAAACCCTTCCTTGACGAACACAAGGTCCTGTTCGCAGCCGCCACACAGGTCGCACCGAATAGTGATTACTGGTCGTTCACATGACAAGAGCACCCCTCGAAACATCACACTGTATGGTTGTCATAGCATCATAGAACGTTTTCGCTTTTTTGGGGAAGAATGTTACCGAAGGCGCACGAGTTTGGCGGTATATAGGCGGAAGTCGGCTCTCCAGCCGGCCTTTTCCAGTTCATGATGCCCGCCTTTTCGGATGCTCACTTGAAAGACGGCAAGAACCATGATAGGGAAGCCGGGGTCCAAACAGGATTCGGAGAGGTCCAGACGTGGAATTAAATGCAATAGCAGATTTCCTGTTCGAGGTCGGAATGCTCAAGAGGACGCCCAGGTCTGGTTTTCAATTCTTGGGAACCGGTCGTGAAACAGTAGCCGAACACAGCTTGAGATGTGCGGTTATAGGATATGTGCTCGCTCGGATGTCCGGAAAATTGGCAACGGATCGCGTGGTTTTCATGTGTCTGTTTCACGATCTGACAGAAGCTCGAACAGGGGATCTCAACTACGTGAACAAAAAATATGTGAAGGCGGATGAAGAGGCAGCAGTGCGTGACATGACTGCAGATCTTCCTTTTGGAGAAGAAATACGAGGTTTGACGGAAGAGTTTAACCTGGGTTCCACAGCCGAGGCTGATTGTGCCCACGACGCCGACCAGCTTGAGATGATTCTTCAGTTAAAGGAACTCGGTGATCTTGGCAACCGCTATTGCCTGCAATGGATTGCCACTGCAGTGAAAAGACTTCGGACAGATGACGGCCGACGTCTGGCGAGAAGTATCCTGAATACGGATTTCTCGGGATGGTGGTTCAAAGAAAAAGAAAACGGATGGTGGGTGAATGCTCAGCGACCGGAACTTAGTGAAAAATAGACATCCCCGTCTGGCGTCTGCAAGGCCAAAGACTCTCTTAAGAAATTGGCGGCCACGATTTTTTATGGAAGCCTATTTAACTTTTTGTCCTCTCCGTCAGGGTAAAGCTGGGGGAATGATCGCCTCCAATATTTACATTTCAGTCTTGATCGTGTCCACATGCGCATTGTTGCTGATAGCTTTTTCCAATCATGCCGGTGGTTCCAGCACTATGGACCGAAATATGCTTTCAGTGGCCGACGAGAAAGATTCTGAAATTGTCGAATCTCAAAAAGAAGAAGAACGTTCTAAAAGATATCATTGGCTTTTCAGGGAACGAACTCCTGAGGAATCTTTCAAGGATGCAGAGAGTGCCGGCGCCTTGGACAAGCTGGATAAAGAGATAAAGCAGGCCAGGAAGTTGTATCTTTCAGGTGAAACCGATAACGCCATCCTCAAGTATCGCAGTGTGATAGATTATTTTGAATCGGTTTTGGGCGATATTCCCCAAGGTAACCCCGTGCTCAAAGAAATGGAACAGCGATTCCAGATCTTCGATGACCTGGCCACAAAGATACTGGGGCCGGTGCATACCGATATCCCCGAGGAATCTGCGGGTAGTGTCTTTCACCTCATGGAGAAGCGACGAATCTGTCGCCGGATCCTGACGCTGAAAAAAGCGGGCAAGCTTGAATTCTTTGATGTCCCAAGTCGCCTTTTGCAAGAGGAGTCACAAATACTTTCACATCTCTGGGAACTTTCCGGGGAAGTGCCTACCGCCAAGGTCAAAGAGGAAGAGGAAGCACTCAAAACAAAGTTGGCACAGGCTCGAAAAACCATTCACAAGAGTTCAGAGCGATACACGATGTTGAGGGCAGGCGTTCCTATTTCTCTTCCGGACTTGCGCCGAGACTTGTTGGCCACAAATGAATTGCTCATGGACTTCAACTTCTTGCCGGACCGCCTTGTTATCGGAGTCATAACTAGTGAAAGGGCTATTTACCACCAGATGCCGACAGCCCGATCGGAAATTGACAGGGGTGTCTTCCAACTCCAGGATAAACTACGGGAGTTTTCTTCAGGCGGGCAGTCCACGTTTATGGGACATGCATGGAAGGAACCGTGCAGGCGAATTTTCAGGGCGCTGATGGGGAAGCTGCCGCCACTGCCGAAAGATAAGACAACCATTCTTGTCATACCGGATCGATCCTTGTGGTATCTCCCGTTTTCTGCATTATTGGATTCAGAAGACAGACCTTTCGGGCAGGATCGCATCATTACAATGGTGCCTTCCGGAGATATGCTCAAGCTGCTTAGATTCCAGACGACCGCTAAACCCAATTCCGATTTAACTGGAAATCTTATTCTTTTCGAATCCATTCCCTCGATTCCTGACGATCACCTGCGAGAAAAGTCATCCGGAGAAATCACGGCAAAAAAATCTATGCAAAAGGCGCCTGATGAAGAAAGGCTCGAACGACTGATTCTGAGCAACCCCGTGTATCCTAAGCCCTCGGATATCGTCATGAAAGTGCAAAAAATGTTTGCAAAATTCGATGTCTGGGTGGGACCCACGGCAACAATCGATCGATTCGTCGAGTATACGGATCGAAAAAATGACATAACCCTGTTGGCCGCACCCTTGTCCGTTTGGGATTCTGCGTATGGCAGTCGCCAACCGACCTTGTTCTTTTCGCCCGATAAGCGAGGTCAGCGCCGCTTCGAAGCTCACCGTTTTTTTTCGTCTCCCGTGGGAACAAGAATTCTGATCATGCCTGTAGCCTGGTTTGATGTTCCTGACAGAGAAGCTCCATCGGGCGATGGACCTCTCTTGCTCAGCACAGCCCTATTTTATGCAGGCTTCAGAATGGTAATGGTGAATTATTCCGATCCGAACTGGGGGGCTGACGACCCCTACCTGATGGCAATACTTAAGAAAGCCTCAGAAAAGAAGCCGCCAGGCAAAGTGCTTGCAGAGTATCCTCGCGACATGCCCGCGGGTTTGGCTACTTCGTTCAGCGGAAAGCCGCCATCCTGGTCAGGTTGGATATTGATCGGGGATCCGAGGATGTGAGGACTTACCCTCTAAGCATCCAGCACCAATTCCGAAAAGTCTTACCCACCACCTGGCTTTGGGTTGGTTTGTTAGGAAAAGACGGAATTTCAGGAAACTGTTTCCGTGAGTCCTTGCCATCAAGCCGAGTCAAACAGAAGGCAGTTTCTTGGAAAGTCTGCCAATTGTCCTGGAGGCGGTGTTGCTGTGCAGGATCCCTTTAGAGACTCCCGTATGGAGCAGTGATGTTGCAGCGCTGAGAAGTCTAGAGGAATCAGCGGTTTTCTGCTCCACTGCCTGGAGGAATTTCTTGACGGCGGTCCTGACTTTCGATTTGTATGCGATGTTCCGGAAACGTTTCGTCTCGTTCTGTCGCATCCTTTTTAGAGCAGATGGGTGGTTGGCCATTAAAAACTCCTGGGAACTATTTTGTTATATGAAATGTGAGCCTTGTACGAATATGCCATTAAAACCTGAATATGATCAAGTGGAAACACGATTCGCCACCAAATTTCCTGCTATCCGGATTAATCACTTGGACAGCTTTCGGCCAAAACATCATTGCGTTCCGAACCCGCCTGAAGCGCTGAGGGGCTCAAGCGTTTTTCGGCCAATTTTTTTATATGGCAGAACCTATGGTTGAAAGTCAACAGATTTTGTTATCACGGCAAAAGGATAACCAGACCGAAAAGAAAGCTATGACTCGCGCGGCAGGTGTCGTAGGCGTGTGGACCTCGCTCAGTCGCGTGTTGGGTTTTGTCCGAGATATGGTAATAGCCAAGTACATGGGAGCCGGGCTGACCGCTGACGCCTTCTTCGTAGCGTTCCGGATCCCCAACCTCTTGCGCCGACTGTTCGCCGAAGGAGCGTTATCAGCGGCTTTTATCCCTACCTTCGTTGAGACCCTGCAAAAAAATGGTACCGCTGAGGCAGACCGCTTGGCCCGGGTAGCCTTCACTTTTTCGGCGATTGTTCTCGCCTTAGTAACCGCTTTAGGCATAGTCTTCAGTCCCTGGATAGTCAGAATCATAGCCCCAGGTTTCTTTCAGGATCCGGATAAATTCGCTCTCACAGTAAGTCTCAACAGAATTATGTTCCCCTACATTTTTTTTATTTCCCTGGTAGCCCTGGCATCAGGCGTGCTCAATTCAATGGGCCGGTTTGCCGCGCCTGCTGCCGCTCCGCTCTTGCTGAATATTTCCATGATAGCCAGCGTGGCGATATTCTGCACCTTTCTTAATGTGTCTCCCCCGTTCGCTCTTGCCTGGTCAGTGGTGGCTGCCGGCATACTTCAACTGGTTCTCCAGCTTCCTTTCATGGCCAATCTAGGCATAACCCTGCGACCGGCTTTTAATTTCCGATATCCTCCCCTATTGAGTATCGGGAGACTATTTGGGCCTGCTGCATTTGGCGGCGCGGTTTATCAAATCAACGTCATGATCGGCACGATTCTCGCTTCCATGCTCCAACCGGGTGGAGTGTCCTGGCTTTATTATGCTGATCGTCTTGTGGAACTGCCCTTGGGGATGTTCGCGGTGGCCCTGGGAACCGCGGTCCTACCATCCATGTCACGCCAGGCCGGCAACGGCGACATGGCCGCCCTCAATCAGTCTCTTTCTTTTTCCCTGAGGCTCACGGCATTCTTCACCATACCGGCAAGTTTGGCGCTGATTGTCCTCAGAGAGCCGATTGTTGCGGTTTTGTTCCAGAGAGGAAGGTTCACGGCGTTCGATACTCAACAGACAGCGTATGCCCTGTTGTGGTACACGGCCGGATTGTGGGCTTTTTCAGGACTCAAAGTTGTGACGCAGGCCTTCTTTTCTCTGAAAGATACAAAAACTCCCGTAAAGATCTCTGTTGTGGCGGTGGTAGTAAACCTCGCGGGAGGACTACTTCTAATGGGTCCCATGGAGCAGGGAGGACTTGCGCTGGCCACCTCTCTTGCGGCAGCCATGAATTTTCTAATCCTTTTCGTTCTACTTATCAGACGCCTGGGGATTTTTCCCCTGGCTGATTTTGTTACATCTCTGGGAAAAATCACTGCCGCTTCTGCGTCAATGTGTGTTCCTCTCCTTTACGGGCAACTTTATGGAGAGTGGGGTAAAGGATTCACCTCGCTAAACCTGGTGGTCTTGACGGCCTGCATTGCTGCCGGCTTGATTATCTTTGCCGCTGTGGCATACCTGCTGCGCTGTAGGGAACTCCTTGCCCTCTGGACGAATGTTAGAGGCGTATGGAAATGAAGCTTCTTGCCGCGCGATAATAGGCTCCACAATGTTTTCAGACAAAGGGATTCTCAACCATTTCCCTACGAATAGTGGATGTAGGAGTAGGGCCGTAATGGTGCCCAGGCAATACTATGGTGTCCGGCGGCAACTTGAACAACCTGTTACGGATCGAGGACTGCAGCACCTCATACGAACTTCCGGGAAAATCCGTGCGTCCTACCCCCTGCACGAATAGGGTATCCCCTGTAAGGACATAGCCGGGGAAATAGAGACAGACGCCCCCTGGTGAATGACCCGGGGTGTGAATCACTTCCACTGACTGGCTTCCGAAAGTCAAGCGGTCTCCATCCCTAAGAAGCATCCGTGGAGGCGGAGATGGTTCTGCTCCAAACATGGCCAACATGTCCATATTTGGATTGGCAAGCGCTGCCGCCTCAGCCTCGTGAATGGCGACTGGAGCACCGGTAGCCTCCTGCATGGCCCTGTTTCCCGCGGTATGGTCCACATGGCTGTGAGTATTGACGATCAGCTTTATTATATTTACACCACGATCGTTAGCGCGTTTGAGAATCCCGTTGGCCGGACCGCCAGGATCCACAACAATTCCTTCTCCAGTCTCAGCATCACCAAGTATGTAGCAAAATATTTCAAATCCTCCGACCTGTATCTGCTCGATAATCATGCTTTCCTCCTGATCGAATTACAACATTCTCCAACCGATACCTTATCCATCACTCCGACAACAATCGTTTCAACTTCATTAGTTTTCAGCCTCTGACGGCCGGAGGCACGTACGCACAATATGGTTCCACTGCTGCGTAACGACCGGTGGCCTCGTATGCTCTCGCTCTGCAACCGCCGCAAAAACGCAGATAATCGCACTTGCCGCACTTTCCTTCAAGGAGGCTGAAATCACGCAGGTCTTTGAAAAGTTTGGCATTCTCCCAAATGTCCCCAAACTGGTGGTTTCGGATACTCCCTGCCTGCACGTCGAAATAGCCGCACGGCTGTAATTCTCCTCTGTGAGAAACAAAAACGAAAGACAGCCCGGCAAGGCATCCTCGGGTCCTTGCGTTGATACCGAACATCTTCTCTGACACTTCGAGGCCCTCAGATTTGGCCTGCTGTCGCATTATTCTGTAGTACTGCGGAGCGCACGTGGCCTTTGTCTCCATCTTCGACGCTCGACTGAGATGGTAGAATTCCGTCAGCGTCTCCTCATACTCTTCCGGTCGCATCTCCTCCCCGGACATCTCTTTGGCCCGACCTGTGGGGACAAGGAGAAACACGTGAAAGGCATGGGCTCCTATTATTTCTGCGAGTCGCATGATTTCGGAAAGACTTTTCCGATTTCGTCGAGTCAATGTGGTGTTTATCTGGACTGACACCCCTACCCTTCGCAGATTGTCAATTCCTTTCAGAGATGCCTCAAAAGCTCCAGGGACTCTCCGAAAAACATTGTGATCCGCGGCAGTAGGTCCATCCAGACTGATACTTACCCGAGGAATCCCAACCGCAGCAATTTCTTTTGCGACAGCATCACTCACCAGCACACCGTTGGTTGCCAGCACGGCCCTCAGGTCTCTCTGAATGGCATACCGTGCCAAATCAAAAAAATCCTTCCGCAACAGGGGTTCCCCCCCCGTCATAATCAGAATTGGCTTTGCGACCTTGCTGATACCATCGATGAGCCGACACCCCTCATCAAAGCTCAGTTCGTCGGGTTCAGGTTGAAGACCGGCACCAGCCCGGCAATGCACGCACGCCAAGTTGCATTGCCTCGTCATTTCCCAGGCTACTAATCTCAGATCGAAACGGCTCACTTTTTCTCTTTGGGCCCTGCGCCCTGAAGAATACGCACGGCTTCAAGGGCGTGGTAGGAAATTATCAGATCTGCCCCGGCCCTCTTGATGGATGTGAGAGCCTCCATCATGCAGCGGTCCCCATCTATCCAGCCGTTCTGGGCAGCAGCCTTGATCATGGCGAACTCACCGCTGACGTTATAGGCCACGAGCGGGAGGTCAAAAGAGTTACGGACCCGCCAGATAACATCCAGATAGGGCAGCGCCGGCTTCACCATTATCAAGTCCGCACCTTCTTCAACGTCCATAGCCACTTCCCGAATTGCCTCATCTGAGTTGGCAGGGTCCATCTGGTATGAGCGCCTATCACCAAACTTGGGAGCCGACTCGGCCGCATCCCGAAACGGGCCGTAGAAACCCGAGGCATATTTTGCCGAATAGGACATAATGGGAAGATGCTCGTAGCCGGATTCGTCAAGAGCTTCCCTGATCGCGGCCACCCTCCCGTCCATCATGTCGCTGGGGGCTACCATATCAGCCCCTGAACGGGCGTGAGACACAGCCATTTTCGCCAACAGATCCAGAGTAGGATCATTGTCGACCTCGCCGCTTCTTATAACCCCACAGTGTCCGTGATCGGTATATTCGCACAGGCATACATCCGTTATCACCACAACGTCTGCATAAGCATCTTTTATCATTCGCACCGCCTGCTGAACGATACCTTTATCTGAGTACCCTTCTGATCCAATGGCGTCTTTCTTTGCGGGAATCCCGAAAAGCAGGATTGCAGGGATACCTCTGTCAACCGCCTCCTTCATCTCCCGCACGAGCATATCCGGCGAGAGTTGAAAATGACCCGGCATAGATGCCACAGGTTCCTTTAACCCTTTTCCATGTCGCACGAAAAATGGAAGAATGAAATCCTCAGTTCTCAGGTGTGCCTCACGGACCATACTTCTCAGGGTTTCGGTACGCCTGAGTCTCCTGCCTCGATATTCTGGAAAATGCATGTCGTCTCCGATGATTGTATGGACATAACCCTAATGTTTTCATATAATCCTAGTGCATCTTGATGTCAACGTTGCCGCCTTGAGCGTCAATGAATCCAAGAAGTTCGGAATGAACTCAGACTGAGCTTGCTAAGCCGGTCGTGTCCTGTCGTCCAATGGGAATTCTCTGTATGATTACCTTAAAAAAGAAATCAGACCGGCGTATCAGGCAAGGGCATCTGTGGGTCTTTTCCAACGAAATTGGATCTCCTCCCGTATCTGAACTGGAACCTGGGTCTCTCCATGAACTTTTTGATTATTCCGGTGAATTTCTGGCCATCGTCTACGCCAATCCGGGGTCTCTCATCACCGCTCGAATCCTGTCCAGAAAAAAGTGCCCAATCGACGCAGCCTTCTTTAAAGACAGAATTGAGGCGGCCCTGGCGGTCAGGGCACGATTGTTTCCGCAAAACGATACATACAGATTAGTATTCGGCGAAGCTGACAGGTTGCCCGGTTTGATCGTGGACCGGTACAGTAATTGTCTGGCCGTACAAAGTCTGACAGCCGGAATGGATCATTTCCTGGACTACGTTTTGGAAGCATTGGTAGACACGATCTCTCCTCGAGGAATCTATTTGCGCAACGATTCGCCTTACCGTCTGCACGAGGGATTGGCGACTGAAAAGAGACTCGCCTGCGGGGAAGTTCCCGACTATGTGAGTATCAATTCGTGGGGGTTGGAATTCCTGGTGGATATACGTGAAGGACAAAAGACAGGGTTTTTCCTGGACCAGGAATGGAACAGGCCGCTGATGCGGCAATATGTTTTTCCAGGGGCTCGCGTGCTTGATTTATTCTGTTATACCGGAGCCTGGGGAATTCATGCGTTGGCCGGTGGCGCCTCTTCTGTGACTGCCGTCGATGCGTCGCAAGGAGCGATCAACCTGGCGTCATCCAATGCTGATCTGAACGGTTTCTCCGACAGGTTCGTCCCCGTGCGTGAACCGGTACTGAATTTTCTAAAAAGAGATAAAAGCTCCTGGGACGTTGTGGTGGTCGATCCCCCGGCCTTTATCAAGAGCCGCAGCCGCATTAGGGATGGATTGAAAGGCTACATAGATGTGAACCGTCGGGCATTGACGAAAATCAAGGCAGGTGGGGTATTGATAACGTGCTCCTGTTCGCATCACCTGGATGTCCAGACGTTTGAGCAGGCGATTTTCAGCGCTTCTCGCCAAAGCGGCCGTGAATTGAAACTGCTCGACAGTAAAGGTCAAGGCCCAGACCATCCGGTTCTTCTCTCCATGCCGGAAACACGCTACCTTAAAGTGATGGTGGCACAAGTCATGTAGTTGACGGATAATAAACC
>JAPLJK010000074.1:0-65917 GCA_026388625.1 Deltaproteobacteria bacterium | reverse complement strand
AAAGAAGAGCGTCCCCAGCGGGATTAGAACCCGCGTCGTCGGCTTGAAAGGCCGATGTCCTAGGCCAGGCTAGACGATGGGGACACAATTTTGGGCCGTGCAAGACTTGAACTTGCGACTCTCTGCTTAAAAGGCAGATACTCTACCTCCTGAGTTAACGGCCCTTTGCGTGAAACTGCACACAACTTTAATCACAGAAATCAGCTTCACGGACACCTGGTCTACTAACCTGATACACCTATGAGATCATGAATTTCAATTCAGTCCTTTTTTAGTGGGCAAGGCAAACCAGTCCCACACCTCACCGGCAGTTCCCGATTAAACTAAACCATGGCTGACCATTCTGTCAAGGGCCAACAAAACGTTGGATCGATGCATGTCACTCAAACGGTTTTCTAAAGTAAATCCAGAGGGTATTGATTTCTCCGGTGAATAGATATAAGGTGAATCTTCAGAAGCCGCATCGGAGGCCATGCCTATGAATCACGGTGAGACCAAAAAGAGCTGCAAGAGGCTTTGGAACCTGATCGTCATATCGGCTGCCTGTCTGCCCTTCATCGCGGGATGCCAAGAAGTTGATACACTAAAGCGAGAATTACTGAAGACTGCCCAGAGCACAATCCTCAAGAAAAAAAATCCATTCGCTCCTCAAGATGGGATGACGATCCGATCGTGTTCTCTGTATCATACCGCTAATCCGAATTCAGAAGTCATTCGCAAACTCCCTGCGGAAACACCCCTACACCTCGTTGACAAGGTGGGTGAGTATTACAGGGTACGTACCCGCGACGGCAGAGAAGGCTATGTTGAACAGAAAGTCATTGGTGGGGAAGACATAATCCATCGAACCCATGAGTTGAGAAAATCCATTGAAGGAATGCCGGCTCAGGCTGAAGGAGTTACCAAAACGAAGGCTAACTTTCGACTGAGTCCAGGCAGAGAACACGAAGTAATTGAAATTCTTCCACCAGGCAAAAAGTTCGAAGTCTATGAAAGAGTTGTGACTGCGCGAAGGTACTCACAAGGTGAGATGGCGCCGACCAGAGGACGGTTGGGCAATGAAAAGCCGGCTGCGGCTGATTTGTCTCCGGTTGACGAGACTTCAGAAGACCTGAAAAAAGATGTTTGGTACAAAGTAAAAATTGAAGATGGCCGGGTAGGCTACCTCTATACCCACAACATCAAGCTCACGCCCCCGGAAGACATAGGCCGTGCTGTACCTTTTATGCGAATGATGGCATGGACGAGCGTGAATGTGACCGATGACCAGGATTTGGGAGCCAAGAACAATTATGTTGTGGCGTATGCGCCCATAGGAAAAGATCCTGGATGCGACTATACAAGGCTGTACCTGATGAACTGGTCTCCAAGGCTCAAGCGCCGTTCAATAACCTGGCAGTTACGTCTGAGCGGTATACTCCCGATCACCAATTACCACTTCGAAGGAAAGCCGGGATTTAGCGTCCGTTACCTTCACCCCTCAAAGAAAGATAAGCTTGTGCTCGCCAGTTTTGCCTTTGTCAAAGGGAACCTCACGAAAGTGAGCGAAGAGGAAATTCCCAATACATCCGAAATCCACTAATTGTAAGATGCGCCCTGAGGAGGCCCCTCTCATTATTTCCTAATCGTCTTCAATCGGTCCCACCGGTGGATAGCTATTTACAGGAACAAATCCGGAAATAGAGGTGAACAGATTTTGAGGAAACGATGCGAGAAGACGATTATATAGCCGACTGCTACTGCGGTAGGCCATCCTCGTGAAGGCAATTTTCCGACTGGTTTTGCTTACCTTTTCCCACTGGGCGGCGAACGGGGGATAACGCATAAGGTCAGGGTTAGAGCGGGCAAGTTTTTCAATCCTCTTGAGGGACTGATCAATGTCATCGACTGCGGACACAATTGCGTCGGGATCGCCGGTTCGATTTGAAATGGACCGTGCTTCGAACAACTTTTCAGACAACTTGCCGTGACTCGGTTCAAAGCCTCTTATGGACTCTATAAGGCCAGGGAGAAGATCGTTGCGATCTCTCACCGCGCGTAAAAAATCTTGCCATTCTGCTTGGACCTCGGACCTGACGTCCTTGAGTGTGGGCCGCAAGAAAAAAAACGAGACCATGGCAAGAACAAGAAAAGCCACCACAAACGAAAAACACAACTCAATTAGCCGCGTAGAACTCACTAAACTTTTCCGTTCATAAGATTCGGCCTGACGCATCGAAGCGCCGATCCCGGAATTCCGCGAACTGAGGAACTTGATAGATATTGCGGCCTTGCTATTTTTGACCTCAGTCATCACTGTGTAACCTGAGTAATAACAAACTCAAATCAACTAACCACGTAAATATAATTATTAAATAGTGATAACTTATCATTATGTCAACTTATTTTTATTTGATTCCAGCGACGCTATGTTGTGTCACCTCAACACCCCCTCTGCAGCCGCCAAGAAAAGATGGGGTTACGGTCCCTCCAAAACTGCGATGATCGTGGCAGTGAAACAAAGAAAACGCCACAGCCTCATTTCATAGTCCTGTAAAGGGAAATCACAGTAGGGGCCGAACGCGCTTGTTTCACAGGTTTCGTTTTGCTGTCTTTCTGTTTAGGATTCAGCGATATTGACTTTGAAACGGGTAGTGATTTTAATGAGGACTGTGGCCAAAGAAAACTGATAAGAGAGGACATGCGTGACATGACAAAATTGGCTGACCGACGAGAATTCTTGAAGACCAGTCTACTGACGACGGCCGCGGTGGCAGCGGGGGGACCGGGGGCTATTTTGAACGCCGGAAACGCAATGGGCCAAGGATTTCCAGACGTGGTCATATCGCACGGTCAAGATGCGGGAGCCATTACCCGTGCCGCTGTGGAAGCACTGGGAGGAATGAAGCGGTTCGTAAAGCAGGGCAATAAGGTTGTCATAAAGCCGAACATGAGTTTTGCAAGTGGGCCGGAACGCGCTTCCAACACCGACCCCATCGTTGTACGAGAAGTTGCACGTATGTGCATTGAAGCAGGCGCTTCGCGAATATCCGTCCTGGACAATGTGCTGAATTCTCCGCAGGACTGTCTCAAGCTGTCTCTAATTCCGAGCCATCTTAAAGATATCCCGAACACCAGCGTGAACGTGGTTCAGAATAAGAGATTTTTCAGAGAGGTCAAGGTATCCAATGGACTGCAGTTGAAATCCATGCAGGCAGTGGCCGATGCACTGGATGCCGACGTCCTGATAGCGGTCCCTGTGGGGAAATCCCATTCATCATCCGGCGTGAGCCTATCAATGAAGGGAATGATGGGCCTTATTCATGACCGGTTGTCCTTCCACGGTCGTTACAATCTTCATGATGCCATAGTGGATATGGTCTCCGTGCTCAAACCTCATCTTGTAGTAGTGGACGGGACACGAATCCTTAGCACGGGCGGGCCCGGCGGTCCGGGAAAGGTCATCCCGCTCAACCTGGTCGTAGCATCCACCGACATGGTTGCCGCCGACGCCCAAATGGTGGCCTTGGGCACATGGTATGACCGAAAGATTGAACCAAACCAGGTCCGGCATATTCGCGTTGCTGCAGAGCGCGGTCTGGGCAGGCTTGATCTCAACAACATGAATATACTGAATGTGGGGAAATCCGGCACGTGAGGCGACTCCAAAGATTCTCCCAAGCTGCCGCCTTGGCCATCTTCCTCGGTTTGCTCATTCTTGCTTCATACCCTTTACCTCAGGGTTTGCCCGTGGATTTTTTCTTGCGCCTGGATCCTCTCATCGGCGTCGGGACGATGATTGCAGGCCGGGAAGTGTCAGTCTATCTCTTACCGAGTGTCGTTGTAATTCTAGCGGCCCTTTTTCTCGGAAGGTTTTTCTGCGGGCACATTTGTCCGATGGGGACAACCCTCGACATGCTTCAAGTGCCAGTGGTTTCAAAGCGTCGCCGATCTGTGCAAAAAAACTCCTACGAGGCCACGTCATCGTACCGAAACTGGAAGTATTGGATTCTAATCGGTATTCTGGCTGGGTGCCTTGCAGGCGTTTCACTCATATTTGTTGCTTCCCCTCTGTCACTCATCACCCGATTCTACGGTCTGGTTATATATCCTGTTCTTTTACTGGCAGGAGACTCTTTGCTTAACCTTGCATCACCGTTAGCAGTCACCTTTCCGTGGTTGGCCTACCTGCAAGTTCCTCAGAAGGTGTTTGCCGCCAATGTGTTTGTGTTCGTCATGCTGGTGGGAATTGCAACCCTGGCACGAATTCAGCCGAGGTTTTGGTGCAGAAATCTCTGTCCGGCAGGCGCTCTACTGGCTGTTTGTTCACGGACTCCGATAGTGAGACGTAAGGTGAACGATTCCTGTAACAGTTGCGGTAAGTGCATACGCGCGTGCCCTACCGGGGCAATAGGCGAGAATCCAGGACAAACCGCTCATTCAGAGTGCATAGTCTGTCTGCGATGTCGGGAAATTTGTCCTCAATGTGCTATCTCTTTCTCAGCAAGCGGCAAGGCTGATTCACTGTTTTCATCAGCCTACGATCCAACAAGACGGGGAATCCTATGGTCCTTTTTTTCCGGCCTAATCACTGCGGGATTGTTGAAGACATCCATTAGCCAGCCACGGCCGCTGGACAAGGAAAGAGCATTCACAGACGGTGAGTTGATCCGACCGCCGGGCGCTCTGCCGGAGCCTGAGTTTTTGACCAAATGTGTGCGTTGCGGAGAGTGTATGAGAGCGTGTGCGACAAACACGCTTCAGCCCGTCTGGCTCAAAGCAGGGCTTGAAGGATTATTTACCCCGGTAATGGTGCCTCGCCTGGCTGCCTGTGCAGTAGATTGCAATGCCTGCGGCAAGGTTTGTCCAACTGGTGCTATTCGTGACATAAGCCTGATTGAAAAAAATCATGCCAAGGTGGGTACTGCCTGGATTGCACGTGAAAACTGTCTCGTATGGGAACAGGACAAGAAATGCTTGGTCTGTGATGAGGTGTGCCCTTACAATGCAATTTCTTTTCAGTCTGTGGCAGGACGCCGGAACGCTGCGCCATTTGTGATTGCCAACAGGTGTACCGGGTGTGGTTGGTGTGAGTCGAAGTGCCCGGTTGAAGGGACCTCTGCCATTCGAATTAATATTATCGGGCAGATAAGACTTACGGATGGCTCTTACATTGAAAAGGCCGACGAATTTGGTTTCGTGTTCAGGTCCAAAGATAACTCACAGGATGAATTAGCCCCGGAAACATTCGACATTCCCGGTCTGGATTCCCATTCCCACTGATGTGGAACGACCATGAGGGCCTCTGGGGAGATTCTCATTCCCGTAGACAATATTCACGGCTTGAAATTCGCGGGGGCGCCAAGAACCCCTGAAGAGTGCAGAAATTCATTCCTTTTCCCAAACCTGTCATCATGAGTGGCTTAGCCGTCGTCAAATCGAGTTTTCCACCAGACGCCAAGACTTCATCCGAGATTTCCAGCCGGAGAACCTGTCTCACGATGAGGACATAATCCTCTTCTTCAAACAACCTGTGCAGTTTACATTCCATCCACGCGTAACAGCCCGCCATCCCTAGAGCTTTGATCAGCACGGAGGGTTTCTCGTCAATGCCTGAGACAACGAACTCATCGACTTCAGGGGCTAGTAATCCTGCCGTCGGTATCACATTTCTCCTTGTTGCCGTAGCCGCTGAATCTCTCCCCAGTGGCCCTTGGGGCGGTTTTTTCTTTTCTTGAGGGATCATGGTAATGGGGTTGACTACGTACTACCTTCCCTGTTATCGTAGCACAACGATTTGAGCTGTATCAAGAGGCTCGACCCGGCGGAGTGTTTGACTTCGCTCCGGTGTCTTGGATCGCTTGAGACAAACATGTTGAGGTGCGGTTGCATGGAGCAGGCTTCCTCGATAAAAGCCTACACTGAATCCGTGAGAAAAAAGCTTTGGCTTTTCGGTTTTTTTCTCTGTGCTGTTGTTTCCCTCAGTGTTTTCTCCCTGGCTCGGGGCTCGTTCGACATGTCTCCTTCCAAGGTCGTCGCAACCCTTCTTGGTCAAATGGATGGATCGGCAGGCATTGTCATCTGGAATATAAGAATGCCTCGCATAGTGGCCGCAATCGTAGCAGGATGGTGCTTAGGGTTGTCAGGAGCGGTAATGCAGTGTTTGCTTAAGAATCCCCTTGCATCCCCATTTACTCTTGGCATCAGTCAAGGAGCGGCTTTCGGGGCAGCTTTCGCAATCGTGACGCTGGGAGCTGGGGGAGCCGAGACCAGTGCGATTCAGGTGGGTACCGTTCAAACCACAAGCGCAGCGGGGCCGATGACCATTCGGAACATCTATTCGGTCACCATCTGCGCTTTTCTGGGGGCTCTTCTCGGTACAGTAATCATTCTGGCGCTTGCTCGCCTCAAGAAAATGGCTGCCGAATCTATCATCCTCGCTGGTGTTGCTCTCTCGTCCTTGTTTGTTTCCGGCACAATCCTGGTGCAGTATTTCGCCACAGAGGTCGAGATAGCCTCGGTCGTCTTTTGGACTTTTGGAGACGTCAGTCGCTCCAATTGGCGTGAGATAGGAGTTATGACAACGGCAACTCTCATGGTCACAACCTATTTTGTGCTGAAGAGGTGGGATCTGAACGCACTTTCTGCAGGGGAGGACGTTGCTCGGAGCCTGGGAGTGGATGTGGACAGAAGCCGACTCGTGGGCATGTTCTTAACCGCTCTCATTGCAGCTCTTGTTACGGCGTTTCTCGGCGTGATTGCCTTCCTGGGATTACTGGCGCCCCACATCGGCAGGCGGCTGGTTGGAGGCGATCACAGGTTTCTCATACCCCATAGCTGCATCATCGGATCGCTCTTGTTGCTGATTGCCGACACGGTGAGCAGGACTCTCGTAGGTTCTGGCACTCTTCCTGTCGGGGTTCTCACTTCGTTTATGGGCGCTCCTCTATTTCTTTATCTCCTCGTAAAGGGGCAGGCTCGATGATTCTCTCGGTTAACCAAATCAGCTTTCGATATAATAGCCGTTCTGTGCTTCGGGATGTGACCTTTGAACTGCAGCCTAGTCAAATCCTGGGGGTTTTTGGTATAAACGGAGCGGGTAAGTCAACATTATTGAAGTGTATTAACAGGGTGTTACGACCCGTCGGCGGATCGGTGTTGTTGAACGGTACGGGTTTGCACCAGCTACGCGGCGATGCAATCGCACGGCGTATCGGATACGTCCCACAGAGGTACTACAGTGAAGACCAGGTCACCGTCTTCGATGCGGTCCTCCTTGGACGCAAGCCTCACATCAAATGGGCTGCAGCCGACAGAGACTTGCGTGTTGTAGAGAAGCTCCTCAAACTGATGGGCCTCGAAGAATACGCTCTACGACCCCTCTCCACCCTCAGCGGCGGAGAGGCCCAAAAGGTAATCATTGCACGGGCGCTGGCGCAGGAGCCGAAAGTGCTGTTGTTGGACGAGCCCACGAGCAGTCTGGATTTGAGAAATCAATTGGAGGTCATGAACCTTGTAGTGAACGTCGTGAGGACTGAAGGTGTCTCAGCGGTGGTAGCAATTCACGATCTCAACCTGGCTTTAAGGTTTGTGGACCTTTTTCTCATCCTCAAAGACGGATTAGTCCATGCCATGGGCCTCAAGGAGGCTTTGACCCCGGAAGTCATTGAGGATGTGTACGGCGTTCACAGCATCTTGAGAACGGTTGAGGGGTACCCGGTGATCATTCCGGTTCACTGCTGCA
This sequence comes from Deltaproteobacteria bacterium, assembly GCA_026388625.1. GTDB lineage: Bacteria > Desulfobacterota > Desulfomonilia > Desulfomonilales > Desulfomonilaceae > CAIXMD01. The sequence goes on along the minus strand of JAPLJK010000074.1, from coordinate 58,194 downwards.
GACCTGCGGCAGAAGAAGGAGGTTGTGCGTGAAGAGAGGCTATACGTTGCTGGTTCTATGGGCTTTCGTCCTTTGTTTGTTAGCAACCTGCGCTGTTTTTGCCGCAGAGAGAATCACCGTGACCGATATGGGCAAGCGGATGGTCGAAGTGCCTTCAAATCCACAAAGAATAATTTGCCTTAGTTCGGGGACACTTAGGCTCATCGTGTATCTTGGCGCGGCGGGAAGAGTTGTGGGCGTTGAGGATTTCGAGAAAACGAGACCTACGGCCAGACCTTACATATTGGCCCATCCCGAGCTGGCTAAACTTCCGGCGATCGGACCGGGAGGTCCGGGGAGCATCAACAAAGAACCGGATCTGGAAGCGGTTCTCAAGGTCAAACCCGATGTCATATTCATTTCCTACATGGAGCCTTCCAACGCAGATGCGCTTCAAAAGAAACTGGGCATTCCTGTCGTCATTCTTACCCATGGCAGATTTGCGTCTTTCGACGAGCTTTTTTTCGCCTCCCTGCGCGTGGCGGGAAAGATTCTCAACGCTGAACAGAGAGCAGAGGCTGTCATCGAGTATATTGAAAACGCTCGGAAAGACCTGCTGACCAGAACTCAGGCAATTCCTGACGACCAAAAACCAACTGTCTATGTAGGGTCGGTCGGGTACAAAGGCGTCCAGGGAATTGAGAGCACGGACGCCGGCTTCACCCCACTGGAATGGGTCAGAGCTAAGAATGTTGCCAAGACCATTGCTCCCAAAGACCACCTGTTCATTGACAAGGAAAAGCTCCTGGAGTGGAATCCCGATATCATCTTCATTGACGGCGGCGGCCTGAGACTGGTTGAGCAAGACTACGAAAAGAAACCGGAGTTCTATCACGGGCTCAAGGCGTTTAGTGAAAAAAGGGTGTACGTGATCTATCCATTCAATTATTACGTTACAAACGTTAGTACCGCAATGGCGGATGCCTATGCCGCTGGTAAGATTCTCTACCCGGATCGGTTTGCAGACATCGAGCCGGGAACAACGGCAGACGAGATCTACAAATTTTTTTACGGGAAACCCCTGTACCAACAAATGGAGAAGGATTTCGGACCCCTTGGCCGTGTAGCCGACTTCAAAAGGTGAACTACCGACTCTTTGGGATTCTCCGAAAAAGTTGCGGAGAATCCCCAGACCCGACATGAACCTATTGACACCCTCTGCGTGAATCGTTTTCGCGATCAAATAAACGGATTTCCCTCCTTGCTCACATTCTTCCACGTAGTACGAGAAAAAACTTGACACTGCATGACGTGGCACATTATGGTGATTCGTCACACATCGTAGCACGTTTATCAATTTAGTGATCTGGCTTTGTCAAACAGGCCTCAGTTCCCGAAACGACTTGGGAATGAGGCCAGGACGAATGGGAAGCACTTGATAGTATCGGAGGGTGGAAGCATGTTTACTGTTCATTACCTCTTGGCTGCATACCGGCTCTCTCTCGGAAATATCTTACCGATTCAAAATTGGGAAACCTGTAGGATTCTCGAGGCTATCATTTTACGGCCGAGACGTTCTCTTGTTTTCTGCTCTGCGCTCTTATTTTTGTTATCAGTAGGGGTCCCCAGTTCCAGCGCATGGGAATTCAAGCTGGAGGGAAGTTTCAACTACATTTTTGAACAATATAGCCAAATGGGATCAAGTGGTTTTTTCGGTAAATACAATGTGGATAATTCCACTGGATCCAGTTTTTTTCCTGGAGGCTCTTACACGAATAAAAATGGTTGGTTCGGGTTTCAGGTAAACGACCTTGTTTCAGGTTCCAACGCAGGCCGTCACTACCAGTATTTGGAACTATGGCCTGAATTTAAACTTAATAATGCTATCAGGTTCAGAGGCAAATATCGACTCGGCAATTACGGTGATCCAATAGCCTCCGATTACATTACGAATACGAGACCAGGAGTGGATGTCGCTACGTCTGACGGTCAATGGACCATGTGGTGGGTGGACGCGCAAACACCTCTTGGGATAATTGTAGTGGGCAAGAGACCAGAGGCCTTTGGTCTTGGTCTACAATATAATGGAGAATATAATAACACCACTGAAGGTGTGGCCTTAGTGGCACCGCATGGTCCTTTTCGGATAAGCTTTGCAGTCAGGCCTTTCTGGCCCGAGCCGCCGAATTCTCAAATCTCAGCCAGAAAAGTTGGTGATAATCCAAATCTTGTCCTTACCCCTAATTTTCCCTACTACAATTTGTATGATAGAAGCGGCATAATGTCACTTGCTTTACGATACTTCATGACCTATCAGTCTGGTCCAATTGACGCCGGATTCTTCTTCGCCTGGCAAGGTTGGCACGCTGGGACTGAGGCGAGAGCCGCCACAAACACGCAAGCCTCTTTAACCCTTACCACCCCCCCAGCTTGGTCTTTTTTGGATGGACCCGAGGGTAAAAACAGATTTAATCCTTACGATTTGGACCAGTATCATGGAACGATTTATCTCAAGTACTTTGATGGCAGATTCTTCTTCAATACAGAATGGGCATTCTGGTACGAGACTGACGAGGTCGTAAAGAGTTTATCGGAACCTCTTTTGGGTCCGACGAGCATTAATCGCAAGGGTCTTCGCTTCATGATAGAGTCCTGGCGTCGAATGTTCGAATTTGGGGCTCTCGTTGGACCAACCAAAGTGTCATTTTTGTATGCCTACCTTCCGGGACCCGATCGAAGGGGAGGATATTTATACGACAACCAGCCGTACTTTCAGGCACCCGGGCAAGCCTGTTACGGCGTATTTAGGCCATACTCTTACCTCCTTGGATACATTTATGGGTCTGGGGTGAACGCATATGACACGGCAAGGAACGGCTACATAAATGCTGCGGAGGTCCTGGCGACTCGTTTGGACTATGCAGTAGCAGCAAACCTCAACCTGTTCGGCACATTCCTATGGGCCCAACGATCATCAAATGGCTACAGTTGGGGATACTTGAGACCTGCTCTTAATCCAACTGTTACATCAGTGGTCAACGCTGCAGCAGATGGTATTGCAAATTTTATCAGGTCGACTCCTTATGTGAGCTATCAAAACAATGACGGAGCTCCAAACACCCCTGATCGTGGCTTAGGGTGGGAAGTAACCGCAGGCCTTGAATGGATGATTCTAGAAAGATACAAATTAAGAGGACTACTGGCCTACTGGCACCCGGGGAAATGGTTCAACTACGCGTGTGTAGACCGGGGTGTTCAGGCATGGAATAGGGAGACCAGGACCAACATTAATACCACTCCGTATTATCCATTTGGCACAAATCCAGACAGAGTAATTGATCCGATCGTAGGCGGTGAGGTCGCTTTACAGGTTGAGTTCTAGCACTGATCATGACTCACGGTTTTTGCGTTATTCGGGTCTTATCTTACAAGACACAACATGACTTATTGGAGAGATGAGATTGAACCACACCAAGGCGGCATTTTTCGACACACAGGTTGCTGCGGAATGGGCTGCTGCCGAATACAGCACCGTAGAGACGGCAAAGGTTCAAAGCATGCTTGATCTTTCCGGCATAACTTACGGCTACAAGGTTGTCGAGCCCGGCTGTGGAACCGGCCGATTAACGGAGATACTCTCAAAATCCGTGGGACCTCACGGGTGTATTCTTTCCATGGATTTGAGCCCTGGTATGATTCACGATTGTACCCGAAAGATCTGGCCTTTTCAGAACGTAAAGGTTGTCTGTTCTTCGGTGGAAGACTTTTCGTTCGAGGAGAACGGCTTTGATTTGGTCATCTGCCACAATGTGTTTCCGCATTTCGACGATAAGCCGCGTGCAGTAAGAAATCTAGCGCGGGCGCTCAAGCCTTCCGGTAAATTCATCGTGTTTCACTTTATGAACTCAGACTGGATCAACGACCTTCACCGGAAAACGCATCCCTGTGTTTTGAACGACCTTATTCCGTCTCCTAGTGCAATGGAAGAGATATTCCACACCGAGGGGCTCAGAATAGAGCATTTGAGCGACGACGAGAAAGGCTACCTGTTAAGCGCGATTTTCTCAAAATAGTTATTGGAGAAAACGCCTATGCCTTTAACTCCGATATTCCTCCCCAACGCCGCTCTCACCCCCCAATTCTCGTTTCACGGAAGCGACACGCCCCGGCTTACAAAAAAGTGTTTAGAACGGTATCTCAGCTTCGCGGGACCGAATGGCCTCAATTATGTCGGCAGAGTTCTTATCCATGGCATTGCCGACGTTGCGGGTAACCGTGGTCGGCGACAAAGATTCCTTACTGGATGCCGAGGTCTGAGCGAAGATGCTGGCCCCGGCAAAAACAAAAAGCAGTCCTATCAAAACCAAAGAAAGCAATGCTGAAATAAAATCCCTGGTAATGAGATTAAGTCCATATTTCATATTCCAAATCCTATGATTCACTCTTCACAGTTTTTTATATAGTTACCAGCGGTTCGGGATAATCTTGCGAAAAACATCATAGCAAGCGCCGGAACCCGCATTTTAAGCATGAGACACAAGAAGGATAAATTTGTTCCTTAGTCACAAATTCTTCATCAACTGGTTAGCGGCTGTAAGGAGCGGATCCCAAACGGGTGAGAATGGAGGCGCATAAGCCATGTCACACTGGAAAAATTGGTCGACTCTCATGCCGGCATGAAGGGCTACTGCCAAAGAGTCGATCCTGTGGGCTGCCCCCTCCTTGCCCACAATGGAGCCTCCCAGTAGTTTTCCGGTTTTCGTGTCCGCTATCAGGTTGACGTGAATGGTCTGGTTACCGGGATGTGCGTGTGCCCTCGAACGGCTCTTAATAGAGGCTTCGACCGGTTCAAAGCCGGCTTGACGGGCCTCAGCGAAACTGAGCCCCGTACGGGCGACTTCAAGATCGAGTACCTTAAAAGCAGCGCTTCCAACTATTCCGGTTAGCTCCACATGTCGTCCGGTGACATTGTCGGCTACAGCCCATCCAGCCCTATTAGCTATCAACGCGAGCGGTATCCACACCCTTTGTCCGGTGACCACATGAAAAGAATCAGCGCAGTCACCTGCTGCATAGATATCGCGGTCGGATGTGTGAAGAAATTTGTCCACTGCTATAGATTTTTTTGGCCCGAGATCCAATCCTGCTTGGGCCGCCAGTTCGGAATTGGGAACAATCCCAGCGGCTATAAGGATCATGTCCGCAACTAATTCTCGATCGTCGATGAGCGCCCGCACACTTATCCCGTCCGGCTGAAAAGCGTTTATGTCGACTTCGAGATGTACCTCAATTCCTTTTCCCTCAAGTTCTTGTTTCACCAGTTCCGCCGTCTCGGGAGGTAACCAGGGGAGCAACCTGGGCAGAATGTCCACCATAATCACTTTGATTCCACGCGCGTGGAAAGCGTCAGCCATTTCGAGACCGATGTAACCCGTGCCTACAATCAGGACTGTCTTCACTTTCCGGGAAGCAAGAAAATCTTTGATCCGGCGGCCGTCTTCCAGGCTCTTGAGCACGTGAACACCCGGTAAGTTTGTCCCAGGAATGTCAAGCCTAACGGGTCGTGCGCCTGTGGCGATCAAGAGCTTGTCATAGTGGACTTCAAAATCGTCTTTGCCTGCCGCTAGACCAAGAACTTTTTTGTGAGTACGATCTATCGTTTGCGCAAAGTGGCCTAGTCTAAGATCTACCGCCTGTTTTTCTCTAAACACGTCTGCTCTACGCACCACCAAGTCATCCATCACACGATCGGCCTCAGCGATGTTGTAAGGCATGCCGCACGCGGAATAGGAAACGTCGGTGGTGGCTTCCAACACTGTTATTTCTAGTTTGGAGTCATTTCGTCTTGCCTTGGATGCGGCACTCATTCCGGCGGCGTCTCCGCCTATTATTACAAACTTCATGGGGCAGCCTCCTTGTTCAGGGCGAGGGAGCGAAGCAGAAAGAAAAATACAAAACCTCCAGAAACGCCATTATTTCATCAATTCTTTGAGGGCCAATTTTACTGCCTGGGCAGGTTCGAGATCAGGGGTGGCACTCTTGAGAACCTTCCGTGCAGCCTCGGCAGCCACACGGTCTTTGTAACCCAGGTTGACCAGAGAGGAGATTAAGTCTTCTTCCAGAGACGATCTTATCGCGTCCCCTCGAGAATACGGCTTTAGTGGTGCAATTTTCCGTACTTTCTCTTTTAGCTCCACCAGCATCCTTTCAGCAGATTTCTTCCCTATTCCTGGTAATAAGGTCAACTTGTGAACATCCCCATTGAGAACCGCGTCGCGAAATCCGGCCGGGGAGATGCCCGATAATATGTTAAGCGAAGTACGAGGACCTATGCCGACCACCGTGAGCAGCATCTCGAAAAGGCACTTTTCATCCTGATTGGAAAATCCGTAAAGCTCCAGAGAGTTTTCGCGCAAGGCTGTGTAAATGTGCAAAAACACCTCTCCATCTTGGGGAAGAGATTCCATCGTGTACAGGGACACAGCAACCTCATACCCCACACCTCGAACATCCACTATCAGCCTATTGACGTTTCTGGATAGAATCTGTCCGCGCAGAGAGGCAATCATTGAACGACCCTCAAGGGCCTACAAATATGGGAATGGTACAGGGCCATAGCCAGAGCATCCGCCTGGTCAGCGGATTTGAGTCGGGGAAGATTCAGGATCTTGGCCACCATAAATACTACTTGCGCTTTTTCCGCTGCTCCGTACCCGGTAAGACCTCTCTTGATTTCCATAGGGCTGTACTCGACGATTTCCAAGCCGTGGGCTTCACCCAGAAGTAGTATGACTCCTCTGACCTGGCTGAGTTTCATAAGGCTTTGGACGTTATTACAATGGAAGAGCGATTCTACAACCATCACCATTGGCGATTGCTCTCCTATGACAGAGTCGAGCTTTTCGTAGATCTCCCATAACCTCTTAGACTGGCTCGCCGTTTTGGATGCACGAATAACTCCGCTCGCCACATGGGTTGAGCGGGCGCCGGTCTTCCGAATAATTCCGTACCCGGTAGCCATGCTTCCGGGGTCTACTCCTAGTATCAACATTTTTTAATGCAACAGTATCAAGCGGATATTTTCATCATTTCATCTTCGGAAATGTCGAAGTTGGCAAAAACCCTCTGGAGGTCGTCGTGATCGTCCAGGGCATCCATCATTTTAAGCATCTGCTCAGCTTTTTTTCCATCAAGCTTCACAGTGTTTTGAGGTATCATGGTGCTCTCAGCCCATTCGATCTTCCATCGCTTGTCCTCAACGGCCTGTCGTACGGCCTCAAAATCTCCGGGCTCGGTCGTTATCTCAAATGTATCGCCCTCCATCCTGACGTCCTGAGCGCCGACCTCCAACGCCAGTTCCATCACAACGTCTTCGTTGAGCCCCGATGCCGAGACAACGACTATTCCCTTTTTTTCGAAAATCCAGGCTACACAGCCTGACTCTCCAAGATTACCGGTATACTTGTCGAAGATGTGGCGAACCTCGGCTACAGTGCGATTCTTGTTGTCTGTGAGCGCTTCGACGAGTAAGGCGACTCCCCCCGGACCGTACCCCTCGTAAATGATTTCCTCGTACGATACTCCTTCTATTTCGCCCGTTCCTCTCTTTATGGCTCGATCGACATTATCCTTGGGCATGTTGGCCGCTCTAGCCGCGTTTATGGCTGTTCTCAAGCGTGGATTCCCGTCGGGATCTCCCCCGCCTGTTCGGGACGCAATAGAGATCTCTTTGATAAGTTTGGAAAACGTTTTCCCTCGCTTGGCATCCACCGCCCCCTTCTTATGTTTTATGGTGCTCCATTTGTTGTGGCCGGACATACCCGAATCCCTCCGCTTGTCTGGATCTTGAAAGTTAATAGTATATAAGTCAAATGTGCCAGGTGATGAACTTGATTAGTGACGTATTCGGTTTCAAAACGGCATACCTTAAGGCAGGCTGATTCCCTTATCCCGGGAATGTTTGCGCCTTTGAACCTTGACTATCATGTACTCACAGAACTTTCAACCATGATACGCGCGGGTGTGTTAAACTGGATGTGTGCCGCGGATACTTGTTTCAAAAATCTAAACGCCCCCTCGCGCGGCCTTCCACTGGCAGGAGAGGCAGGGGAGGGTTAATTCTTGCAGTCGTCAAACCGCTTCTTAGGAAATCAAGATGACCGCTGAGCGTATCATTACGGGCCATCCCATAAAGGGCGAGGGCGAGGGCGAGGCAGAGACGAATCTCCGACCCCGTTTCCTTACAGACTACGTAGGGCAGGTTAGGATAAAAGAAAACCTGGCTGTTTTCATTGAGGCCGCCAAGCAAAGAGGGGAAGCCCTGGACCACATTCTTTTTCACGGCCCTCCAGGGCTGGGGAAGACGACTCTTGCGCACATAATAGCTCGTGAGATGGGAGCTCAGATCAGGTCAACCTCCGGGCCGGTGGTGGAAAAACCCGGTGATCTTGCAGCGATTTTGACAAATCTTGAATCCAGGGACGTGCTCTTCATTGATGAGATACACCGACTGTCCCCCGTGGTGGAGGAAATCCTCTATCCAGCCATGGAGGATTTCAAGCTCGATATTATTATCGGACAGGGGCCGAGCGCTAGGACGATCAAATTGGATATCGCTCCTTTCACCCTCGTGGGCGCTACTACCCGCAGTGGTTTATTGACAAACCCCTTGAGAGACCGGTTCGGAATAATGTTTCATCTGGATTTTTACTCAAACGACGAACTCAAGACCATAGTAAAGAGATCAGCATCGATTTTGAACGTTGACGTCGACGAGGAGGGTGCCTCCGAGATTGCCTCTCGTTCGAGGGCTACCCCGCGGGTCGCCAATAGATTGACCAGGAGGGTCCGAGATTACGCCCAGGTGAGAGGTGATGGAAGAATTGATCGGGCGTCAGCCCGTAAGGCCTTGGAGATGCTGGAAGTAGACGTCTCTGGACTGGATAAGATGGACCGGAAGTTCCTGGAAACCATAATATTCAAGTTCGAAGGCGGCCCGGTGGGGATAGAGACCATTGCCGCCGCTGTCGGTGAGGAACGAGACACCCTGGAAGATGTGTATGAGCCTTACTTGGTCAAGGAAGGCTTTATAGACCGGACCAACCGAGGCCGGGTAGCAACCAGGAAGGCTTACGAGCATTTTAAGACAATTCTACCCCAAGGTCCCTTATGGCAAACCTGATTAATATTCTCGACGAGAATGTAATCAACAGAATTGCTGCCGGCGAGGTCATTGAGCGACCCGTTTCAGTGGTGAAAGAACTTATCGAAAATTCCATTGATGCCCGGGCCTCATTCATACGGTTAGACATAGAGAACGGAGGGAAAAAAAGTATCGTCGTGAAGGATGACGGTGCGGGCATGAGTCATGATGACGCTTTCCTGGCCTTGGAACGCCATGCAACCTCGAAGCTGCGTTCAGAAAAGGATCTCCTGGGAATTGCCACCATGGGTTTCCGCGGTGAAGCACTGGCGAGCATAGCTTCAGTTTCAAGAATTCGACTCGTAACCAGCGATGGGTCGGACGACTGGGGCACAGAGATTATCATCGAGGGCGGTACTCTAAAAAAGTCTGACCGCATTGGAATGGGAAGGGGGACTATAGTAGAAGTTAGAAATCTTTTTTACAATGTTCCGGTGCGTCGGAAATTCCTTAAAGGAACCGATATAGAAGCCGGTCACATACAGGAACAGGTATTGAGACTGGCTTTGGCTTTCCCATCCATGGGTTTGACGTATACGGAGGATGGAAGGTTGAAAATGGACGCTCCGGCCGTACCGTCCACATTCGAGAGGATACACACACTCTATTCCAAGGACATCAGGGAACATCTTGTTCAGATTGATTATTCAATAGGAGAGGCTGGGCTTCACGGATACGTGGCCAGACCTCCCTACGCGCGCGCAAACATGCGCTCAGTACTGACCTTTGTGAATGGCCGCGCCATCCGGGACCGACTAGTAAATGCAGCCGTCACCCGGGCATTCTCCAACCTGATGGAACGTGGAAGATATCCTATAGCCGTACTATTCATAGAATTACCGCCGGATCAGGTTGACGTAAATGTGCATCCCCAGAAGGCCGAGGTCAGATTCGTCAAATCCAAACAGGTTTTTGACCTTATTCTCGATGGCGTTCATCAGGCCATTACGGGGGCTCCCTTTAGTCCTCCCGCCGGTCCACGTGAACAGATCTTCCCGAGGGCCCCACAGTCGTACAACCCAAGTCACCTTGAGGATGACAGGGGCGGTTCTGTCCCCTCGGAACAAACACCAATTGAAGCACCAGTGATCAGGCACGCACCAAACGCAACTGCTCCACAACAAGAAAGCCCCACAGGAAAGTTTTCCTCCCTGGGAATTCTGGGTAAGCTTCCAAATTCATTCCTAGTCCTATACAGCGAGGATGAACTGGTCATTATGGACCATCACGCTGCTCATGAACGCATACTTTTTGACAGTCTCACAAAATGGGAGGACCAGGGAGCAACACCGGAATCTCAAGACCTCTTGATCCCGGTTGTACTGGAGTATTCGCCCATAGAAGCCCGGTTACTGGGCAGGCACCTGGATCTTGTCCGGAAAGTAGGGTTCCGGATTGAGGAGTTCGGAGAGAATGATTTTGTGATAAAAGGTGTCCCCGGATGGCTTCATAACCAAGATTTGGAGGCTTATTTCGCTGGACTCATCGAGGTCATGCTAAACACCGGCTTGCGCGGGGATCCACGCAGCCTGAAAGAGGAATTGCTAAAGCGTATGGCGTGCAGGGCTGCGAGCAAAGAATCTGATAGTGTTCAGCCTGAAGAAATGCGCTCCCTTCTGAAAGATCTGGACCGATCCGGCTGTGCTGACGTATGTCCCCACGGTCGGCCGTTGACTGTCCGGTTCCCTTTCAATGACATTCGAAGAAGAATGGGTAGAAATTAGGAGAAGGTTTGGTCCGATATCATTTAGGGCCAGGCACTCCCTGTCCGACCTAATAAAGGAGTAACCTGACCGGCCGCGAAAGATTGGCATAAGGACCATTTGCACTTTCGCCCCTACTACTAACGCCTACGTACATTTTCAGGGTGTCTGCCAGGCGGGCCACCGAGCTGTTGAGAAGTCTAACGCAACCGTGGGATTGGCTGGAGCCTATACTCCATGGGGAATCTGTACCGTGGATTCGGTACATCCCGCCATCCACCATCTTTACCTGAGATGCCACTTGGTCCAGATCATCTACGCTCCTGACCGCTCCAGCGCCTGCATTGACCATCTGTTTAGTAAAGAACGGAAGCATGTGGCCTCCATAGACGGAATGGCTCGGCATCTGTCCCCACGCCCAATCCCGGTCCGGAGGCGGTATCCACAATGGTTTGTCGTCGAAAATTCGCATTAGGTAGAATGAACCACGCGGAGTGGGGTACTCGCTGGAACCAAGGCCTGTTCTGCACTCAAACAGCAGGCTCCTGCCTCCGTGGTCCTTCATACCGAAAAGTCTGATGGTAAAACCGGCCCTGTCCACCTGAATTTCAAAGCTGGAGTAAATATTGCTGGGATCGCCTACCATGCGGCCGCTCCAAGAAAGCCCGGCGTCAGAATCGATGACTCGGAGACTATCCTTGCTGGCGGCGGTGACACCCGGACGCAGGGATGCGATCCTCACCAAGTCCTTTTGGATCCGGCCCAGAGAGCTGCCTGGGAAAAGAGGCCCAGTTTGAAAAAAATCCCTGACCGACGCATCCGTTCGTAGAAACTCCCCCCGAAAGGGAATCTTCAGAGTGGACACGCGTTTGAGAGTCTCCCGGTCCTCAAAGCCGGCCCTCGCCCCCACGGTGCGTTCTTGGGTGCCTGGGCTTCCAGCCGATTGTGGATCTTGAATCTCCGTCGGCCTCGCGAGGCTCAAAAACAAATCCTTCACAAACGTATCCTTGGACCAGGCCGGATTACTTGACGGCACTGGGACAAGTCCTCCAACAACCAGGATGACAAACAAAAATCCGACGCGTACAAAAATCGGCATTATCAAACCTCTAGCAGTTACTCAAAAGGTGGTTCCGGAAGATAAGCCGGAAACCGGAAGACTCCCTGAACGTTTAGAATAATAAGAACATACCATTAGTCAAGGCATAATATCCATCAGATATGTTCCCGGATTGTGGCCGGTTCTTGTCCGGGCTGTGATTTCCTCTCGAGCAGCTTGGCCGCGTTGTGTCCCAGAATAGCTTCCCTAAGGGCGCCGTAGATGCCGGCTTTGTCGAGTTCCTTCAGGTAGCGTGCCATTGGCAGAAGAGGAAAGTCGCTGCCGAAAAGTATTTTTCCCGGACCTAATAAACGGCATGCAACGTCGAAAACCCTCCAGTCGTAGAGAAAAGGTGAAGCGGCGGTATCTACATACGTGCGGCTCAAGGCAATCCCAATCTCCGGCATCAAAGCATAAATAAACACCCCGCCGCCGAAGTGGGCCAGTACGACATCAACATCAGGATTAGCCGCTATTAACGATAGGAGCCCTGAAAAATCGACAGTTATTTTACCGGGGTACTTGTGCCCCACCGGTTCATTTACATGTAGAACAACCGGTACTTTATTCTCGGCGGCCAACTTGAGAACGGGATCAAGCGCCTCGAAGTCTTCGGAATTCCATCCTCCGTGGTACATCGCCAGTTCTCCCAGGCCGGCAAAACCTCCCTCAAGCGTTCGTGCGGCCTCAATGAAAGCGGCTTCGTGCCCAGCAGCCGAGGTGAGAACTGCAAAAGGAATAATTCGTCCTGGATAGCGTTGGTGAAAAGACCAGACCTCGTCGTTATTTGAGGCAACAAGGTCTGGTGCTTCCCATGGGAAGCCGAACACTATGGCCCGCTCGATGCCGGAGCTGTCCAGATACGACATGATTTCGTCTTCCGACACCAGTCGGGTATTTTCCGATGAATAAATTGAACCGAAAGCAGGATCGCTCAGGCAAAAGTACGATCGATCCTCTCTTACCCTCTTCGGTAACAGATGCACATGTGCATCTATAATCATGGTTTGCAAACCTACCGTAATCTTTCAGACACAATGAACAACAATTTTACACGGAACACATGAACTTGACAATGTTTCAGGAATACTTAATTATTTGGGAGTAAAGGGGATTAAGCCCGTCTGGAGAAATTACATTCATGAAATCGATGGTGAGAGACTTAGGACCTCGAAGACCCTTTCAATCAGGCGTTCCAGCAGTTCAGAGGAGACTTTGAAATGGCGGGTAAGGACTTCTACGGGGTTCTCGGAGTAAAGAAAAAAGCGTCTGGGGGAGAGATAAAGAAGGCATACAGAAAGCTTGCCAGAAAGTATCATCCGGATGTTAATCCTGGCAACAAAGAGGCTGAGGAAAAATTCAAGTCAATTTCTGAGGCTCACGAAGTTCTTTCGGATGCTGAGAAGCGCAAGATCTATGACGAGTTTGGGGAAGAGGGATTGAGGGCTGGGTTTGATCCCGACCAGGCGCGACAATTCCGCCAGTGGCAACAGGCCGGGGGATTTGGGAGACAGACCGGAGGTTTCGACGCGGATGCGTCTGGAGACTTCGGGCAATTCAAATATTCCGGCTTTGAAGATGTGTTTAGTGACCTGTTTGGCGCTGGAGGAGGGCCTGCTACTGCCCGCGGGCAGGTACGGGGACGGGACATTGAATCAACCCTGGAAGTGGACTTCAATACGGCAATCATGGGCGCTACCACCAGGGTGACGCTTCAGAAGGAAAAGGCTTGTTCAGCGTGCGGTGGAACTGGTCGCATATTCGATTCAAATAACTCCGTATGCAGATTGTGTAAAGGAACTGGGCAGACCAAGGTCGCCCAAGGGCCATTTAATTTCAGCCAATCATGCCCGGAATGCGGAGGCACCGGCCGATCCGGCGAGATTTGTCCGGGTTGCAATGGTACTGGTGTGGTTCCAAGTACGGAAACCATCGATGTGAACATTCCGGCAGGTGTTAGTGACGGGTCCAGGGTCAGACTCGCCGGTAAAGGCAGCCCTGGAATAGCCGGCGGACCTGCAGGAGATCTTTACATAATTACACGGGTAAGGCCTCACCCAATTTTTAGGAGGGATGGCGACTTGCTGAAAGTAGATATACCTGTCACCGTAAGCGAAGCCATGAACGGTGCTGAAATCACTGTGCCCACACCCGCCGGTTCCGTGCAGTTGAAAATACCAAAAGGCACCAGGTCCGGGCAGCGTCTAAGGCTCAAAGGAAAAGGGGTTCCCAATCTCAAGACCAAGGTTCCGGGTGATCTCTATGTCACAGTGAGAGTCCAGGCCCCCTCTACGGACAATCCTGAAGCATTGGAGGCCGCTCAAAAGCTGGATCGGTTCTATCAAGGAGACATCCGTGAACACATCCGGCTGTGAGAGTACACGATAATCCCCGATAGGAAACGTCAGGAAATTGTCATGGCACAGGACTATTACTACAGAAGGCAGATACTGGAGATCTTCGAGTTTGATGAGGACTTTCTTGACGAACTTGAATCCGAAGAGTTGGTTCGTTCTGAGGAACTGGAATCCACTCGCGAGCGAGTATTTGCGTTGGACCAGGTTGAGAGAATGAGGATTATACGCAATCTCGTGAGAGAGTTGGAAGTAAATTTGCCGGGTGTGGAAGTGATCTTGGAGATGAGAGAAAATATGATCCTCATGCAGAGACAATTTGACCGGATCCTGGAAGCTATTGTTCAGGAGTTGAAGTTGAGATTGCCTAAGGTCTAATAGTGTTAATAGCCCGAAACGTCCCAAAATCAGTTCCCAAAACCTTCGTATAATGCGGGACCTTTATTCCCATTGCGTCGTTGAAGCCGGCAAGCCCATTGCGCCAGCCTATGCTATTCTTTTGTGGGCCCTGGTCAACTTCCTGCTCTTCGCCGGGGTAGCCACGGCATCCTCCCAAACCGCGGTTCGAATCCTTGAGCAAGCCAAGTCGGAGAAAGATCCCGCAACACGGATCAGACTCTTCGACGAAGCCCTGAAGAACCAGTCTGTGAAGGGCCAAGTGCTGTCGTCGATCTTTTTCGAACGGGCTATGGCGTACAAAGAGATGAACGATTGTTTTCGAGCCATAGAGGATTTCGATTCGGCCCTGGCTCAATCTAAGCAGGCTTTCCCAGCTCTTATTGAAAAGGCTGAATGCCTGATCCAGATTGACCAATTGGACGAAGCGTCTCGAGTATTGGAGCTTCACCTGCTCTCCAGACCCGGAACTTCACGAGCCTACGTTCTCAAGGGGACCATTTTTGAGAGTGAGGGTTATCTCTCAAAGGCTGAAGACGAGTACACAAGGGCTCTCCACTACGAACCAAAGTCAACCTCGGCCCTGGAGATGAGGGCCAAGGTGAGATTGAAGGAGGGAAAAGTCCTCAAGGCCCTGGATGACGTCAATGGGTTGATCCGCCTGGCTCCGCGTGTAGCCGAGTCTTTTATGATCAGAGCACGGATATACGACAAGCTCAAAGATTATGCTGCGTCTCTTGCTGATTATTCACAGGCTGAGCAAATGCTTCCCGAGGATGAACGAATCACAAAGGAAAAGGTCTTGATTTACTTAAGGACCGACCAGCCTGAAAAGGCGCTGGATGCCCTCAAGCACCGACAGTCATGGAATTCTGATGTTGACATCCTGATAATGAACGCACGGGCTCATATACTCCTGAAAAATTACAAGAACGCCGAATCGATTTTGAAACAAGCAATTTCCAACAATCCGTCCCATGCTCAGGCATACCTTTACGAGGCGGTGGTTCTCTTGAGTCAACAAGATTCCGACGCTGCGCTCGAGAATCTGAATCGAGCTATTGAGCTTGATCCCAAGCTGACAGAAGCGTTCAAGGAACGGGCGCGAATTTTTGTCGATCTTGGAGATCAGGTGAGGGCCTCCTTGGATCTTACCTCGGCTGCAAACATAGATCCGGCTGATGGGGAGATTTTTTCCATGCGTGGTCTGACCTCGATGCACCGGATGCTCTACGATGCAGCCATTGCAGATTTTTCAAGGGCTACGGAAAATATTCCAGGTGATCCGAGGCCGATCTACGATCGAGCCGTGGCCTTCGTGCGGAAGGGGGAATACGAGTCAGCCCTGAAAGACTTGAACGGTGTTATAAGTATCAAACCTGATGCCGCACGTGCATTCAGTCTGCGAGGCATAATTCACTACAATCTGGGAGATTGGAAAAAGGCGGCAAAGGATTTCGACAAATCCATAGCGATTAATCCACGGGACGCATTGTTGTTGAACAATCGGGGATTCTTTTATCACAAGATCGGGGACAATCAGTCTGCCGCACGAGATCTTAACCGCGCCCTGGAATTGCTGCCTGAATACGTCAATGCGCGCCACAATCTTGGTCTGGTGCTCAACGCGGATTTGAGTGCAGTGATTTCAGGACAGGAATCGAATCCGAAGGTTTCGGCTGATCAACAGGACCCAAAAAGCCCATGAAGAATAGACGTTACAAGGGAATTCTGGCTGATCTCGACGGCACAGTGAATCGAGGAACCTCTCTCATCCAGGGCGCTGACATCACGTACCGAAATCTGTCCGCGAAGGGATTTCGTTGGATCTTTGCCTCCAACAGCGCCACCCGGCTGTCTTCTGATCTAGCAGCCAAGATTACAGGACTCGGCCTGGCGGTGACTGATCAACAGGTGATCAATTCTGCGTCGGCGCTGATTGATACTATTCAAAGAGATTACCCGGGCGCGAATGTCATGGTGGTTGGAGAACCGAGGCTGGTTCAAGGCGTAGAGAAAGCCGGCGCCGTAGTGACCGAGGATCCTCAAACGGCAAATATAGTGGCAGTGGCCATGGACACCGGTTTCAGTTACAACAAGCTCAAGAAAGCGCACCAAGCTATTCGAAATGGAGCCATGTTCTGGGCAACCAATCTCGATGCTACTTTTCCGACAGAAAACGGGTTTTTACCAGGCGCCGGGAGTATTGTGGCTTCTATAGCGACTTCGGCTGGACGGCAGCCGGATCGGGTTTTCGGTAAACCATCACCAGATATGGCCGTGCTTGCACTCAAACTCCTGAACATCAGCGCCCAATCCTGTCTGGTGGTCGGTGATCGTATGGACACAGATATTCTTTTTGCGCGAAATGCCGGAATGGATTCCGCTCTGGTTCTGACCGGCGCGACGTCGCGGGATGATTTGGGTCGCTATTCTTATTCGCCGGATTACGTTTTCGAAAGCATTGTCGATATAATTGAACTCTTCGACTGATCCCAACAACTTGTTGCGGAGTAAACTACATCATGGAGGGTCAAGGACGTGACGGAAGTTGAAAAACTATACGAAATGCTGCGTAAAATTCAAGAACCAAAAGGGTACTTTTTCAATATGGACAAGGAAAAAGTCTTCGAGCTTCTTGAAGGTCTTTTGACCAACAAAAAACGTTATGGATACATGTCTTGTCCTTGCCGGCTGGCATCAGGAAGCCGTGCCGCGGACACGGACATTTTTTGCCCATGCGCATACAGGGCTCCGGACGTCGAACAATACGGGAGTTGCTACTGCAGTCTCTATGTATCAAGAGAATGGAACGAGAACGAGATTCCCCACGAATTTGTTCCCGAACGCCGACCCGTGGAGATGTTCCCGTTTTAGGCCCTAGGCCCGTAGAGATTATTTTGCAGAGCAATGTTTCTTGAAGAAATCTTCTACTTTCTTCCAGTCGACAATGTTTGCAAAGTTATCCACGTAATCGGTTCGACGGTTCTGATACTTCAGGTAATAAGCGTGTTCCCAAACGTCGCAAACCATAATGGGTATGGCTCCCCACGAAGTCAGGTTCTGGTGTTTTTCGGACTGCATTACGACAAGTCTCTTGCTGAACGGCTCCCAAGCAAGAATTCCCCAGCCCGAAGCCTCCACCCCTTTGGACGTGGCTGCAAATTGCTTCCAAAAAATTTCAAACGACCCGAAATCTCTCTTTATCAGATCCCCTATAACCCCGGAGGGTGTTCCTCCTGCCTTGGGGCCGACGGTATTAAAGTAGATCCAATGTAAAATAACTCCGGAACCGTTGAAGGCCAGATCACGACTCAAGGCCTTGATCGCGTCAAAATTGCCTTCTCGTCTCGATTTTTCAAGCTTTTCCAGAGCACCGTTGAGGCCGTCTACGTAGGCGGCAAAATGTTTGTCGTGATGTATCTTGACTGTTTCCTTGTCAATGAATGGTTCTAGGGCATCTTCCGGGTAAGGTAGCGGGGGCAGCTTGTGCATAAATACTCCGGCCCCTTCGTTCCCGGGCGAGGCCACCGCTTGGGATCTGAAAACGTTTGAGAGGATTCCCAGTGCCGCCGCAGTCCCAGCGCCCGCAAGAACATCTCGCCTGTTTATTCCGCTTTCCATTCTATCCGTCCTTTCTGTTGGCAAATCACTATTACCGTCGATTCACTGACGCCTTTAGGGTTTTGATCCGCTCTGTTTGCCGCGTTTCATAAGAGTTCCGGCTACGAGATTCGGCCATGCAAGACAGCGATGATGCTCGCGACTGTTTCCAATTATTGTTTCGGACTGACGCATCCGTTTCAAAAGGCTATTCCAATTGCCTGAGAGCTTCCCGAGCAGCGTTTTGAGCCGCTTCCCTCTTGTTCTTGCCGGTTCCGAAGCCCGCTATCTTGTTACCGAGGTAAACGGCGACAGAAAAGACTTTGCAGTGTTCCTCTCCCCACTGATCCACGACTTCGTAAGTAGGAGTAATTCCAAGATCACCTTGCGTCCTCTCCTGCAGAGCGCTCTTGCAATCGTCCATCCCTTCCCTGGTGGAACATCTTTCTATAAGAGGATAAAAGTGTTTCTCGATCAGCTTCTTCGCATCAACAAACCCACCGTCCAGATAAACTGCCGCTACGATGGCCTCCAGAGTATCCGCCAGGATTGAGTCACGGTCTCGGCATCCGGACAACTCGTCTCCTCGGCCCATCCTGATGAATCGACTAATCCCCAACTGTCTCATCAACTTCGCTAAGGCTGCACGGTTAACTAGACTCGCTCGCTTCTTCTGTAGTTCCCCTTCTTCGTCTTCGGGGAATTTTCGGTAAAGTATATCCGCGATTACCAATCCCAATACGGCATCACCGAGGAACTCGAGCCTCTCATTGTGTTCCTGACATGTCTCCCTGTTTTCATGCCAGAAGCTTCTTCTTGTGAGGGCGTTAACCAAGAGGGCTGGAGCTTGAAAACTATGACCAATAGTAGTCTGGACCTGTGTAATGTCCTCCAAGGTATTCGAAGAGGCTAGAGTTTCTTCAGAGAACATGCCAGGCCTTCCCTATGGGTATGTGCGGTCAGATCGTAAAAAAGTGGAGTTATGGACACATAGCCTTCTGCCAGGGCTGTTACGTCCTCATCACTTGCAGCATTTTCCACGCCTTGTCCTGATAGCCAATAATAAACGTTGCCCCTCGGGTCTTCGCGTTTCTCAACGCTCTCCTGGAATTTGGCAAGAGCCTGCCGAGTCAATTTAAATCCTCTAATTTTTTCTGGAGGCAGGGCAGGTATATTGATGTTCAAGGCAACCCCCTTGGGAAGACCCTGGTCCAGAATCCATTTTCCGAGTCTCTCGATATGGGGGAGCGCCCAACTGAAAGGAGGATCCTTTTTCTGGGCCAGTGAGACGGCCATCGCTGGAACTCCCAAAATAGCGGCCTCGGTAGCCGCAGAAACCGTTCCTGAATAAAGAACGTTGATTCCGAGATTGGCCCCGTTATTAATTCCGGACATTACCAGAGCAGGCGGAGAAGGCAGGAGTGAATACAAGGCCAACTTGACGGAGTCCGCTGGTGTGCCGCTGATCCCATACCCGTAGAAGACGCCGTCCTTTATTACTTCACGGGCCTTTATCGGGTCATATAACGTTATGGAGTGACCAACGGCGCTCTGTTCCGCCTCCGGCGCAACTATATTGACTTGACCCAGCTTACTGGCGGCCATGCGAAGATAACGAAGTCCCTCAGCGTGAATACCGTCGTCATTCGTCAGCAGAATTACGGGAGTGGCGTTGCTCATGCCAGTTCTTGGAATGCCTTGCGGATTCTCTTCATGCCTTCCAGTATCACATCATCACTCGTCGTGAAAGAAAGCCTAATGTGATAATCAGATCCGAAAGGACCACCCGGCACAGATGCCACGTGATGTCGTTTTAGGAGATAATTTGCCACGTCGGTAGAATCGGCAATATTGGTGCGCCCGGCAAGTTGCGAAGTATTCACAAAGGCGTAGAAGGCTCCTGGCGGTTTGACTACGAAAATCCCAGGAATGCTGTTGATTTCTGCCACCATCAAGTCACGTCTTCTTTCGAATATCTGCCGCATAGTGGACACTTCATCTTGAGGCCCTGTCAGCGCTTCCACAGCGGCTGCTTGTGCGGTGTTGCTCGGATTGGAAGTAGATTGGCTTTGAATGTCGGTCGCTGCCTTGACCAGTTCCTTCCTGGGGCACGCCATATAACCTATCCGGAAGCCGGTCATGGCATAGGTCTTGGAGACTCCATTTATCAGGACACACCGATCTTTCATCCCATGAATGGATGCAAACGATGTAAATCTCATACCATCATAAATCAGCTTGTCATAGATCTCATCCGAAATTACCAGCAGGTCGTGTTGCTCGGCAATCTCGGCCAATTTCCGTAAGACAGCTTCCGGATAAACAGTTCCAGACGGATTGGACGGAGAATTAATCAACATCGCCTTGGTGCGAGAAGTCAGGAGCGGTCTTACCCGTTCGGGATCAGGCACGAAGCCATCATTTTCAGCGGTCGGAACAATAACAGGGGAACCGCCGGCTAGGGCGATCATTTCCGGATAGGAAACCCAGTAGGGAGCAAACACGATTACTTCGTCACCAGGGTCCAAAATCGCCTGCAAGATGTTGTAGATGCTGTGTTTTGCCCCGCAAGACACCAGAATCTCTTCAGGCTTGTATTCAAGTCCATAGTCTTCCGTGAACCTCTGGATGATTGCTTTTTTCAGGTCAGGGGTACCTCCGACCGGCGTATAAAAAGTCTCACCACGATCAAGCGACCGCTTGGCTGCCTCTCTGATGCGCAAGGCAGTAGGGAAATCAGGTTCACCCGCGCCAAAGCCGATCACATCTATTCCCTGACTCTTCAACTCTTTCTCCTTGGCCGAAATTGCCAGGGTTGCCGAGGGCTTCAATAGGGCCGCCCTTTGAGACAGAATATTCTTCATCGTTTCACCTGAATGCGAGAATGGCTCATTTGTTGGTGACCATGTTTGGAAACTTTTGCTTCAAAACTCTCAAGACATTTTCAGGGACAAGGCCCTCGGGAGATCCACCAGCCAGTACCGTGGCTTTTATTATTCGAGAACTCACATACAAGTAACGATGGGCGGTCATAAGAAAGAACGTTTCTATGTTACGGCTGAGTTTTCTGTTCATCAAAGCCAACTGAAACTCATATTCAAAGTCCGATACTGCCCTAAGACCCCGAACTATGGCCTGAGCTTTCTTTCTTTCCGCATATCGCACGAGGAGGCCTTCAAACGATTCACATTCTATGCGGAAGTTGCCGCTTACGGCTCCCCGGATCATGTCCATCCGTTCTTCCGGGGAAAAAATGGTTTCTTTTTCCGGATTCACACCAAGCGCAACGATGATTCGGTCAAACGTTCCGAGCGCCCTGCGGATGATTTCCAGATGACCATTGTGAATAGGGTCGAACGTCCCGGGATAAACAGCCAACTTTTCGTGTCTATTTCTTATCTGTCTAGCTGCCACTTTTCAACGAGCCTCTGTTCTAAGACGAAGGATTGTAATATGGGTGCCCCCGTACTTTCCGCCAAACTTCTTTTCAAAGATGGCTGGATCAGCCTGTTTGAAACAAAGATCTCCTGATTCCACAATCAAAAGGCCGTCCGAACTGAGCAAGTTCGGGAACACCATATCGGAGAAAAAGTTTTGGACAAGTCCAGCTTCGTATGGAGGATCCAGGAATATAATCCCAAATTTGCTCCCCACGATAAGCAACTTCTTGACCGCCCTGGTCGCATCCATCACCAAGACTTCAACCTGATCAAGCACACCAAACAGTTCAGCGCTTGCCGTCAGCCTTGCGGCCATCTGCCGATCTGTTTCAACGAACACAACGCTTGCCGCGCCTCGACTCAACGCCTCAAATCCAAAAGAACCAGTACCTGCAAACAGATCCAGGACTTGGGACGCTTCAACAGCATGGCCTAAGGCGCTGAAAACAGCCTCCCGAACTCTGTCCGTAGTAGGCCGAATTCCCCTACTCACAGGCAACGGTAATCTCCGGCCCCTAAATTGTCCGGAAATTATCCTCATCTTACGGATGTAACTGTATACATTTTTTTGGAGTGTCGTTCAAGAGAAGCCGCATTCAAAGACACTTTTTTTGAAAGGCTTCCACTAAAACCCTGTCAGTTGGACTGGTCGCAGTCCATTGTCTCGACTGGGAGGCTCAGATTGCCTACTGAAAGTTCGGCCAACTTGTTTTCAAGCGTTCCGACAGATTTCTCCAAAATCGCCATTCGTTTCATGAACCAATAGAAGGCGGTTCCTACAAGAGAAACGAAAAGAGTGCAGGCGAAGAAGAAGTTATCGATATGCTGAGCAAACAGAGCCGACAACAGAGGCCCGATGAGTATGTACGTCGACAGAAACGTCTTGAGTTCTTCAAGTTGAGCGCCAGCCGAAGGCTCAGTCAAGAGTGCGACCTTCCTTTTCTTAACGTTGGTGCGAACATCGTACGCGGTAACCAGGAACCCCCGATGCGTATTCCTCACACTTGTTCTGTGGGGCTCTTCGAATACTGTTGTGCTGACCGATAGTGCCGTTTCTAACCCGATCCACTCCTTAGGTGCAAAGATCTGCCATGGAACCCACAACATGTCCCTTTTCTCAAGTCATGGTATAGAAAGAGCCGTGGTCTCAGTGCCTCCTAGTAGCTCTCTCCAGTCTCTCGTAAATCGGTAGACCTGCCCCAATCCGTACAGCGATAAAGTGACGAAAACGGTTTGGTCGGGCTCCTTAATTCTCTGAGTCACGGGATCCTGTTCCCTGACCTCGGAATACCTTAGCACAACGTTCCAGCATTGAGGATGGTAACTCAGGCCTAAACTGGTGAAATATGAGAAATTGAACTGGTGAGAGTACTGATTCTCAAAGATGCAGTCTAATGTAGAAGATAGTTTAAGTTGAAGGTTGACGTTGGTTTGGCGATTGAGATCCTCGCGTTTGTCATCCTCCGTGTACTGGTGCAACACTCGAAACAAATCCCCTCTGTGGTCCATTAGCCCAAGGTTCAAACTATATTTCCGCGCTCGATTCAACACTGGGTCATACTGGGCCTGGGCCGTGAGGTCCACCAGATAATGCGGTTTGACGGTCAATTCCGCTTGCGTATTGGTCCAAGGAAACCGTACCGGCTGTCGTTCGCCCAATG
Source organism: Deltaproteobacteria bacterium (assembly GCA_026388625.1). Lineage (GTDB taxonomy): Bacteria > Desulfobacterota > Desulfomonilia > Desulfomonilales > Desulfomonilaceae > CAIXMD01. The sequence continues at coordinate 34,757 of JAPLJK010000074.1, read as the reverse complement.
GATCTTCAGCGGTTCGAGAATCGAAGAAATCGTAACCCTGCGAAACACTCAGAGTTACAAAGTCGAGGTATTCCCCTGGTCCAATACGGCCGGAGAGGGTCTGCCTCATTTCGGCTGTTAGAAGGCTGAGCCGGTCCATTCGATCGGAGTCGTCGAAATGCGGGTAGATTTGCTTGCTAAGCGAAGGCGGTCTGTAGGTCCATGCAAACCTTGGTCGGATGGTATGCTGGATTCTCTGAAAACCGAGCAATGAGCCATCATAAACAGAGTTGAGGTCTGCGAAAATATCCGTGTTGATCTGATACAGGTCTGTTCTCAACGAATTGACAGAGCTAATACTTTTGTCCCGACGATAATAATCCGCCGAATAGGCTTTCCCAAGGTAAGTCATGGATGGCTCCAGCTTGAGATAACGACCAATAGCGACAGGCATGGTCAATCTTGTATCAAGCTGCACGCGGCTACCGAGCCAATGCTCATTCATTCTCGGTGCGTAGAAATGATCGTATACAACGTCGGAGTTCAGATAAAATGGAGTGTAGGCTAGTGGGAGGCTGAATAGAGTGCCGGTAATAGTAGGAATATTCTGAACAGTCAGGGCGTTGTCGGGCAGGTCGAGATTGTCGAAATGGCGAGCCTCTGCCTGGAAAAGGAAGAAATTTGACTGTTTAAAAAGCACTGCATTTGATTCAAGATAACGAATTCGGAGTCTTCTGTCGAATCGGCCACCCCAAAACTCAAAGTAGTCTCGATCCGACACCCACGTACCGTGGGCTTTAAGACCTACCTGTCCGGCAATTTCCTGATCATGTCGGAAGGTCACAAAAAAACGGTGATTCTTAGGCACTTCGTATGGTTGGTATTTCCAATCGTATGTATATTCTCCGTAAAATCGGCCGCTGAAACTCTCGCTGGGGAAATATCGGAATTCCAAGGCGGCCTGAGCAGCTCTCCTGGTGCATATCCTCGGAATGATAGTGGCATCAACGCTGGGTGAGATATCAATGAAAAACGGAAGACGTAAGTCAACCCCCTTGATGCTGCTGTTGGCAAACGTAGGGGCCAAGAAACCGGTCTGGCGTTTACGTTTAGCAGGGTAAATCAACCAGGGTAAATAGAAAACTGGAATATCCTTAACATAAAACACCCCGTGCTTGAGCTTCCCGTAACCTTCCAGCGTAACATCCAAGTCCTTGCCCGTTATACGCCAGGCCGGTGATATCCCATCGCAGGTGGTAAAGCTACCATCAGTCACTCGGTAGGCGGATTCCCCAGCCTTCTCCAACTTTTTTCCTTCCAGGTAAACATTATGTCTCTTCAGTAAGAGCTTTCCGTTAAAGAGTACGCCCGAGGAATCAGAAAGTTTGATGGTGACTTTCTCGGCCTCCACCACGTCGCTTCCCATTCTGGCAATGACGGACCCCGTAGCCGTCAGCTCTCCAGTTCCGCCATCGTACCGCACGCTGTCCGCGCGTAAGCGAGTGTTGCCTTGACTCAAACTCACATTACCGCGGGCTGTATAGGTGTTGTTCTCGTAATCGAACGAAAGTCGATCTGCCGACAATTGAATTGGAATATCTGCTGGAAGAATGGTTGATTTTTTTGATGGGACGCTGCTTGAGGAATCTTCGGGGCCAGTTACTTGAGAATAGGCTGGGTGCAAACCTACCAGTAGCACCGATAAAACCAGAGCAGTACAGCGTCCTGCCCATCCGCGCCGGAGAGTTTGTCCATGGAAAGAATGTCTTTTCAATAGCCTGTAGCAAACCCTAGCCATTTTATCTCTTAAATCCAGACCCGCCTCGGGTTAGCGGTCGGTCGGCGTCCTCCCTCTCCAGGTTCGCCATGAACACCATGAGAAGGGACCGACAGTCGCCAAAAAAGCAGAACTGCCTGAGAACAAACCCGACCTGTTGCATACTATTCGTCTTGAATCCCGCAAGCCCTTCTCACCGGACCTATCATGTATAGCGAGCCCGCGCCAAGTATAAGGTCTTCAGGAGCAGCTTTTTCCATTAATGCACCAAACCCTTCAGTGATGTCACCAAACGCACGAGCTGGAATCCCAAATTGCCTAACTTCAGCAGCTAATTCCTCAGGGTTCAAGGCCCGGTTGCTTTGTGGCGGCACACAAACCACTTCCCGAGCAATGGGAGCAATAATCTCAACGAGTTTGGAATAGTTTTTGTCCCTCAGCATCCCCAAGAGCAGCAAAGGCTTGGCTTGGGGATAGATTGTTCGCAAAGCGCTTTTCAAGAGCCTCATGCCTTCAAGGGTGTGAGCCCCGTCAATCACCACATCCGGTAGTCTTCTAAGGACCTCAAACCTGCCAGGGAAAAACGTGCCTTCGATGCCTCTCCGAATAGCATCCGCAGTGATCGGATAATTTTGAGCCATCATTTCCTCGGCGACTGCAGCAGCCAGAGCAGCGTTCTTTATCTGGTGGCCGCCGGTCATTCCCGTAGTCAGATTTTCCAAAGTAAGTGTCCTGGACTCATACGTGAGGCTGTTCCGGCCTATTCTTATTCCACGAAAATCCCGTCCGAATTCCTTTACCGGGGCGGTAAGTATATTTGCCGTCTCGAGTATCACATGCCGAGCCTCATTTCGAGAGGCCCCTGTTACGAGTGCAACCCCGCGCTTTATTATGCCGGCCTTTTCCCTAGCAATTGATGCTATTCCTTGGCCTAGATAGTCCTCGTGCTCCCTGGAAATATCAGTAATTACCGAAACATCCGGCATCACGGTATTCGTAGCGTCAAGTCGGCCACCCAAACCGACCTCGATCACCGCCAGATCAGGCTTTGCCTGAGCTATACAGTCAAATGCCACCGCAGTGGTAAACTCAAAGAATGTGGTCCGCGCCGGCTCGTAAAGTTGGCGTATCTTGTGTGTAGAGGTAATGAGAGATTCCACGGACACCATGCGGCCGTTGAGCTTAATGCGTTCACGGAAGTCGTTAAGGTGCGGGGACGTGTAAAGGGCTGTTTTGAGGCCGGCTTCCCGTGCGATATTGGTTATGTACGACGCGGTAGAGCCTTTTCCGTTGCTGCCGGCGACGTGGACTACGCGAAACGACTTCTGGGGATTGCCCAGCTTTTCCAGCAGAGAAGTAATGTTGTCGAGGCCCAGCAATATGCCGAAGCGTTCTAAACTGTACAGGAAACTTATTGTTTCCCGGTATTCTGCTTCCAGTTCCAGTTCTTGCGTTGACCGAAACAGCATTAACGAAACTCCAACAGGCAATTCCAGTGGGCTTTACTTACTCGCAAAACAGAGAAGTGCTTTCCCTAAGCTTGAGAGGGTGGTATCCGCGCCGGTCGCGTAGTTTCCGTCGCATTGAAATACCAGAACCCTTCCCTTTTTCTAAAAACTGCTCACTTTCTTGCTTTTATAACATTCATACATGACAAGGTCAAGGAGTTGAGAAGCGTAACAATCTGGATTGAATAATAAATACTGGCGTGAAACCGAGATCTTACAAAGCCTCCCTGAGCCTGCAGATCATTGCATTCCAGTGAGAATCGTCACGGTATATGATAAGCCTGCCGTTCAACCCAACCAATTCATTATTCTTCTTATCCGCTTTCATTTTGAACTTCCCGACTAGTAAGGCTGCATGCTCCACAGGTTTTTTCATGTGGACCGTCGCCACTATTTTCATGTCCGGGTTACTTTCAAGTAGTGCTGGAATGGTTTCAACGACGTCCTTTTCAAACCAGCAGTCAAAATACACTATTTTGGAAAGCCGAGAACGGAAAACCTCTGCATAAGGATCTTCCTTTATACTTCGGGCAAGCCAGTTGCCCACGGCGTTGAGGACTTTGCCGCCACCCGAGAATCCTGCGAGTACAATGGTCGTCTTGTCTTTTCTAACATGCGGGAATCTGGCTCGAAATGCCTTGAACACTTGATTGATGGTCTTGAAAAGACGATCCGGCCTCTCGCCCTCGCGAGGAGCCAATGAACTCCAGCGGTCCCTACCAATCGATCCTGGCGGTATATGGGGGGTATCAACGAATCCAACAAAAAGAAATGGCCGCGAGGGACGCTTTTCGACCAACAATTCCAATTCCTTGCGAAAAGCCTGGTAGTAATCTTTCGCCTGCATGCCGTGGAAGTATAGGATGATTTCGACTCCGTCAAATCGATCAAAATCATAATTTCCCACCATCCAGACGTATCGCATTTCGTCATGCCAAGGAGGAAGCCTCCAGCGCTGGTACGGAACGCACCCGGACTCGGAAACGATCAAGCCATGTTCGTTCTCGACACCGCGCACAGAGGTTTGATCATATATGTGGTGTGAAAAGGACAAAATCGTGCAGGAGTTTACGGCTCCGAGTAGCGAGAAACTGAGGGCAAGGGGGATCAGCTTGGCAAATCGTTCATGCAAGCCCGTTAAAAGGGGCCAACCCAGGATATATGACCAGATGTCCTTGAACAGACACATGAGGATGAAAATCCCTCCGGATGGGATTTCCCTCCCCAAGCAGGTAAATATTATCAACTTGTTAGGCCAATTGTCAACAGAGCATTATTCCAGAGCATTATTCCGGTCAAGTACGGCAATAATAACGGACAAAACCGTCCATGATAAGATTTACCGTTTCCTGGTTCACGTGAAAATTCTCTCTGCCTTCGGTAAAGATCGATTGTCCCATCAGGGGTCGATAAATTGTGGCCATTTCGAACGCGGGAAAATAATAAACATTTTCATGATCTGCGGTAAACTGGTCGGCAACGGCACGCAGGGTGGATTTGGAATTGCAACTCGCACTGATGACATCGCAATCCTGACGGAAAGTGGCCCACAAGTGGACAGGGGAAACTGTGACGATTATGCTGCAAGTCGGGTTGTGTGCGGCCATTATTTCGTGAATTCGATGCAAATTCTCAAAATTCTCTTCATAGCGGCTCACCCTGAATTTATACCGGCTCATATCTCCGCCTTCATTAACATAGGGGCCGGCGGGAAGACATATTACGGACCCGTCGCAGGTATCTTCCCAAATCTCAGTCAGACCGAGCGTTAGTATCAATATCTCTGCTTTTTCAAGAACACGACGAGAACACACTTGGTGATTTTTAAAATCGGTTTCCGCCTTTTCCATACTGTCGTACAATATGATTCTTCGGTAAGGATCCTGAATTTTCTTCGAGATCGGGGCATTCCACCATCGCAGATCAGGTCGCCAATTGCCAAAGGTGTATTCGAAAATCTGTCGCATGGAAAAGGTGTTATACATTCTCTCCCAGGCAGCGCCTGCGTGCCTGGACGCCGGGTGGTATATTTCATCCGTTATGTATGAAAACCCTTCCCTGATCAGCACCTCTTTGATTTCACGCGCAAAGCAGGATCCCATGGACGTAATGGCCGTGGCGCGGGTAATCTTTGGACAAGAATTGGGCGGTAACGGATAATAGCCGTCGGGTGGGGGGTTGTCGTAGGAACCGGGCCAAACCTGCCAGGGTTCAAAACGATGAACTGGGTGAACTTCAGACACGGCCATTGTCAGCGTGAATCTTCTTAGGGACTGGGGACAGATCCAATACATCGACTGAATCACTTCCCTGCCCAGTCCTATTAACAGAAAAAATGACTAAGCTCCATACTTGACCTGTCTCAGAGCATGGGCAGTCACCAGACTCATGAGAGACGCCGCATTGAACTGACCCAAAGCTCCTCGCAGGCAATCGCTTTCTCCGAACCCTGAAACCCATGGATTGCCACGAGCAAATCGGGGAGCCCATATCAGGACAGGTACCGGGTGCCAACTATGCGACTTGAGAACTGCCGGAGTGGAATGGTCGCCAGTGACCACAAGTACATCAGGTTGGAGATCGACAATACGCGGAAGCACTTTGTCCACTTTTTCGATTTCCCCGACCTTTGCGTCGAAATCTCCATCTTCACCCCGGCTATCAGTGTACTTGTAGTGAACGAAGAAAAAGTCAAAAGAGTCCCAGTGTTCCCGAAGCGCTTCAATTTGCTCTTCAAGATTGCTCAGACCGTTGATCAATTGCATGCCCACCAGGCTGGCAAGACCCTTGTACATGGGATAAACAGCCAGAGCAACTCCTCTAATTTTATAAATATCGGCGAAAGTCGGCAGTCCAGGCTCCTTGGCCCATCCACGCAGAGTGACCATGTTCGCAGGTCTCTCGTTTTTGATGCGCTGAGACACTCTATCTACCCATTGGTTGACGAGATCCGACGTTCTTGAAGCTTCTTCAGAATCATCCTGTGGAACTACCCGGAAAGGTTTCAGCCCAACTTTCTGAGGGTCCGTTTCGTTCAGAGCAGGAGACAGGCCCGACCCTCTGAGTATAAGCACAAAACGGTAATCCCGAACCGGTTTCACAATGATTTCTGCGCCGGGCACAGTTATGTCCGCGATCAAGGAGACCATTCGGGCACATTCCTCAGTAGAAATCCTGCCTGCGCGTCGATCAATGATAGTTCCATCAAGGTCCACAGTGCAAAAATTGCCGCGTGCCGCAACATCTTTCTCGGTCAGCTTCTCGCCTATACCTACGGCCTCCAATACTCCTCTTCCGATAAGGTACTTCAAGGGATCGTAGCCGAATAGACCTAAATGGCCAGGTCCGCTACCCGGAGTAATGCCGATCCCTACAGGGTGCATGAGACCCAACATTCCTTCTCTGGCTAAGCGATCAAGGTTCGGCGTGAACGCGGTCTCCAGTTCTGTGGCGCCGCCCAATTCTCTTGCCAGTCCCCCCAACCCATCCATAACCAGTAGGACCATCTTGGTGTTGTTGCTTTGGGTGAGCGATCTCATGAGATTAAGATCAGTCATTTTTCGCCTCCCACCGTCCGGGGTGTAGTACCAGACCATTTCTTTTTATCGAAAATATTGTAATCTAACACATTACATCATGATTAGCGAAGAGTCCGGAGGATTGGCCATTTAACACGAATTGGAGGTTTGCATTTACAGCAAGCCGTCGTTGTGTTAGGACCCTTCAGGGCAAATAGCTCGTAAATCGCCCTCGGCTAAAAGCAATAGTAAAAGCCCTAATTCTTGGCAAGAACGCCGATCAGATCATCACCCCCAATGTCCGGAGCACATTGGCTACGCTGGTTGCGTTCACTTTAATATAGGTTGATAACCATGCGAACACAATTGCTCTGGAAACAAGAAAACAGAGAACACCATTCAGCGTAGACTCTCAAGTGATTCAGTGACGAACACAAACAAATGAATTTGTTTATAGCCTACTTCAAACTCATGAGACCCGCGCACTGGGTAAAAAACGGTTTCGTCCTTATGCCACTGGTTTTTAGCGGACACCTGTTCTTCTTGGAAGACTTGCTCAGGGCTACTGAAATGTTCTTGGCCTTCTGCGTCGTGGCCTCCGCCACCTATGTTCTCAACGATTATGTGGACATGGAACAGGACCGAATACACCCCATAAAAAAAAATCGCCCTCTGGCACGAGGAGATATTTCCCCTTCATCGGCACTTGTGATAACGGCAGCAATCTTGGCACTACTGTTCGCCGCAGCATTTGCCCTGAATGTCCCACGGTTTGACATAATTTGTCTGGCCGCCTACGTAATTCTTCAGGTGCTCTACTCCGTCAAACTTAAGCATGTAGTAATCCTGGATGTGCTGACAATTTCGGCAGGATTCCTATTGCGGGTGCTTGCAGGCGCAGCAGCAATAAGCGTAGCTGTTTCCAGTTGGCTTATACTCTGCACATTGTCCGTGGCCATATTTCTGGCTCTCGGCAAACGAAGACATGAGGTGCTCATTCTAACCCAGGAGGCTGCCAACCACCGTCCTGTATTGGAAAACTACAATGTCTTGCTGCTGGACCAACTCGTGCAAGTCGTTACCACTTCTACGTTCATTTTTTACTGTCTTTACTGCGTGAGAGGAAACCCCGACATGGGGTCACAGTCGGAGAAGCTCCTGTTCACTATACCTTTTGTCACGTACGGCATATTCCGTTATATGTACCTGATTTATTACAGAGAAGAAGGCGGGTCTCCAACCGCCCTACTACTGACGGATCCTCCTCTTCTTATCTGTGCGATTCTCTGGTTGGTCACTTTCATCAGCATAATCTATTTTTGAAAGCGATTCACCAGGGATATGGGACATGGTCAACCTGTCAGAGGAGAGCAGATCCAATAGGAAAGTAGTCGCCATGATTAAGATAACCGTGTACATTGTCTACTTCTGTCTGTTGTCAGGTCTCGGTATTATCCTGGGATGCTATATCCACGCCACACGTGTCAACCAGACCACCTTGATGAGCGGGGTGGCATTCGTCCGTGAACTCCCTTACGGCGAGCACGTCGTGGGATTTATAGAGACCACGGTGTTTTCTTATCAAGAGAAAAGGAATTTGGAATCTTATCGTGAACAGCACAAGCATAATATACAGATAAATCCGGAAGTACTTAAAAAACATAAGGAACTTTACAGAAACAATCCTTCAAAGCAGTAGTATAGAAATTTAATGAGTAATTTTGAATTTTTAATAAAAAACATCAAACCATAACTTGACAATATATGTTCAAGGTGCTAGGCCATGTCCCCGACGCCTGATATCGGCAGGCGCCTGTCGCTATCCCAGACAGATCCTCGTGTCCCAGTAATAATAGGAATCAGCCATGAAAGTGGATAAGTCCGCTCAAGACGCCGACCTCTCAAGCATCCCGGGTGAATTTAGAGAGAATTACAGATTCCTAAGCGAACTCATTAACTGCACGAACAAGAACGACTCCATGACAAAAGGATTGGCCACAATGGTTGAAGCACGCCTCTTAAAAGAGCGTGGTATGCTGAACCGTAGGCAAATAAGGATCCTGAACGACTACCTGGTTGGGTTGGAAAGGAATGACCCGGAGAGTATGGACCCTCCGGTTCCCGCCGAATTGGAGGCTTCAATTCGCATCAGAAAGCGTTCCACCTGGCTTCCTTGGGAGGCCGAGGCCATTCGCAAGATCGATAGATGGCGGGAGGATGTTGTGTGCATTGTTCGGATTTGGGCTGGAAACCATGGCGTTACAGAAAGGCCAAAATGTTTGGCGCGCCGATTAAGGCAATCCGTTTAACCACAGCGTCGAATTCTCAAAAAGTTGGCCGGTTGGGTCTATAGCGACTGTCGTACATATAGCCTCTTTGGCTCTGTGAATCGCCCCAGCCCCGCTTGGCATACTGGGTTAGGGGGTTTTGTTCATGAAGCAAACCCGTCATTCGGACAGAATTTTTGGCAAATAGTCTGGTATGCTGAAAGAGCGACTTCCGACGACACATTTCTTGTCTGCACATACATGACGGAAGTGCAAATCAATTCCTAAGAAACTCGTACGGAAGCTTCACAACCCCTAGTCCCTTTTCACTTGGTTCTTCATTCCTCCCGGATCTCATCAAATACTACCCATAGCTTCCAATGAACATCCTCACACAAATCCGCCACCTGCTATACCAGTATGCCGTCCAGCCATAAATTTATTCATGTGTCCGTCCTGACTGTTCGACGAGAGTCCTGAATTTCGCTGCCAGACGTATCGCTTCAGGATTGTGCCCCAGTTCTTCTACTGTAAAACGCATTTTTGTTACCCAGTTGGGATGTTCATGGGTGGTGCCGGGAAAGTTCTGTTGACGAACGTCCATGAACAGATCCTCTTGGCTTATGAGCGCGAGTTTGGAAGGGGTGTGCAAGATGAAACTCAGTACCGCCGTGTGGAGTTCGTCTGTGGGAAGGCCGGATTCCCAGGCGGCATGAGCGTTCTGTGCCGCCAGGAACCCGTCTCTCACAAGTCTTTCAATGATTTTTGCCTTGTGGCGAGTCCGTTCTTCCTTAAACATACTCGCCTGTTCCTCCTGAATCATACCCATTTCCAGCCTCAATTCAATGTCGCGGTAGGACCAGAAGCCGGCAAGGGTTGGGAGGTCGTGAGTACTGATTGAGACGAGAGCACATTGTGGATAATCGGTATAAGAAAGCTGGTTTTCATAATTGTCTCTCTCAAAATAGAAAAGCCTATAGGAGAGGATCCCTTTTTCCATGAGCCTTTCTCTGAAATTAAAAGGAACCGTGCCAAGATCCTCCCCCACTATGACTGTGCGGCCGCGTTGACTCTCCAGGCAAAGCAAACTCAACAACTCATTCTCATAGTCCTTAACAAATACCCCTTCACTTGGTTTCTTTCCCAATGGTATCCAGAACAAATGATTTAACTGCATCACGTGGTCAATTCTTAAGGCGCCACCGTGCCTGCAATTTGTCTCAAGATTCTTTTTGAAGAGGTCAAAGCCTGAATTACACATTTGTTCTCTGTTCGCAGGAGCAAATCCCCAGTCCTGACCTTCCGGTGCAAACCCGTCTGGCGGCGCTCCAATACTAAAACCCTCATGAAAAAAAATCTGCCACGCCCAGAAATCCGCGCCGTTTTTATCAACTGCCAGGGCCTGATCATGATAAAGGCCGATCTGCATTCCCTGCTGAATGGCATGTTCCTGGACGTTCCGTAATTGGACGTCTATCTGCCACTGAACGTAAATCCAGAAAAGAATTTCTTCACTGTGTTCAACTTCAAACCTTTGTACCTCCGGGCTCAACGGGTCGTGGAATGCCGTCGGCCATTGCCGCCACGTCACAGCGTTGGGAAGCTCGTCCCGAAAGTGTTCGTGTAGCGCACAGAAAGTCGCATACCTTTCCAGGTATGACCCCTCAGAGTCTCTATACCGTTGAAATTCGTTCCATCGAGAGCTGAAGCTCCGCGGTCTGAAATGAGTTTCAAGGAAGGTGTGAAACAATTCCACCAGTACGCTACGCTTGAGATCAGCCACCTCCTCGTAGTTCACATGATGTTCATCTCTGAGTCGCTTTATATGGCTTTGAGCCTCTGGGGAACCTACAAGGGCCTGAGCCTTTGGAGACCCTGCAAAATCTTCAATTCCGGGGATGTCCAGATAAAGGAAATTACGAAAGAGTCGGCTGGATGGCAGATAAGGACTGTTGTTGAAAGGTCGCTTGTTGAACAGGGCGTGGAGTGGGTTCAGGCCGACGAAATCAGCCTTCAAGTGATCCCTTGCCCAACTCACTATCTGTTTCAGATCTCGAAAATCTCCCACGCCCCAATTACTTTCGGATTTGACTCCATAGAGGGCGATCGCAATTCCGGCGATTTTCACGCCCGTTTCAAAGGCCGGCTGTTGGTAGCACTTGTCGGGACACGCTATGCACAAGAGATCAGAAAGGTATTTGGCTGGTCCCAGAGAGGTTTCTATCTGGAACCTATAGGTTCCAATATCAAGGATATCAGGAAATGGGAGCGAGATTCGGAGCAGCCCCTTGTCATTGTCCGACACAATTTTCACTTGGTGTGAACCGAGACAATACCTACGCTCCTCGACACGGCCAACGGCTTCTCTGATCACCACCGAACCGACCGATTCTGCCGGAACACTCTGATGTTCCCAGAGTGGGAGATAAGCCGAAATCTGGGTTGGAAGATTGCTCGTCGTCAACACCAGGACTTGCTGCGGGTTGAACGCTAACGCTATCCGATCATCGTCGAACCGTATGCCTTTAGCCCGCAGTATTTGTCGCGCAGTCCTCGGATCCGTATGGTGAATCTTGCCCTGGTTGTCAGTATAGTGAGGCTCGATTCCAAAGAAGCTCGAAAGAATTCTCATTGCCTCATAAGTAGCTGTCAATCTTCACTCCTCCCCAATCGTCTTTATGAATCGAGGATCCTATCTCAACAGAATTCTCTATTGCGAAATTCCATAAGTTCTGAGGCAATTGCCTGGAAACATTTTTTTGGAAATAATGAAATTCAGGTCCTACGCAGTGCGTTGGGTCTCGGTGAGCCAAGAGCATAAGCTCTGTGTGGCCGTCCCCAAGTCTGTAGTCGCTCATGTTGAAGATCGAAACGTGATATCGCAACTTAGTGGCTGATGAGCGACGAAAAAATGCGGTGCCCAGGTTTTTCGTTGACTGACGAACCTCTTAACAGGTAATCATGACAAAAGAAACATATTACAAGATTACCGGATGGACAAATTCTGAAAACGTCAGCAGGGACCGGAGACGACTCTGTCCCATTTTCCCGGATCCCGAGACACGGGAGATCTTATATGGACTTTAAGCTTACCGATGAGCAGCGCCTCATAAGAAAGGCGGCCCGAGATTTCGCCGCCAAGGAACTAGCCCCCAACGCGAGGTATTGGGAAGATACTTCTACTTATTCAAGAGAAACCTTCGATAAGATGGGCCAACTTGACTTCACGGGACTTTACGTGCCGGAAGAATTCGGAGGTACCGGAGTGGGCCGGTTGACTGCGGCAGTGATTTTCGAAGAGTTGGCCAAAGGCTGCTTTGCCACCGCAGTGTACGTGAGCGTTCACAACATGGTTACCAATCTGATCTATCAGTATGGTACCAACGAGCAAAGAGAGAAATGGGTTAGGCCTCTGGCCCTGGGTGACGCACTAGGCGCCTATTCTTTAACCGAAGCCGAAGCTGGTTCCGATGCAGCGGCATTGAGCGCATCCGCAGTCAAAACAGACGGAGGATATGTGGTCAACGGAACCAAGCTTTATGTTACCAGCGGGGAAGTTGCCGATATTTACGCAGTCATGGTTCGTACTGATGAAACCCAAAAACAAAAGGGCATCAGTGCTGTGATTGTGGAAAAGGGAACGCCTGGTTTTTCCTTCGGACCCCATGAAGCCAAAATGGGCATGAACGCGAGTCCCACCACTGAACTTCATTTCAATGATTGCTTCATTCCTTCCGAGAATCTTCTGGGGGAAGAAGGCAGGGGTCTTAACATGGCCCTTACTGCACTGAATGGGGGCAGGGTAGGTATAGGGGCTTGCGCCACAGGATTGGCTCAACAAGCCCTCGACTATGCGCTGAACTATGCTAACAAGCGTCAGCAATTCGGGAAGTCCATTATTACCTTTCAAGGACTTCAGTTCCTCGTGGCGGATCTGGCAACCGATATTGAGGCTGCAAGAGTAATGGTATACAGGGCGGCATGGCTGATGGACCTGGGTGAGCCCAGCCTCATGGAAGCCGCCATGGGTAAACTCCTGGCGACCGATACAGCAATGCGCGTTACAACAGAGGCAGTTCAGATCCTTGGTGGTTACGGGTATATGAAGTCCTATCCGGTGGAGATGTACATGCGATTCGCCAAAGTGGCTCAAATCTTCGAAGGAACAAACCAAATCCAGCGAGTTGTCATCGCACGCGAACTAACCAAATATAAAGGTGGCAAGAGACCGGACTCTTACTGACCCAAAAGACCTTGTCGAAAATGTCTCCAGATCGTCCAGGTTTTCTCAATTTGCAAATGTGAAATATCTCCGGTTCTCACCAGAGAGCCTTTGGAAGACTTATAATTTAAATCTCGCAGGAGAGGCTATATGGCAAAAAAATCCGATCGTGTCCTTGGTGTTGGTGACAGAATCCGAGAGATGAGAAAAAAGTTAAACGTGGATCTTAATCAACTTTCGGAAAAAACAGGATACGCCGCCGACTACCTCAAGGAGATAGAAGAAGGTACCATAGCGCCACCTGTCGGCGCATTAATTCAGATTTCCAGGGCACTTGCAATAGACTCGGCCACTCTTCTTGCAGAAGAGAAAAAAATAGAGCGCCGAAAAAGTTATCGTAAACGAACCAAAGCTTATTCGTACAAAAGCTTGACTCCGGACGCAGAAGACAAACACCTGTGGGCCTATCTTATTACTCTGGACCCCAAGAAAGCTCACGACATGGTTGAGTACAAGCACGAAGGGGAGGAATTCGTCTATGTGCTTGAAGGCAGAGTAGAAATTCAGGTCGGCCAAGAGCCTAATATCTTGAAGAGAGGATCCAGCCTTCACTTTAATTCAGGAACCGCACACAACCTAAGAAACCTTAGTTCGAAGATATCCCAACTATTGGTGGTAGTTTACACTCCTTGAATCGTTGAGCGTATCAGGCACAGAATTGATTTGAACCGGCCTACAAGGAGTGTCCGTCCCGGTCCGGCATGGGCAGACTTTCGGCAGACACATAAATCGTTTCGGGAATAGCCGGAACCTTTTGTGGATATGTTTGTCTCAATACACAGGGGTTATGTGACAAACGAAATCGCATGGTCTCTTATTCAATGCATCTTGGCAGCCCTTGCGTCGAGACCGGTGAAGAGTTCCTACGCACTATAACCCATATCCATACCTCCTTTCACGCCCCGAGCCCCTCTCGGGGCTTTTTTTTTTATATACTCTCTGTTAAGGTCTGGTTATGGACAGATAGGCAGCAGATTTGGCTGAATGGCTTGACGATCACTTTCCCGTTCCAGGGAAAATAGACTCCCCTTAGACCGATCGTGTCGGACTAGGGGTGTTACAGGAGGCGTCATGAGATTGGCCGGCAGGGCAGCGGTGGTTACCGGTAGCAGCAGAGGGGTAGGGCGCAACGTTGCTCTGGCTTTTGCTGCTGAGGGCGCGGATGTGCTTGTTAATTACACCTCCAAGGAGGCAGCCGCTCAAGATGTGGTTGAGCAGATCCGGGCCATGGGTCGAAAGTCTTTCGCGGTGCGTGCCGACGTGGCATCCAAGGCAGAAGTCGAGAGCATGATGGTAGCGGCCAAGGAAAACTTCGGCCGCCTGGACATTGTAGTGAATAACGCCGGTTTCACGCAACCGGCCATGTTGCAGAAGATGACCGAGGAACAGTGGGATGCAGTTTTGAACGCTCATCTAAAGGGCCCCTTTCTCTGCATTCAATCGGCTTTCAAGTATTTCCAGGAGCAGAATTACGGAAAAATTATTAACGTAAGTTCAGTAGCAGGGCTCGTAGGAACGGTAGGCCAGGTGAACTATTCGGCGGCAAAAGGGGGCATACTGAGCTTGACCAAGAGCGTTGCAAGAGAACTGGCACGGTACAATGTGTGCGCGAATGTGATCTCTCTCGGGATAGTTGAGACCGACATGACCGAAAAAATTCGGTCTGATGAAAAACTGAAAGAGATTTACATGAACCGTATTCTGCTGAAGCGCTTCGGCAGTGCCTCCGACATCGGTCCGGCCTTTGTCTTCCTCGCGTCGACTGAATCCGATTACATCACGGGACAGCTATTGTGCGTCGACGGAGGTTATGGAATGATCTAACCGTAGCCCGGTGCCTCGGCGGCGGTGTCCAACGCCGTGGTTGTTAACGGAATCACGATAGGGATGCAGCACAGGCTACGATACCTGGGGCGGATGCCGTATTCATGGAGACCATAGGTGCAGTAGCAAGGATTCACCTATTTGCAAGTTGAGGCGCGCTACTCGATTCGGCTTTCTCGATGAAATGGCTTTTAAGAACGTTTAATAGACTAGAGGTGGCCGCGGTTTTTTGTTACCGCGGCCGCTAAAATTTGCACAGGTGAAGTAATCGCTTGGCCATGGATCACGATCTTTAGTCACTGGCGAGTTGGTGGTGAAATCAGACGGGTAAGACGGGGGTAACAAGAGAGTCGGAATGGGCCGAAACCGAATCGAACATGTTTGTAAGCCCAATGTTCCAGCACATAAAAAAGCCTTGACTTGGTGTCGAGCTTCTGCTAAAAATTTATTCATACGACTAACTTTCTGAATGAATTAACCTAACGTGGGCCGAAAGAAGGAGTCATCACCACCTAGACATGTTCTGGTGGTGAGCAGGAGACAGCCTTCGAGGAGTAATCAGGGTTGGGCAACCAATCCACAAAAGGCGGCAGGACAGGTGTCAAGGAAAAAAACACTTGACATTCCGCGGTTGATTTGATACCAAAAATACATTCCGGGCTTTATCGGATTTTTATCCGGGAATGTTTTTACGGGTCTCCCGAACGATGGTCGGGAGGAACTGTTGAAAGGAGGATTGAGGGTATGGTTAAACGTTTGTTTCTTCTGAGCCTATTGGTTCTCGCATTGTGCGGCGCCAGCGTGGTAGTATCCTTCGCCGGCGGACCTGGCGGCGGCGGTCAGGCATATATGTCATCGTGTATGCCGCCACCTCCAACGATCCCGCCGCTGTGTGGGCCGGTCCAGACCAAGTATTCGATGGTCAAGGAGGTTATCACCCCGATACCTGCTCAGTTGAGGCGGGTCAGGGTGGTTGCACCGTATCTGGCGGGAGTAGCATGGCCCCGCAAGCCGCTGGCATTCTTTGCGAATCCCCAGACTTTTCCTGCTTCAATTGGAACTGGTCGTTATGAGTGGCTGGTGCCAATCGTGTCTGAAATCAAGAATGAGCATTTCGACACCGTTATGGATCCGTGCTGCAAGACCCACAAAGTGCCTCGCTGCGTATGGGTGAAGGCTAATTACATCAGGCCGACTTGCCCGCCTGCGTGTGGGCCACCAGCGTGTGGGCCAGTGCCTATGGCGCCGCCGCCCCCCATGCCGGTCAAGGTGACGAAGTAAGGTTGCTGCGAGAGGCCAAAAAAAAGGAAGAGTTCCTAAGATATAACGAATTGTCGAAAGGAGGATTAGGGCATGGTTAAAAAGATAGGAATTCTCGGATTCATCCTGGTCGTCGTAGCCGCGGCGGGTATGGTGTGGGCCGAGACATATACGGGGTCGATTCCAGCTCCTCAACCGATGGTGACTCCTGCAGCAGCCCCGCCTGCTTGTGTGGGTGCGGCATGTCCGCCGCCGCCAAAGGTGAAAGCGGCCCCGGCGAAACTTAGAACATCCATCCAGGTGAAAATGCAATATCCGGAACCGATGCCGCCCCCACTGGCTTGTGGACCGATCGGCTGTGGACCACCTCCAATTCCCGTGGCGGTGCCTATGTGGAGATTCATAGTTCCCTGGCCTCCCTTCGTTTACTATCTGCCTGTAGACTAGCGGAAGGTAAATCGAACACAAAAAAGCCCCCATCATGGGGGCTTTTTTGTTCAATTAAGCCCCTCCCATGACTATTATCCCAGCAATTGATCTGAAAGACGGCAAATGTGTCCGCCTGAGGCAGGGACGGTTTGATTCGGTAACCGTATTTAACGATGACCCGGTCTCTCAGGCGCAACGATGGGAAGCCTCCGGCGCGGCGCGTATCCACGTGGTGGACCTCAACGGATCAGTGCAAGGCAAACCCGTCAATTTGGCCTATGTGGAAGAGATTGTAAGAGCGGTGCGCGTTCCTGTCCAGGTGGGGGGAGGAATTAGAGACCGGCCAACGATTCTCACGCTCCTCGACATAGGCGTAGACACGGTAATTCTAGGAACCCTGGCCGCAAAAGAACCTGAAAAGGTCTTGGAATTCCTGGAGTTGTTTCCTGGCCGATTAGCCATAGGAATTGACGCCAGGTCAGGGTTTGTAGCCGTTGAAGGTTGGGAGGAGTCGACTCAAATCCTGGCGTCTGAGCTTGCAGCCCGTTTTGATTCGGCCGGCCCAGCTTCGTTTGTATACACTGACATTGAACGGGACGGGATGATGAAGGGGCCCAATATAGAAAGCACGCGAGAATTTGCCGGAAGCACTCGTACAAACGTGATCCTGTCGGGAGGAATTTCAGAATTGGCTGATGTGGCCGCCGCGCTGCCACTTGAACATGTGGGCGTGAAAGGTATTATAATAGGAAGAGCCCTTTACGACGGCAGAATTGATCTGCGGGAAGCCCTTGAAATGGCGGAGAAAATGCAGTAATGCTCGCTAAGCGAATTATTCCGTGTCTGGATGTTAAGGACGGCCGAGTTGTCAAGGGCGTTAATTTTGTAAACTTCCGCGACGCCGGTGACCCGGTAGAAAACGCCCGATACTATGATGTCGAAGGGGCAGACGAGTTAGTCTTCCTGGACATCACTGCGTCACACCAAAAGCGCAAAATAATCCTTGAAGTTGTGGCCAGAACTGCGGAAGAAGTGTTCATGCCGCTTACAGTGGGTGGGGGAGTGAGGACTACGGCAGATATCAGGGAACTCCTGAATGCGGGAGCCGACAAGGTCTCCCTCAACACCGCCGCGGTTCAGAATCCTGATATTATCAGGGAATCCTCTCTGATGTTCGGAAGTCAGTGCATAGTTGTCGCGATAGACGCAAAACGAACTGGAAACACTCCGTCAGGCTTCGAAATCTCGATACACGGCGGGAGGACCATGACAGGAGTTGACTGCCTGGAATGGGTCCGCAAGGTTGAAGACCTCGGCGCAGGAGAAATACTTCTGACCAGTATGGATGCTGATGGAACCAAGGACGGGTACGATATCCCGATGACTCGAGCGGTAACGGACATCGTGGGAATTCCCGTGATCGCTTCGGGAGGGGCCGGAACTCAGGAACATTTGAGAGATGCGGTCTTAAAGGCTAATGCTGACGCAGTCTTGGCTGCCTCCATCTTCCACTATAGGGAGATTCCTATCAGGGAACTTAAGAAATTTCTCGAGGCGGAGGGCATTCCGGTAAGACTATGATGCCAATGTCTCAACCCGAGCCGGCGAGGCGTTTGAGACAATGAATAACCAATTCCAACAACCTCCGGGACCATCACTCTTAGCGTAGACTCGGGGAAAGTGGAATTCAACATCTCCATTGAAATCAAAGGTTTTTCGAGCCGAATTTTCCGTCTGCATTTCTGTTTTTTTCAGCGGGGAATGGCTTATGCAACGTTGTACCTTCATTCCCCCAACGGAATTCCCCGTTTGACGTCCTGATCATGAACTATCATGAATTTTCAGACATCGTCGTCGAGAGTCAAACCTTTCTGGAACTTCCTGCTGTTCTGGAAGAGGTTGGATCTTATGCTTGTTCTGAGTCCGGAAGGAACCAAATCTTATCAGCCTTACCCGAAAACGACTTTCAGGTCATAAAGGCGAACCTCGATCTGGTTTCCGAACTTCAGGAGATGGTACGGCTGTCCGGACCTTTGGAACTGAGCAATCTCTTGCCCATGGAGAACTTGTTTCAAAGACTGGAAAATCAATCGACCATGCTGAACCCGGAAGAGATCCTTGCGGTCCGGGATCTTCTTGTCATCAGTGACAATGTATTGGAAAAACTAGAAAGCCTGGATGAAAGGCTTGCGCACCTGAAGGGTTTCTCCGTCGAAATCACCTCGCTCGGTCTGTTAAAAAAAAACATACTTCGTACAATTGACGAGCACGGCGGGGTGAGACCCGATGCAAGTCCGGAGCTTATGCGCATTCATTCACGAGGACGAGCAGCGCGTGAAATCATGATCAAGCGTCTGGAGGGGTTCGTGCGTGACAGAGACCTGGCCCGGATCGTCCAGGAAGATTACGTGACTCTGCGTAACGACCGCTATGTGATACTTCTGAGACCGGAGTTCCGAGGTTTGTTGGACGGCATTGTCCATGACCACTCACGTAGTGGCGCATCCGTTTACGTCGAACCTTTTCAAGTAGTAGAACTCAACAATCAGATAGCTTCTCTCGTTGATGAAGAGACCGCGGAGATCCGCGAAATCCTCAAGAGGTTGACTAATGATATACGCGCAGAAATCTCTGCGCTGATAACGAATTTCAAAGCGCTCACTTTGCTGGACGCGTTTCAGTCGAGGGCGTTGTACTCCATAGCCACGTCATCCATATATCCAGAGTTGGTTCAAGAGGGCTTTCGAATCTTGGGCGCTCGCCACCCACTACTCCTCGCCGACGGGCAATCTCACGTGGTACCTATGGACGTCATACAAGATTCTTCCACTCTTGCCACCATTATCAGCGGGGCAAATATGGGCGGTAAAACCGTTGCGCTCAAGATTGCAGGTCTGTTTCCTCTGATGATCAAGTGTGGAATTTTGATACCGGCCTCCGAGGGAACCAAAATTCAGCCCTTCAATCGGGTCATGGCGGACATTGGGGATGACCAGAATGTACGGTCGAGAATTTCGTCGTTTGCCGGCCACATGCTCCGCATCAAGGCAGTCCTCAAGAAAGCATCTCCAGGAGATCTGGTACTACTTGACGAGATTGGCGGGGCTACGGACCCTGAAGAAGGGGCGGCTTTGGCTATGGCTATCACCGATGAACTTATTCAGAGGGGAACCAGTACTATAGTCACCACACACCACACTCATCTCAAGGCCTATGCCATGGCGCGTCCTCAGGCCAAGAATGTTAGCGTGGAATTTCATCCCCACACTTTGCAACCCACGTTCCGCCTGTTATACGACTTCCCTGGAGAATCTCATGCCATTTTGACCGCCGAGCGCATCGGTCTGGACCAGAGCGTTGTGGACTCGGCAAAGCGTTACGCGGAAAGGTCGGCAGGAGGCAGCAACAGGCTGTTGCAAGAACTGAAGGAGAAAATCACTCAAACGGAAACACTGCGGCAAGATCTGGAAGAAAAGAAGACCATTCTCGATGAAGAACTCCGAGACATTCAGTCCCAAAGAACTGACATTGTTGAGACGTTCCGAAAACAGTGCCTCAGTATGATTCGTAAGGCTGAGACCCAGATATCGGATATTCAAAAATCCTTGAAAAGCGGAGCCATAAAAAATCGTGTTAAGCCGCGTGACGACCTCAAAAGAATCAAGGAAGAGATAGTCCACACTCTGGGCTCTCCCTTAGAGAACCTCTCTCAAATCCCAGGACCGGGCGCAACAGTGAGGATTGTCACGCTTGGGAGGCAAGGAAGGGTTACAGCCGTCTTAGATAACGGACTCGTGGAAGTCGCGGTAGGCAATGTGACAGTGAAAACCCACGCATCGGACACAGAAATGGTTGAGTCTTCGGTCGAGGAAAAAAATCCTTCAAAAAAGGAGCGTATTGGAATAGATATCCCCCTTACCAATCCCAGATGGGAGGTGAAAATCATCGGCCTGCGGGTTGATGAAGCAATCCCTGTAGTTGAAAAAGCTATTGATGAAGCGATCCTGGGCGGTCTGACGTCGATAAATATCATTCACGGTAGGGGGACTGGACGCCTGAAAAAAGCAGTCAGAGAGTACTTGGCTGGGTGTGTCATGGTGCGCGGGTTCCTAGGAGGTGATCCTAACAGCGGAGGCGAGGCTGTAACTATTGTTGAACTTGCTTCCGAATAGGCGCGCGATAAGGATTGTCTCGCTTCTGAAGGCAGATCATGGTAGCTCTTTCCCGCAGCAGTTGCTATGAAGTTTGGCCTACCTCAATGGTCTCCGACCACGTGGACAGGGGGGACGGCTAGCCGTGGACGCAACTTTCCGTCACTTCTCTATCTGTGTTGCTTTACCAAAAGCAAAGTGTTGCGATTTGACGTATACACTGCCGTTCACGGAAGCATCAGCCTGTTGTTGAGATGACTCAGAGAGTCTCTCGGTTCCCTGAAGTAGGGAGTTACAATAAGAAAGCCGGATCATGCGTATCCCAGAATCAAAGATTGCTGAAATAGCTGCGGCAGCCGACATAGTGCGGGTTATATCCGATTACGTGGACCTGAAGAAAGCTGGAAAGGATTACAGAGGAATCTGTCCATTCCATGGGGATAAGGACCCTTCCTTCTATGTGTCGCCCCAGAAAGGCATTTTTCACTGTTTTGGTTGCGCTGTTGGAGGCAGCGTGTTCAACTTCTTGATGAGAATGGAAAATGTCTCCTTCCTTGAAGCCGTCCGGATGGTGGCGCAACGGTACGGGATTCATTTCGAACTGGAAGGAGGCAAGGCCAAGGTTGAAGACAAAGAGCGGTTCCTTGCCGCCTTAGAAGCCGGACAGTCGTATTTTAAAACCAGCCTGGGCTCTAACGACGCGGCTCAGCAGTATCTTATCAATCGTGGGATTCCGCCTGAATGGACCGAGCGCCTCGATCTGGGGTTTGCTCCCGATTCCTGGGACGGGATTCACAGCTATCTGAGAACCCACGAAATCAATTCGGGGGATGCCGTGTCTGTGGGTCTCGTTCGGGAGCGGACCGGTGGAGGTTACTACGATTATTTTCGCTCCAGAATTATGATCCCCATTCGGAACCTCAACGGGCAGGTCGTAGGATTTGGAGGACGCATTCTTGGAGATGGAGATCCGAAGTATCTGAATTCTCCGGAGTCTGGGATTTTCAGAAAGAGAAATATCCTTTACGGTCTGGATTCTAGCCGGGAGGGGATTAGAAGAGAAGGGTATGTCATCTTAGTTGAAGGCTATTTTGATCAGATCTCTCTCAGGATCAGAGGAGTCGAAAACACCGTCGCTCCTCTTGGGACAGCGTTAGGGGTGGAACAGATAAGGCTGATCAAGAGATTTTGCGGAAAAGTCACGACCGTTTTCGATTCCGACGAAGCTGGATTGAGGGCCCTCAAGAGGTCTATCCCTTTATTCCTTGCAGCAGAAATGGAACCTTCGTGCTTGATCCTCGATGAAGATAAGGACCCCGATGAAGCAATAAGAAGGTTGGGTGTCGAAGCTTTTCGTAAGCTGTTGGATCGAGCCGTTCCCATGATTGATTTTTTCTTGGAACACCTGAAATCTCAGTACGACGTCAATACTATTCATGGGAGAAATCTAGCTCTCGAAGAGTGCCTACCTATCCTCAGGGAGGTTGCCGATTCGAAGGAGCGAGATTATTTTATTGAGAGATTGTCCTCAAGGATCAGAATCCGTGAGGATCGGCTGCTTCGACTCCTAAAGGAAGCTCCTAGGCGTCACTACCAAAAGAGTTCAAGAAGTTGTTCGGGGAAAACCCTCTTTGATTTTCCTGCGGATGAAAGAAACGTTGTGAGGGGCATGTTGCTCATGGACGGGGTCATCGAGCGGGTTGTAAAAAGTGGGCTGATAAAAAACTTTGAAGACCCGGTTCTGGCTGAGCTTGCAGGGCGGATCATAGCATTGAGGGAGCAGACAGGAAAGTTTGAAGCATCTGATTTGCTCAATTCCTTGGATGATCACGATCTTGCCTCTATTGTGGCTACATGGATGAAACCTCGGCCTGAAGAGGATGATTTGAGACCTGAGGTCGATGGCGCGCTGACCGTAGATGAATCGCTGGATTACATAAGGCTGCGGTCGTTCGAGAGACGTAAAGTCGAAATAAAAGAAAGAATGAAAAAGTGCGCTCCAGGAGAAGAAGAATATAACCTCTTGGCGCAAGAACTTTGGTCCATTGGCAGGCGCCTGCACCGGTAATCTGTGCATAGAAAACAACAACAAGGAGAAGTCGTTTTATGACCGATACAAAGGCTTCATTGGAGTTTAAAGAACTCTTCGATCTCGCTCGAAGCAGGAGGTACCTGACTTACGATGAGATTAATGAACAGCTTCCCTCCCATGTGGTCGGCGTGCCGCAGATAGATGAACTTCTCATCAGAATCATGGCGGATTACAACGTGGAGCTTGTCGCTTCAGAGAAAAAAATCCCCATTTCGGAAAAGAAAATCAGAACCCATGACGATGAGAAACCCGAGGAGGAAGAGGATGACGAAGAGATTTCCTCGGATCCCGAATCTGTGGTTCGAGGAAACGATCCGGTAAAAATGTATCTCCACGAAATGGGGTGTGTCTCCCTGCTTACTCGGGAAGGTGAGGTAGAAATTGCTAAAAGGATCGAACAGGGCGAGCAGCAAGTTTTCAGCGTAATTATTGAATGCCCGGTGACCATCAAAGAAGTTCTGGCTTTAGGAGACAAGCTACAGAAAGGTACCATTCGGCTCAAAGAGGTGATTCGGGGTTTTGAGGAAGAAGAAGTTCCCGATGGGGATGATTCTACCCATGTGGAAAGAGTTCTCAAGCTTATTGAAGAAATGAAAGAATATGAAGCCAAGTACCAGAGTCTCTTAGCCAAACGGAATTCCCTCGGACCGGTTCCTGACGAAACCCGATTCAAGCAGGTCGAAGAAGAGGTGACAACGTGCCGCGAACAGGTTGTAACCTGCCTTCGCAACATTAATCTGGCCGGCAACATGATTGAACATATAGCCGGCAAGCTGAAGTTTCTGGTCCAGAAACTCGAAGCCGGTCGTGACGAATTGTGGGCTGCCGAGTACGAGCTGAAAATGCCGGTCGATAAGGCACAGGAGAAGATCAGATTTCTTAAGGGTCTAATAGAAGAGAAAAAACCCATTAAAAAGTACACGAATCTCTCGCCTCACAGGCTCCTGGAACTTGAGAAAAAGCTTGAAAATGGTTTACGCAAGATACAGAAGCTTCGAGCGGAAGCAGGCATGGACGAAGACAACCTGGTGCGAGCCCTCGAGTCTTGCCGTCAAGGTGAGTACTTGGCCAGAAGAGCTAAGAGTGAGCTTGTCCAAGCCAATTTGCGACTGGTGGTGAGCATCGCCAAGAAGTATACAAACCGTGGCCTGCAGTTCTTGGATCTCATTCAAGAGGGCAACATAGGCCTCATGAAAGCTGTCGACAAATTTGAGTACCAACGTGGCTATAAGTTCAGCACCTATGCTACGTGGTGGATCAGGCAGGCGATAACGAGGGCCATAGCGGATCAGGCGCGAACCATACGTATCCCCGTACACATGATAGAAACCATCAACAAACTGATTCGGACGTCCAGGTATTTGGTCCAAGAATATGGCCGCGAGCCGACTCCAGAGGAAATCGCCGATAAAATGGAATTCCCTCTCGAAAAAGTGAGAAAAGTTCTCAAGATTGCCAAGGAACCTATATCTCTTGAGACTCCCATTGGAGAGGAGGAAGACTCTCATCTGGGAGATTTCATCGAGGACAAGAAGATATTGTCCCCTTCAGAAGCTGTTGTGGGTATGAGCCTGACTGAGCAGACTCGCAAGGTGTTGGCCACCCTTACTCCCAGGGAAGAGAAAGTACTGCGTATGAGGTTTGGCATCGGCGAGAGGGCTGATCATACGCTTGAGGAAGTGGGTCAGGACTTTGATGTCACGAGAGAACGGATACGGCAGATCGAGGCCAAGGCCTTGAAAAAACTGCGCCACCCCTCACGCAGCAAACGATTGCGTCCGTTCATTGAAGGCTGAGGCGGCCTTGACCGGACTTGCGTCCCCAAAAAGGTGAAATTCGTCGGTGACCTCATATTCACAGGACATGCCCAAGTTAAGACCTGTAGAGCCGATGCAATTGTCGGTGCAAGGCAGGCAGGTAATAGCTCTCAAAGATCCATTGCAATTGACGGAAAAGATGCTTTTTGTTCGTCGGGATACCCTGCCGTTGTTGGCCATGCTGGACGGTAAGCACTCTTTGAGAGATATACAGGCGAACCTGACGGCAAGAGCGGGCCGGATCGTATTTCTTGATGAAATCCAGGCCATATTGGCACAACTCGACGAGTCCTTCTTGCTTGAAGGAGACCGGTTCAAGAATGCCTTTCGGCAGAGAACGGAAGCTTATCGTCAAATGCCTTTCAGGCCTTTTTCACATGCCGGCAAGAGTTACAAGGCAAATCCTATTGAACTTAGAAGCGAACTCAGTTCTTTCTTTGAACCCGTCAACGGAGGCCCAGGACACCCGAATTTTTTTTCAGACCCGAGACGTCCGGTTGGCATTGTTGCTCCCCACATAGACATACGGGCAGGAAGCAGAAGCTTTGCCAGTGCTTATCATGCGCTTGCCTCAGGACAGCCCTCAGATATTTATGTCATTTTCGGCACTGGTCACGCAGGAGTGGAAGCCCTGTTCACTGCCTGCTCTTTGGACTTTCAGACCCCACTGGGCATTTGTCACACGGACCGCGAACTTCTGGATCTGCTCTCGGAAGAAATGGGCCAAGACGCGGCTTCCGAAGAAATGCTTCACGCCACTGAACACGTCATAGAGTTTCAATTGGTATTTCTTCAGTACATGTTTTCGGATCGCCATCAGCTTACCATTCTCCCGGTGCTATGTTCGTTTTCGCATCATATTTTTGACTCACATGAATTACTTAGTGAGCAGCGGGAGA
Source organism: Deltaproteobacteria bacterium (assembly GCA_026388625.1). Lineage (GTDB taxonomy): Bacteria > Desulfobacterota > Desulfomonilia > Desulfomonilales > Desulfomonilaceae > CAIXMD01. The sequence goes on along the minus strand of JAPLJK010000074.1, from coordinate 8,954 downwards.
CATTCGAGCTTTTTTGTAGAGCCTTGAAACAGGCTTGCCGAAAGAGGTCAAAATCAGTCTGTTTCGTCGCAAGCGCCGACCTTGACCATATCGGTCCTCGTTACGGGGATCATTTCGTGCCTCACCGGGGGACTATAGAACAGGCATTGGAAAAAGACGCCGAACTGCTCTATGCTCTGGAGCGAATGGACGTGAACTATTTCATCAGCGGTGTGGCCAAAGACGGCGACGCGAGACGCATTTGCGGTTTCTCGCCCATCACAGCCATGATGCACTGCATGGAGGCTCACGAAGGCAAACTCCTGAGTCTCGACTATGCCCAAGTCGATGACAGGAGTTCGTTCGTCAGTTTCGCATCAATGATCTTTCATTGAAATTAGTCCCCTTAGTCCTGCTGAACAGGTCTTGCGCCAGTCTCAATCGCAACAAACAACCACACAAGTAATATTGTCAGTTCCGCCCTTCTGGTTGGCGCGCTCTACCAGACGTTTGCAGGCGTCCTCGGGTGAAGGAGCTTTGAGCACAATGCTCAGCAGTTCTGGGTCGGCGAGCATTTCCGTTAGCCCGTCCGAACACAAGAGAATACAGTCGTTTTCCTCTACCGAGTGCTGAGAGACGGCAGGCTGGATGCCGTCTTTTGTCCCCAGCGCCATGGAGACCACGTGACGCATTGGATGAAACCTCGCCCGGTCAGGGGCGATCAAACCTTCGGCTACCCATTGAGCTACCAATGAATGGTCTTCGGTAAGTCGGATGATGTCGTTCGATCTGATCAGGTAAGCCCGACTGTCACCCACGTGTCCGATCCAGACCAGATTTTCTCTAAACAACGCCACCACAACAGTCGTCCCCATGCCTTTCCAAGCGGGCACATGTTCAGACATAGCCCAGATGACTTCGTTAGCCCCGAGAAGAGCTTCCTCAATAATAACAAAGATGTCTTCAGAGAGGTCAAGTCCGGCTTTCGCCAGCTTTGAGACCTCCCGGACCGCCAGGTCACTCGCAACTTCACCAGCATTGTGCCCACCCATGCCGTCGGCAACTATGAACAGTCCTGATACTCCGTCTACAAAAAGGTTGTCCTGGTTGGCGCTCCTCACCATACCAACGTGCGTTTGATATCCAATTCTCAAGTTCCTGTTCATGGATCACAGCCTGGAAAACCGTCTCCGTTGACGGTTCCTGGAATTACGGAAAGCAACCCACCACATATTTCAATCACGGCCAGGTAATATAAGCTCCTGCTTGATGAACGATTGTACCGAGTTCATGCTTACGATCCGGAGCCCCAAGGCTCGCCGCAGCAAACCACTCAAGCGTACTTCAGGACGACAGATCCTGGTTCAGTAACATTCTACCATTGCCATTTCCGACTTTCCATCGTTTACCACACTCGAACACTATCTGTTCGTGGGTACAAGATTCCACACCCAGGAACAAGTTGCTCAAATTGGTGACATAAATGACCAGGGCTTGACACCCTTGGCGATAACCGTTAAGACGGCATCTCAGCACGGATGTTCCCGGCCGCGGGGATTTCCGTCTTATTTTTTTGCGGAGGATCTTATGGAAATAGTGGCTAATATTCCCAGTCCGGAGGAGTGTGCGTCCTGGATCCTGGAATACAGCGGCAACAAATTTGAGCCTGAGATTGCTCAGGATCTGTGGCTGAACATATTACAAAACAAGTGGTTCTTGTCGGAAAAGCTCGGTCGGGACGTGGGCATAAAGGTTGCCTGCCTGGATCTCATAGAAAACACCGAATCAATAGCAGGGGAATTGCGGGACAACGAGAACGCCCGCATTCTGAGAAATCTCGGCGCCAGAATGGTGGATCGTTCAGTATGGGACACCATTTCAGAATCCCAGCCTCCGAAAAAGATTGTTAAGCGACGGATTATTCTGCCGCTTACCGAGGTGGATCTCGCACTCAAGCACGGCGTAGTGCCTCACAGGACAATAATCTTCTTCGGACCGCCGGGTACCGGCAAGACTCATTTTGTCAGGGCTATAGCAGGCATTCTGCAGTGGTGGTACATCGAAGTCAGTCCCAGCGATCTCATGGCTGATGGTCAAGACCGTATGGGACGTAATCTGAAACAACTGATGGAAGAAACGGCAAGTCTGGACGAAGCCGTCGTATTTATAGACGAATTCGAGGAAATTGCGGGAAATCGAGACCAAGCATCGCGCATAGACAAATCGATCACCAACGAATTTCTCAAGCAAGTGCCACTGCTCAAAAGACGGGCAGGGAAAATCCTCTTTGTGTGTGCAACAAACTACATTCGTGAACTCGACGCAGCACTCTTAAGGCCGGGCCGTTTCGATTGCATCATCCCCGTGGGAGGCCTGGACATTCAGGGCCGTCGGACCATTTTCGAATACTATCTTTCCAGGACAAATTACGGCGATGTGGACGTGACCAAGATAGTGTGCATGATGCCTCTTTTCACACCCGCTGATATAGAGTATCTGTTCCAGAAGGTTACACAGGCTGCGTTCGAAAAAGAGTTGCAAACTGGAAAAGATTACAAGCTGACCACAGACACTTTCATGGAAATGGTGCCCAAAGTCAGGCCATCCCTAACTGAAGAGATTATCACGCAATTCGAGGCTGATTGTCGCGATTATACAAGATACTAAAGGGTTCGTGAGTAGAATTTCGCTACATGCTAAATTAGTCAGGAATTGGATCCGGCGCTTCATGAGTCTTGATACAGACTTTAGGATCCGGACTCCGAGGAACAACGAAGAATGAACCAATTACCGCGCATGTTGGTCTTCATTGTGTCACTCTTGTCATTCGCTCAGGCCTGTTGGGCCGACCAGCCCGACTCATTAATCGAGACTCAGGTTTTGCGCCTTCTGGCTACAAAATACTCGGGGTACTATCACAAGCCATGGAAAACTCCTGACTTCACTACAGTCAAAGGCAGCGCGTTCTTATTCAAAGATGACAAAAACTTTCCCGGGCAGAGAGGACTGATCCTGACCAATGCACACGCAGTTTCCATGGCACAGAGCATACGGGTCTCAAATGGTCGTGAGAAGAGACAATACAGTGTGTACCCGTTAGGGGTATGCAATTCTGCGGATTTTGCCGTGCTCCGGATGGACCCCGGGGATCTGGCGGCTTACGAGCGCATCAACGGCCCGGTTATCCCGCTGGAACTCGGAGACAGCGACGTCCTTCGTGTAGGGGATAAAGTCACTGGATGGGGCTATCCGTTGGGTGGCGAGCGGCTCAGTAAGTCGGAGCAAGGGGAGATCAGCCGGATAGAAGTGAGCCAATATGCTTACTCGTTAGACCGCTGGCTCATGGTCCAGGCATCCCTCCAGCAAAATAGGGGTAATTCGGGAGGGCCGGTACTCAAGGATGGAAAAGTTGTCGGGATAGCGTTCCAGGGGATGCGGACAAGCGACAGAATCAATTTTTTCATTCCCATCAATCTTGTGAAAGACGTCATACCGGTCCTGAACAAGCAGGAAATGATTCCACGCTGGGCATACGTGGTCCAGGCAATGTTCCCGAGACTAAAAGAATTCTACAATCTGGAACCGGACCAAGGAGGTGTCCTACTGGACTACATAACTCCAGGTGGAGGTCCTCACAAGTTCGGACTATTAAACAATGACATTCTGCTTGAGATAGATGGGCATGAAATAGATAACTACGGAGAAATTTACTTTTCACCTCTCGGTCAGAAGATTTATTTCGGGGAAATTTTGAACCGCAAAAAGGTGGGAGATCAGTTAGCGCTAAAGGTCATACGGGAGGGTAAGGTTCTGGAGATCAGGGGAGAAGTTACCCCAGGCCTGCCCAGGCTTGTGCCCAGGATCTTTACGCCGGCAAATTACTTTATTTACTGTGGTATTGGGTTTGTCGAACTGACACTCAATTGCATCGACAATCTTGGAAAATCAGGAGACATCTTTAGGGCCAAGTACCAGGACGAATTTCCAGAGGAACCGTACCACAAAATCGTGTTAATATCCGAGATATTTCCAGAATTCGGACTGGTAGACACTTCCACATATCTCAAGCGCGTAACAAAGATTGACGGCTACCCCGTGCTCAATGTCGAGAGCCTTTATAACACCATTGAGTCCCTGGCAAAAGAGGGTCGAAAAAGGGCGCTTCTCGAATTGGATGGCTGGGTTCAACTGCCTCTGGACCTGGAACGAGCCCGAGACCTCGATTCCACTGTCAAGGAGAAGTACGGAATACTCTACATGAAGACCCCCGGCAGATTCAGCAGGTAGGGTATACCGTGGACGCTAATGTCTGCGCGCCTTCTCATCGGTATGGCATCCTTTATTATCCTTCTTAATCTCCAGGAATTTTCCGTATACCTCGTATTGCGTTTTTCGATTATCACGAGATCGCCGTCCAGTAAGTGGTCCCCGACCAGGGAGTCGCCCACGATCTGTAGCAACTGGATATTTCTTTTTCACATCATGTCAACAGGGACAAGAATAGTCTCATCTACCTCTAGGGCCATAAAGCTTGAGTTGTCTCCAATACGGCATCCAAGAGTGACTTCCGAAGCGGCTGCCTCCGATGCAGTCACCTTGGACTGAACTCCGGAACAATCAGCATTCGGTTTTATCCGTTCATGCGAGTCATCGCAGACACCCATGCCGTTGGTCCTCTCTGGTGTTGTCCGCCAGGTTTACCCCCTATACGGCTCCCCCCCCGCGCCATTCCTTTTGCGAGGGGCCTGAAATCGATTCCGAGCGACGTCCCTGGGAGCATCGATAAGAGCTGCGTTGTGCCGAGGTATAAGTCCAACCCCTGCGAAGAAGCGGCGGAATAGACGCGTTCCAACGATTCGACGAAATGCTCCCGGCCGCGCCACAAGGGAAAGCTCCCAAGTCGTTTGACCAAAGCGGCGTGGATATGCGGGATCGAAACTGCATGTTCCTCTATGAGGTCCCTCACAGGAGAACGCCAGAAGAGTTCCGGATCCGCGGGGAGAGGTTCCGGGGGCTGCTTGGATGCAGGTTCAGGGTCTTGCTTCCTGCTGTCCGGCTGTTTTTTCACAATTCGGTCCCCGTTGACAGCGCCCAGTCCCCTCACCAGTTCGTCTCGATTCATACCCCGCAGTTTGAATATCAGGAACGGGTCACGGTCGAATTCCTCGCCGATGAGATAGTAAACTGCGGCGATGTGCTTACATGGATTGGACCAGTCGGGGCATGAGCAGTTCGTCTGCAGATCCTTAAGCTTCTGGGGGAAAAGAGAGATCTTTTGCTCCTTGAAGACGTCCTCTATGTTGTCCGGCATCTCGCCTGCCAGCAGCTTGGCCGCGAAGATCACCTGCTCTGAAAGAGCCTTAAGAATCTTGTTCCATTCAGGCCCGGAAAGGCTGTTTACCGTAATGGCTACGCCGTATGGCTTGGCCCTGGTCCCCTGAACGGCAGCGGTGACGGATCCCTTGGCTATGGCGATCGACACCACCTGTCCTCGTCGCGCGTAGGATCGACCACGGCCGAGCCTGGCGCCGATGTTGAAGCTTTCCAAGACCGCAATCCATCGCTTGGCCCACCAGCTCTGGCCGAAGCCGCCTCGCTTGGTCTGGGCCTTGATGCCTCCTTTGACCTCTCGTGGGGCCGCGGGAGTGTAGTAATCCGGGTAGTGCCAACGGCTCATCTCAGTCCCCCAGGGCTTCTTTTCTTAACTTCCACAAGTCTTTGAGGTCCTTGTTCGACAACTGGGTAATCCATCCCTCTCCCGTCCCGACGACCTTCTCGGCGACATCCTTCTTCCGCTCTATCATCTCGTCGATCTTCTCTTCCAAAGTACCGGCACAAACGAACTTGTGCACTTGCACATTCTTCGTCTGACCTATGCGGAATGCTCGATCCGTGGCCTGGTTTTCCACTGCGGGATTCCACCAGCGGTCGAAGTGGAATACATGGTTCGCCGCGGTCAGGTTGAGACCAGTCCCGCCGGCCTTGAGAGAAAGCACGAAGAGCGACGGACCGCCTGCTCCGTCTTGGAATCGCTCCACTATGCGATCCCGATTCTGTCTGGTGACCCCGCCGTGGAGGAAGAGGACTTCACTGCCGAACACCTCTTGAAGATGCTTCCGGAGGAGCTTCCCCATTTCCGCGAACTGGCTGAACACAAGGGCCCTGTCGCCGATACCCAAGACCTCTTCCAACATTTCGGTGAGACGTGCCAGCTTGCCGGAACGGCCCGGGATGGCCGAGTTGTCGCCGAGGAAATGCGCGGGATGGTTGCAGACCTGCTTCAATTTGGAGAGAGTCGCCAATATCAGGCCTTTCCGCTGGATGCCCTCGGAGGATGTGAGGCCTTCTTCGGTTTCATTCACCACCGCGGCGTAGAGCGATGCCTGCTCTTTGGTCAACGGGCAGAAAACTTTCATCTCCATCTTGTCGGGCAGATCTGCGATGATCGATTTGTCGGTCTTGAGCCGTCGCAGGATGAACGGCCCCGTAATGTGCTTTAGTCGCTCAGCCGCTTGCGGGTCTCGCTCTGCCTGAATCGGCACAAAGAATTTCCGTTTGAACTCAGCTTGGCTCCCGAGAAATCCGGGATTGAGGAATTCCATAATGGACCACAGGTCTCCGACGTTGTTCTCAACAGGAGTTCCCGTGAGAGCTATTCGATAATCCGCTTTGAGAGACCTCGCGGCACGCGCCTGTTGCGTCTCGGGATTCTTGATGTTCTGGGCTTCATCCAGGATGAGGCCTGACCACTGGATGTCTTGAAAGAGTTTTGCATCCCGGTGCAACAAGCCATAGCTCGATACAACCATGGCATACTTTGCCGCTTCTTTCTTGAAGCCGGCGCCCTTGTTTCTACCGACTCCGTGATGAATCATCACGCGAAGGTCGGGAGTGAATCGAGACGACTCTTTCTGCCAGTTGTTGACCACCGTGGTGGGGCAGACAAGGAGAACAGGCTTCTTACCGTTGGAGTTCCGGTAGTGCTGGATGAGGGCTAGAGTTTGAACCGTTTTTCCCAAGCCCATGTCGTCGGCAAGGCAGGCTCCCATACCCCATTGAGAAAGGAAACCGAGCCAGGACAGCCCCCTGGTTTGGTATGGCCGGAGTTCCCCCGAGAAGGCCCGATCGGGCTGGAGGTCTGCGAATCCCGCAGCGTTCTCCAGTTGCTTGAGCAAGGTGCCGACCCATCCCGTGGCTTTCACCTTTTCAAGTTGGAGCCCTCGGGGGGCTTCCTTCACCCCCAAGGCAAGCTGGACTACATCTCTTACCGTCGCCTTCTCCGATACTTTTTTCGACCAGAGATCTACTGCCGCCTGGATCTGTTCCGGGCTGATCTCTACCCACTGCCCCCGTATTCTCACAAGAGGGGCCTTGAGCCTGGCCAGGGATTCCAGTTCCTGAAGCGTTATACTTTGATCCCCGATTGCCACTTCCCAGTCGAATTGCACGATGTCGCCCAGCGAAAGCCCGCTGCCGGCTTTCATCTTGGGACTCTTCACGTGTGCGCTGAGGGACAAGCGAAGCTTCGTTCCCTTACCGGTCCACCAGGCTGGGAGCATCACGCCGAATCCGGACTGCCTGAGCAGAAGGGCATTTTCCGTGAGGAAATTATGAGCAGCCTGAGGGTCGAGCGCGTACCCGGCAGGGCGAGCACTCTTCAGGCTCGCGGCCATCTCCCGGCAGATAGACGAGGCTTGCCCCAAAGACGTCAAAAGATATTCCGTCACCTCGGGACCAGCGATCTTCAGGCCGGTGGGCTTGGTCAGACCGTTGTTCCAGGCGTCTTCCACCGGGACCAGGAGGCTCAGATCATCCTTGGGCTGAAAGAGAAAGCGGACGTACCAGGATTCCCCGGCGGATTTTGCTCGTCCCCTCTTAGGTGGCTCTGAAACGGTAGGCTCTTCCAGGCGGAAACAGAGGCGAAGCGGGGACAAAGCCGTGACCGCAATGGGCCTGGACCAATCGCGGACATTGTCGGCAAGACCGGACAATTCGCCTTTGTCACCAAGAATCCGGTTGTCCTGAGATTTCAACGCGGAGAGCCACGCGTCATGGGCGCTCTCGAAGGCACTCCCTTTTCGGCGTTTCGGAATCGACCGTTCGCCCCGACTCGAAGATCGAACCAAATGGTCGAGGGCACCGCCAAGAAACGCCTTTAGTGGATCGATGGCGGGCTTTGTAGGCGGTTCGGCCGAACGGATGTCGATGAGGGCCCGAGCCGCGGGAGGCATTCTTCGTGCAAGGTGCGTCAGGCTTTCGGTATCATCGCCGAGATACACAGGAATCCACACGGCACGGAACAAGTCGTCACCTGATTCAATCGAGGGCAGGTATTGCTGACGAGCAACGAGGGAGCCGGAAAACCGAAGCGCGTCGGACCAGAAACTTAAATCATCACCTATCACCACGCCCGGGGCGAGAACTTTCTTTCGTGAACAGGTACAGAGAAAATCGACGGCTTCGCTCCATTCCATTCGGTAAGCGGAAACGGTCCAAGGGCAGAGCTTTGCCTTCCCCCTTCCAGGGGGTTGTTCACCAATGAGGGGGCTTGACGGGATTGCTTGCCCGGCCCTTGTCGGGATCCACGCGGCGAAATCGTAGAAACACTTCTTTTCAGGCTGGATATTCGGAACGGTTTCGGCGAGCACGAAGACGAGGTCGTGCATGTCGGCGCCATAGTAGTACCGTTCAGCCTTTTCTTTGAGGCCCCTTTCGGGAGAGTTCCGTTTCTTAAGAGCCTTTTTGGGCTCGGAGATCTCTCCCCAGAGAAGTATCCGTCCTGAATGCATGGCTGCGTGGACTATGATCATCTGATGCTGTCCTTTGTCACAGTTGCCCATCGAGGTGCCGCAACCATCAGGCACCGTCGAGGGGCACACCCTGCGGAGGTTTCCGTACGAGACCGTTAGTGCAATTGGTTGCAGGCCGGAATATCAAAACCATCGGGTCATGTCAAGCTGGCTCAAACGAGTAAA
>JAPLJK010000051.1:0-44143 GCA_026388625.1 Deltaproteobacteria bacterium | reverse complement strand
ATTCTCGTTCACGCTCTCTCTGTTGCGATCGCATCGTATAAGGGGAGACGTCTATTTGCATGTTGAAAACCATGGTCGGCGGCCCAGACACACAACAGGCTTTATGGTGATACGGTCTCGTTTGTTCATGGTTCAGCCACGACAAAGGTTTTCCCGTGACTTCCCGTTCTTGTCATCCCCAACTTGATTAGGGATCCAGTCGCCGCCACGCAGGCCCACCCAGCTTCACCATTCAACACTCAACATTGATCATTCAACATTCTCCATGAGTCACTGCAGCCAGACAGCTTCTTGTTCGAGCGTGCGCACGAATCGGCCGCCTTCCGCTTGAAGCTTCTCCCATTCATCTACCGTGTAAACCAGCAAGTCAGCCGCGACGGGAAGATCACGCAAGTCCCACGACAAAGAACGACGTTCAAACGGTTCCTCGGAGCCTTCAACTATTGCAAGCAGATCCAAGTCGCTTCCCACACCCCAATCACCCCGGGCGTATGATCCAAAGTAACCAATTCGGACCACATTTGTGTGCCTTCGAGCTACCACAGAGGCCCATGCTCGAACCGCCCGATCCACTTCCTGGGCATCAGGCCATTTGAACACTGACGAATTCAACGATCTCGCCGGCATATTGAATTGCCTCCCCGCTCTGTATTTGTCCATAATGCTCGAAAGGCGCTCCTTCCGGATGTCCGTTGGCATACCGGGTTGGCGTGTAATAGTTGTCTAATACTTTGGCTCTCTCTACCAACGGCTCGGGCACCGCGCAGGGTAGTTCCATGAGCAATCTGGCCACCATGTGTCCCCAGGCTTCTTGGGCCGACGCCAGGTGAAGGGCCTTGACAGCCTTTTCAGCCGACTGTTGGGCTGCAAAGCACGCCCATTCATGACGACCTTCGGACTGGGAAGACCTGGCCTGGTCCAGGTCTCGTATCGCGTGATTTAGCCAGTCTCTTGAACGATTAGCCATCACTCACCACATCGATCAGCTTGTATAACTTCGAGCGAGCTTTAGTTACGTTTATCGTAATCCTTATGACAGCCTCCCCAACGTACTATGACAGCCTACCTTTCGTAGTCGATCTCGGTCACGATCCGATAATCGTTTCCTCCAACGTCGAAGATCACCGTGTTGCCATGTAAGAAAAAGGACGTTCTCGCATTCGGTCAATCTCGTCAGGGATGCATACCAGTAAGTCCAGGGCCACTGTAGCTTTGAATTTGGCGGCCAAGTCAGCACGCCGGGTCTTTATGATCTGGATTCTGATGGCCGGCCTCAACTTTCAGGACCACGAGAGTCAGTCTTACAATTCATATCGAATTACATATAAGTACACGCTTCGCGCCTTTATAAAATAGCTAACATATTAATACATAAGCTATTTTAAATCATCGGCCAAGATTCTTTTTGTTTTAAGACCCGCTATCTCAGCCCACGGGAAAACACTCTTCAATTCTGGTACCAATTTTGGGCTTGCACTCATCCGGTAAGTGCTCCATGAGCACCAAAACTTGGCAATCCGCTTGAAACTCAGCGATGAGCCTAACCGGTATCTTGTTATACCGGCCTACACCGTCAAGACTCTTGGCATACAGAGCAGTGATATTTATCCCTTCAGAAATTAAAAAAAGTACAGCGGCTTCCGTAAACGGCGTCCAGCCGTAGATCGCCACCGAAGACACGCCTTCCTCTGACAGTCCCGTTAACTGGGCCAAGAGCTGCTTTCTGACTTCGTCGTAGAGGGCTCTTTGCCTTTTTAGAAAGTTGTACGCCAAGACAGATTTCTGCAACACGCCTCTGGGAGTCAGATGATATTTAAGATTTCTGGGATTGGCTCCTGATATCTTTATATAACCTTTGACCGCCAGAAGCCTCAGGGCAAAATTCACCGAAGCAACAGACCGGCTGATTTTTTCGGAAATATTCCTCTGGGTGAGGCTTCCATCATTGTCGTGGACTGCATCCAGGATATGATATTCGAGTATTGGATCGTCCATTTTGCCCTGCCATTGTTCAGTGTTTGATGTTCATTTATCAAACAATTGGCTCGCTTGTCAACTCTTTTTGCCGTTTCGAAGGCCTCATGTCAATTCTTGTTTGCCTTGATGGGGGACTAACTCTCTCGAAAGAACGCTAATCCCCTCATCCGATACTATTTCGAAATTTCTGCGGCAGAGTGGCGGGCAAGGGCGCCCGCCTATCCAAGATTATTTCTTCGCTGAAATTTGGTTGCCGCAAACGCAATCGGTATAAATGCCAATGAGTTGTTATGCCAAACGACTTGCCACCAGCTCAGTTACATCCATCACCCTGATTTTGCCTTTCTTGTCTTTGCGAGCCCTGGCAGCAGCTTGATTGAAAGTTCCCTTGCACGATGGGCAAGCGGAAACCAGGACATCCGCCCCAAGGTCAATGGCTGACAGCAGTCTCTTGTAACCTATGTCTCCAGCCATGTCATTGTCGAAGCCCTTCATGCCGCCTCCGCCCCCACAGCACTTGGCAAGGGTTCGATTTTGTGGGAACTCGAGAAGTTCAACACCCGGGATTGCTTTCAGAACATTGCGAGGCGGTTCGTATACACCCATGTGGCGGCCCATATCGCACGGGTCGTGATACACAACTTTTAGTGAGGTTCCGTCCTCTTTGAATTTGACGCGGCCCTCGCTGATGAGCTGTTCCAGCAACTCCACGCTATGTAAAACTTCATACCCATTGCCGCCTCCGTAATGGGAATAGAGATCGCGGAAGGTTTTCAAGCAGCCGGCGCAAGTCGTTACGAGTTGTTTAGGTTTGTATTGAGCCATGCGCTGAGTATAGACATCCATGGCTTTCCTGAATGTGTCCATGTCTCCGACGAGATAGGCGAGATAGCCGCAGCAGGTTTCGTCTTGTCCGAGTGCTCCATAATCCACTCCGGCTTTGTCCAAAATCTCCATGATAGCGGGAATTATCTTTACATCCTGAAAACTTGTAACGCATCCAAGGTGAAGGATGGCCTGGGTTTGGCCGGGGACGGCCTTCTTGTAATCTGAAGGATAGCTGTCAGCCCTCTTTTCTTTAGAAGCCAGAAGTGGGTTGGCGGCGTCTAACATTGAAGCCAGAGCCGGTTTGAACGCTTCCGGAAGGTATCCCTTTTCCACAAGTCTTTCTCGTGCAGCCCTAATGATGTCGGAGACTTTCACTTGAGCGGGGCAGACCGACCGGCAGTTGAGGCAGAGCATGCACTGGTAAAGCCTCTTCGCAAGATCCTCCGACGGCTCGAGGCTGCCTGTCAGCATTTGAAATGCCAATGTTACACGCCCCTTGGCATTAAGCGATTCCAGAGTGGTCTCGGCGAAAGTGGGACAACCCGCGCGGCAAAACCCGCATTGGATACATGCCAGTATTTCGTTGTCCACGTAGTCCAGGAAATGTTCCACCTTTTCAGGTTCTTTGAGAAACCTGGCAAATATGTTTTCGTCCAGAATGTCCTTTATGGAGTCATCGAAACCCATTTTGCCGGGATTGAGGATATTGTTGGGGTCGATTGTTTTCTTGATGGCCTTCATGAGTTCAAGGGCTTCGCCCAACTGCTTGCCGATGTATGGGGACTTGGCCATACCAACTCCGTGCTCCGCTGAGACGGTGCCCTGGAAACGGAGGGTCATGTCAATGAATTCCAAGGCAATTTTCTTCACCTTGTCCCAATGCTCCGGCACAGTCGGGTTCATGATGAAGGTGGCGTGAAGGTTGCCGTCGCCAATGTGGCCAAAAGTAGCAACGGGGAAACCGTATTTGTCTCCCACCTTTTGGATTTCCGCTATGGTTTCAGGAATTCGGCTTATGGGCACTCCGAAATCTTCCACAAGGGGTACGAGGCGATAAGAGGGTCTGAGCCGGCTCATGGCAGGCACCAGACCACCCCTGGCTGCGAAGAGTTTTGCCTTTTCCACAGGATTGTCAGACCAGATGTTTTCAATCCCCCCCACGGATTTGCATATCTCGTCGATTTTCTTGATCTGTTCCTCTACAGCGGACTTGGGGCCATCGACCCCCATAAAGAGCTGGCAATTGACATTTTTCGGTATGTCCATTTTGAGGGCATCACGAGCCACATCCAGACAGACGTTGTCCAGTATCTCGCATGTCGCCAATTCCAGCCCCGAGGTGAAAATCTTTTCAACCGCTCTTCCGGCTGTGTCAACGTCGGGGAAAGAAGCCTTGGCAAAAGCCTCATATTCCGGCATGGGTAAAATCTTGAGAGTGGCTTCTGTAATAACTCCAAGGGTTCCCTCAGAGCTTGCAAATAAATGGGTAAGATCGTAGCCTGCTGAACTCTTCGGCGCCAGATCCCCCGTCCTGATTATCCGTCCATCTGCCAGTACTACGGTTAGACGCTTCACGTAGTCCTTGGTTGTACCATACTTCGCTGCGCGAACTCCGCTGGCATTGGTGGAAATCATGCCCCCGATTGTGGCTATGGGCGCGCTGCCTGGGTCGGGAGGAAAAAAGTGCGTCGGGGCAAGCTTGGCATTGAGTGCGTTGCAGATGACTCCAGGTTCTACTACGACGTATCCATCTGCTTTGTTGATCTCTTTGACAGCGTTCATTCGAGTGAAATCGACCACTACCCCGCCCTTTATAGGCAGAACCGCACCAGTAACAGACGAGCCGGTACCTCGGGCCACTACAGGCACCTTTTCTGAATTGGCCAGCGATAGTATGTTGCTCACCTGTTCTGCATTGCTCACAAAAACAACAGCTTGGGGGACGCCAGCATGGATCGACATGTCTCGGGAATAGGCCAGGCAATCCACGTTTGAGGCCACAATGTTTTTCTCCCCTACGATGTCGGCAAGTTTCTTAATAAAGTCCATGGCTTTCTCCTTTGGGAGCTGAACTGGATGCGTGCTAAAGCGAATTTGCATCTTCAGGGTCGGCCCTTAGACTGAAATTGCGGTAAAATTGCTTTCAACACTAGTCTAACTGAGACTTATCATAATGTAGTTTGGGAAATAAATCAATTTCTGTCTACCGAAAATTATACGGACACAAAAGTCACTATTCGGGATATGATGTAGCTATCCCGACTCAGACTGCTTTTCAATAACCCATCGTTTTAATAGATGATAGCTGTCATGATTTTTAAGTCAGGGCGGTTCAGAGAAATCTTAGTGTAAATGCCTGGAGTTCACATAGAAGAAATATCTTGTTATGCAATTGACATGCTCTTCGGACCGTTAGATTTGCCGAGCATCCGGTCAAACCTAAAAATTTTCCGTACTACACTTCAACGTCTTTACATCGCCTCCGGCACGTGATAGTAATACGAGATTAAGCATAAAGAACGCCTTGAGGACCATTTAGAGAGGAAGACGAGAGTTGGCATTTCCCACTGAGAAGAAAAAGACCATTATCGAGAAATATCGCCTCCACGAGAGTGACACAGGTTCACCAGAAGTCCAGATCGCCTTGCTGAGCGAACGCATCGGATACCTCACCGAGCACTTCAAGATTCATAAAAAAGACCACCACTCCCGGAGAGGCCTCTTGAAACTTGTTGGTCAGCGCCGAAGGCTGTTGGACTACCTTAAGTCAAAAAGCGTGGATCGGTACAAGACTGTAATCACCGAATTGGGCATCAGGAAGTAGCACTGACCTCTACTCGGACGTGAAACTTTGCCACGCGACTCTGTTGCTTGGCGAAGAGAGGACCATCAAGCACATGGTGCATAGGACAAATAGCACTGTTTCAGGCAAGCAAATGGTGTTCGAGACAGGTCGTCTGGCCAAACAGGCTTCCGGCGCAGTTCTCGTTAGTAGTGGTGAAACGGTGGTACTAGTGACGGCGGTTTCTGAAAAACATGGCCGGGAGGGTATCGATTTTTTCCCTCTTACCGTTGACTATCTCGAAATGACGTACGCAGCGGGTAAGATTCCTGGCGGATTCTTCAAGCGTGAAGGCAGGCCCACCGAGAAGGAGATTCTCACTGCGAGATTTATTGATCGCCCCATAAGACCGCTGTTTCCGAAGAATTTCAGTTGTGAGACTCAGATCATAGCAACTGTGCTTTCTTCCGACGGCGAACATGACCCGGACATGCTTGCCATAAATGGTGCTTCTGCTGCGCTCCATGTGTCCGACATCCCGTTCGGGGGCCCTGTCGGTGCAGTGCGCGTCGGAAGGGTGGACGGGAATCTCATTGTCAATCCATCTCCACTTGAAGACACGTATTCGGACCTGAATCTCATAGTGGTTGGGTCCCGAAATGGCATAGTAATGGTGGAGGGCGGTGCGAACCGGCTGCCTGAAGAAGTTATTATGGATGCCTTCTTTAAAGCACATGATGAAATAATAAAGATAGTGATTGCCCAGGAGGAACTCAGACAAAAGATGGGCAAGCCCAAACGACTCGTTCCGCCTGTTACGGAAGACGTAGAACTTATCCAGGAGATCAGAAATCAATGGGGTGCGAAGATAGAAGAAGCAGTAACTGTTCCGGGCAAGCTCGAGCGTTACGCCGGCCTTCACCAAATCTATAACGACATATTGGCATCATTGGGTGACGAAGGAGAGCGGAGGCGTGGAGAGATCCTTGGGTACACGGACAAGATAGAAGGTGAATTTATAAGAAACATGATTCTGGAAAAGAATGTCCGAATTGGGGGACGGTCTTTTACAGATATTCGCGATATTTCGTGTGAAGTCGGGGTCTTGCCCAGAACTCACGGGAGCGCCCTGTTTACTAGGGGTGAAACCCAGGCTCTTGTGGTAGTTACTCTCGGAACTTCCTCCGACGAACAGAAAGTTGAAGCTCTGGAAGGCTCCAGTTATAAATCCTTCATGCTCCACTACAAGTTTCCTCCTTTTTCGGTGGGTGAGGTAAAGTTTCTCAGGGGTCCATCCCGTCGAGAGGTCGGTCATGGAGCACTGGCGGAAAGGGCTTTGGCTTATTTATTGCCCGATGACGAAGAGTTTCCGTATACAATCAGAGTGGTTTCAGAGATCCTGGAATCAAATGGCTCATCGTCTATGGCCACGGTGTGCGGCTCGTCTCTTTCCTTGATGGATGCCGGTATCCCGATGGCAGAACCTGTGGCGGGAATTGCGATGGGTCTTCTTAAGGACAAAGACCGAACAGTGGTTCTGTCGGACATTATTGGAGACGAGGACCACCATGGGGACATGGATTTCAAGGTCACCGGTACTAGGGATGGTGTTACTGCTCTCCAAATGGACATAAAAATCCAGGGGATTACCAAACAGACTTTGTCCGAGGCCCTCAGTCAGGCTAAGGTAGGGCGCAGGCATATCCTTGATGAAATGAGTAAGGCCATCTTGGAACCAAGGAAGGAGATGTCTCCGTATGCACCGAGAATTTTTATCATGTACGTGAACCCTGAAAAGATCCGGGATATAATCGGACCGGGCGGCAAGGTCATACGAGCCATCCAAGAGGAGACGGGTACCAAGATCGAAGTGGATGATACCGGAAAGGTTGTAATAGCCTCTGTAGATGTGCAGGGTGGAAACCAGGCCAAGGCGTCGATCCAGAGCATCACTCAAGAAGCTGAATTGGACCGCATCTACATGGGCGTTGTACGAAAAATAACTGACTTCGGGGCATTCGTGGAAATTTTCCCTGGAACCGACGGACTTGTTCATATCTCACAGTTGGCTCCGGAGCGTGTAAGAAAGGTTACGGACATCGTCAAAGAAGGGGACACATTCCCTGTCAAAGTCATAGGTATCGATGCCCAAGGAAAGATCAAGCTTTCGCGCAAGGATGCGATTGGGAAAACTCCCGACTGATTCGGCTAATTTAACGTGGTCCAGCGCTTGGTTGCAACTTACGAAGATCTCAACAACTACCGCAAAACGACTCTCAATAACGGCATCAGGATTGTTACGGAACGCGTTCCGTACGTTCAATCCATCTCACTGAGTATCTGGGTGAGGTCGGGATCGAGGTTCGAGCAGCCCGACCTCAATGGTATCTCCCATTTTATCGAGCACATGATTTTCAAGGGGACCTCGAAAAGGTCTGCCTACGCTATCGCCAAGGAAATAGATTCGGTTGGGGGAGTCCTTAATGCCTTTACTAGCAAGGAATTGACTTCTTTCTACTGTAAGATCCTCAACGAACATTTGGAATTGGCCGTCGACTTGTTGACGGATATTTTCCTGAATTCCTCTTTCCCGGAAGACGAGATTGAGCGCGAAAAGCAGGTCATTTGCCAGGAAATCCATCAAGTTGAGGACAGCCCTGAAGACTTGGTTCATGAGATATTGGGAACCCGATTTTGGCATCATGATCCACTCGGTAGGCCAATCCTGGGAACAATCCCCAGTGTCATTAAGCTAGACCGCAAAACACTCCTGCGCTTTAAACATGACCAGTACACACCCTGTGAAATACTGGTCTGCGCGGCTGGAAATGTGGATCACAACAGATTCGTCGAGTTGATCTCAGAACAGATGGCTGAACTTCCGAGCGCTTCAGGGAGGGCTTGTGTCGGTCCGGCCCGAAGTGCATCTGCGTCGCATGTCGAAGTGAAAGACCTGGAACAGGTCCACGTTTGTATTGGAACCGAAGGCCTTAGTGCCGTAGACGATAGACGCCATGCCGCTTACATATTGAACACCCTTTTGGGCGGTGGCATGAGTTCCAGGCTTTTTCAGGAAGTTCGAGAAAAAAAAGCCCTGGCCTATAGCGTTTACTCATGGCTTTCGTCTTTCTCAGACGCCGGAATGTTTGGGATTTACGCCGGTTGTGCGCCGGATAGAGTTGAAGAGCTATTGATGACAACCGGCAAAGTTTCCATGGGCCTTGCTGAGAGTATGACAGACGACGAAATTCAGACCGCCAGAAATCAGATCCGGGGCAATATCATACTAGCCATGGAATCTTGTGATTCACGCATGAACAGACTTGCGAAGGAAGAATTCTACTTCGGGAGGCACGTACCGCTGGAGGAGATTATCGGTTCTATGGAAGCCGTCACGACCGACGAATTATTTGATACAGCAAGGGAAATGATAAATTCAGGTCGTTTCACCATAGTGGCCCTGGGGCCTGTAGAAGCTAAAACCGATCTGTTAGGCCTTTTCAAAGGATGATACGCCGTATGGTTGAAAGTCTTCACACTCCATTTTTTTCCACGAAAGCGAACGAGTAATCAGAAGACTTCAAAAAGACCAGTGCCCACCTACTCAAGTGTATCTATGAGATTGCCTTGAGAAGCTCTTCGGCTGATGTCAACCTTTCGGCCGGCGTTGTCTATGGAAACGGCTACTTTTGACAGGCTTTTCGTTCCGAGAAGGTTCAACATACCTTTTGTTTTCCTATCGAAAGCATGAACTTCTATCTCTCCCAGCGGCACGTCGAACAAATAAGCGCTTGTCACTTTGTATCTCGTAACAGGGTGAGTTGAACCATCCGCAAGAACCACTCTGGTCTTTCCGATTTCTCGAACCTGCGTTTCACGAACGATCTCGCCAAGCAATCGTCGGTCAACCACGGTGTGAGTGGCGCCGGTATCCACAAGAAACCTGTGTGGTGCTCCTTTCTTTCCAAAACGGACCTGAACGAATATTTGGCCGTTTTCGTTCAGGGGAACGGTAACCATGGAGGGACCGGAAGATGAGACAGATAGTTCGTTCAGTACTTGTTGGGCAATCCTGACCGTGGACGGATCCGGATTCATTGCCATAGCTTTTTCACCGTCTCTTCGGGCCAGTTCGATCTTGTCACCCCTCAGATGAGCAAGGCCCCTTGCGGCGAACGCAAAGCCGGATTTCGGATCAATGGAGATAGCCTGATTCAGATCGCCGACAGCCCGTTCCAAGTGGCCCCTATTGATAAACGCTATACCCCTGTTAGTAAAAGAAAGAGCGCGCAGCGAAGTGTTCTCGTGTGAAGAGTTTATGGCAGCGGTAAAATCTTCAAACGCCTTCTTATCTCGCCCTTGGCTAAGGTTAAGAGTTCCTCGGAGAAGCAAGCCGGAAGCCATTGTTTCTCCGTCGATACCACTGGACTGCAAGACCGCGTTGAGGTCTCCCCAAGCCCTCTTATAGTCCCCAGTTCCGTAGTACGCCTGTGCCCTTGCCAGCTTAACCAGATGAAGTTTGGGAGTGTCCGGTTCAATTCTCTGCAGGGCTCTCGAAAAAACTTCTGCCGCCCTATGATACTCTCCGGCCTGAAAGTGTCTCTTGCCCGTTTCAAACAACATCGTGATTTCTGTCGCCGCCTGCAGGTTGCCGCAACAAGTCCAATAAACCAGCATCGCACAACAAAGCTTTAGAATCACTGCCCTACCTAAACCGATATGACTTTCACGCATTTCGAGTCGCCCAGTTTGCCTCCATTTGGAGGGTATGACACAGGAGTTCTTATTTTTTCGAAGGCCGCTTCTTAAACCATTCAACTATTTCTTCCAGTTCCGCCAACTCCCTTCCCGAGAACTTGCGGATTAGAGTGAGAATTTGCTGTGATAGCCAGAACTTCTCTTCTTTTTGAGAGATGTCTGCTACTGCAAGAAACTGCTGGAGAAGATCAGCAATAATTCTTACCTGATCCAGTATGGACTCGGCAACGACCGAATCCAGTTTTCTTTGCTTGATTTCCAGTATGGTTACCACTTTGGAAAGGTCTAAGGCTGGATCCAGCGATATTGGCGTACCCGACCTGAGAACTGATTCTGCGCTTTCTTCAGACATGAGGTAGCCTCTGTGCAGCTCTATTTCCTGCAGATCCGGGTAGATTTCCCTGAGCTGAACCCCCGTCCGTACATCGAAAACTTCAGGATGGCCACCGCTAATCACTCGTCGAGTTCCCTTGGGGACACGTACCAGGACAGTGGCATCCCTTATAAGAATGTGGTCGTAACTGCCCTTCGAATCCATGGTCACATAATATCATGTCAAATCCAATTTGATAACAAATAACAGTAACACATCGACATCTTTTAAATTACATCACAGGCTGGCTTTCTGGAATCATTTCTTTCGATTTTCTCAAACGCCGAACCACAGCGTTTCTCCCAATAACTTCAAGCATTTCAAAGAGTCCCGGGCCAACTGATGACCCGGAAACTGCGGTCCTCGCGGCATTTATCAGAAGCCCGGCCGGGACATTCGTGTCTTCTGCGTAGGTCCGAAACACCGTCTCGATCGATGATCCGGAGAAAACCGGCAACTGCTCAAGTCTCAATCCCAGATCGGGCAGGAAATGCCTCAGCCTTGTATCTTTCAGAAGGTTCTTTTTGAGAGCCTTTTCGTCAAACTCGAAATCATCGGAGAAATAGCAGCGGCCCTTTGTCACAAAATCTTTGAGTGTCAGAAACCGGGCTCTCATAATATCAATCGCCCTGTAAAACCATTGCCTGTCTTGACCATCAAAGGCGTCTTTCCAAAGCCCCTCTCTTCGCATCTCATCCCTTACAAATGGTATGAGATCCTCAAGCGGCATAGATCGAATGTACGTTGAATTGAAATGGACGGCCTTGGGGTCGGTCCAATTCTTGGAATCTCCGGGTATATAGTTGAAGATCGAGTTGGACCTGTTTATCCTGGACAATTCAAATAGTTCAATCAGATCTTCTTTTGAGAAAAACTCCCTTCCATCGGGACTTGACCACCCGAGTAAGGCTAGGAAATTGCACAGAGCCCACGGCAGAAACCCGCTTCTTCGGTAGTAAGAAATCGTTACCACCTCTCCGTGGGTCCTTTTCGATAGTTTGGCCCTCTTGTTATCTAACGTGAGCGGCATGTGGGCAAAAATGGGGGGCTTGATCCCCAGGGCTTGGTAGATAAGGATCTGCTTCGGAGTGTTTGCTATGCCGTCTGCTCCTCGTATTACATGCGTGATACGGTCATTCGCATCATCAATGGCGTTGCTCAGAATGTATAAAGGCCGACCGTCGGATCGCAATATGACGAAGTCCTCTATATCTCGTGCCTTCCTTTCGACCCGCCCATACACAGCATCATTGAAGCCGACCGACCAAGACGGGTCTCTGGGCACCTGGAACCGAATGATGTAAGGCATACCCCTTGCCAAGTTTTCCTCAATTTTCTCTGAAGATAGGTTCCTACAGCGCCCATCGTACATGAACGCAACCTTTCTTGACTCTGCATCTTTTCGTTGATTCTCCAAATCCTCCTTTACGCAGAAGCACCGGTAGGCATGACCGATCTCCAAAAGTCTATCGGCAGCTTCCACGTGTTGAGCAAGACTCTTGGACTGAAAGAATGGCCCTTCGTCCCAGTCCAGCCCAAGCCATCGGAGCCCTTCTAATATCTCTTGGACGGATTCCGCTGTAGAACGCTCCGCGTCGGTATCCTCTATCCTTAGAATGAACACTCCGTTATTTTTTCTTGCCCAGAGCCAATTATAGAGCGCCGTGCGCGCCCCCCCCAGGTGCAGGTATCCGGTAGGAGACGGTGCGAAGCGTACGCGCACTACTCCTTCATACAAATTTGCGTTATTGTTCATAATTTACAGCATTACTCTTAGGTTGCAGGATCGAGAATCATCACTTTGGACTTTGAAGCCGCCTGGAATTTTTCGCGGTCTTTAAGTGTACCAACGATGTCCCCGCAATGCATGGGGACGGCTATCTTGGGATTGATCTTCTTTAGCCCATCCACAGCCTCCTCTACGGTCATGGTGTAGGTCCCTCCGACTGGCATGAGGGCCACATCAGCCTTAATTGAAGCCATTTCAGGAATCACGTCCGTGTCGCCGGTGTGGTAAATTCTTATGCCGTCCACTTCGATCACGTATCCCACCCATTTGTTTTTTTGGGGATGAAAATCTTTGTTGGTATTGTATGCAGGCACTGCCTCTACTTTCACATCGTCCACGGTAATTTCAGTTCCCGGTTCTATTGCCTTGAACGCGTCTCCGAATTGACCTTTACAATCGGGCGGCCCCACTATAACGGTGGAGGGCTTGCGAATAAGCGTCACGTCATCTTCTGAAAGATGATCGAAATGGCTGTGAGTAATGCACACAAGATCAGCCGGAATAGGGGTCTTAAGTTTCCAAGGGTCGATGTAAATGGTCATTTTCGAACCGTCTATCCGAAAGCTCGCATGTCCCAGCCATTTGATCCTGTCTTTGACAAAGGATTCGATGTCCATTTTTTCCTCCTAAATGCAGGCCAATTGATGTCGCAACTACGCGATTGCAGCCCGGAACCTGACCGAAGACGCACATGACATCAAGGACAGGTTCATGTATATTCTCAAATGTATCGGCGCCGTTTATCTGCCGAGGGAACAGCGAATTGTTTCACATGTTAAAACACAACTAGGATTACCCGTGCCGGAACTTCCTAGAAAAAACAAGATGGTAGAGCCAAGCACGACCAGAACCAACCGAGACGGGATAATGATCGTCCTCGGAGTGGTTCTCATTGTTTTTTTTGTGGTAGCAGGATACCTGACTTTGACCCGATCAGACAGTCAGCCGAATAACAATAAGACTCGGGGCCCGGTTAAGGACCCCAGTCGATCCAGCAGCTTTTTCAATGCCCCAAAATGTCATGGGAACCTCATAACACGGCCGAGGTTTCTTTGCCAATTTCTCGAACCGTGTCTACCGGCTACGCCCCCATATTCAGTTTACTTGGGGAGCCTTTGCAGGCGCTCCGGAAGGATTTTCCCTCCTTTTCTCCAGCAGCATGCCCCTGTTTTAATACAAAGATCCATCAGACGGGCTTACAGGGATTTCCATGCCGTTACCTGACGGGACTAAAAAAGAGATATTTCATTATATCGTATGAAACGTGGAATCGGTAGTTCGGGGCTCTGATTTTTTTTGACATGAAGTGTTTTTTTCACTGGCCATTCCTGTAGGAGTAAAAGAAAAATCTTATCACCAGATGCCACGACCGCCGGACAGGCGTGACGTTTTCCTATTGTGGAGAGACAACATGCGCGGATTTGTCAGGACAGTCGTTCGATTTTTCCTTACCGGTGTCGCCACGTTACTACCATTGGTCGTCACCGTCTTTGTGGTTACGTGGGTGGTGAAGTCGGCAGATGCTTATGTGGGTCCAAGCAGCTCCTTTGGACGATTTCTATTGACCATGGTAGGACAAAATCAGAAATATGTGGGCTACCTTGTAGGTTATCCAGTAGTTATCCTCCTCATCATGTTGTTGGGCTTCCTGGTAACTCGGGCTACCGTAGACAGATTCCACAGAGGAATAGATGGAATGTTCGCCAGGATCCCTCTGATAGGAAAGATTTACACGGCCGTTGGCCAAGTTGTTGAATTACTGGGAAATAAGGAACAATCTGGACTCGACAGATTTGGGGGAGTCGGAGAGATCAGCATGGGAAACGCCAAGTTGCTCGGCCTTCTCACATCCAACCAAAGATACACCATGGAAGATGGCGGGGAATACCTTTTGGTGTTCATTCCAAACTGTCCCATACCAGCCACAGGATTCAACTTTTTGGTTCGTGTGGAGGATTTCCACCGATTGGACATGCCTATCGAGGACTTGGCGAAACTTTTCATGTCCCTTGGGCTTCTTGGACCGCAGGTCCTTGGCAAATCCTGTTCCTCAGGTCTAGGAGAGAAGGTGCAAAATGGACGAACGATTGCATGACCAATTAGTGATGAGGTCCAACTCCGAACCTTTTGGACGACTGCTGGGATTGGAAGTCGTACGAGTCGAGTCAGGAATTGCGGTGGTCAGAATGCGGGTTCACAAAGATTTGCAGAATATTTTCGGAGTTGTCCATGGCGGGGCTCTTTTCGCGCTTATTGACGAAGCTTTTCAGTTGGCATCCAACTCTCACGGCGTGATAGCCGTGGCCCTCAACGTGAGCGTCACCTATGTCGCTGCTCCATCACGCGATGCAATTCTCGAGGCACGAGCTGAAGAAATTTACATGACAAACCGTACTGCGTCGTACCATTGCCATATTCGAGAAGTCAACGGGGCGAAACTTATAGCCACAGCCCAAGCACTGGCCTACAGAACAGGCAAGCATGTAGATGTCACATGAACATGGCGCCGTATCAATGGACCAATTCTATTTGTGACGATTTGTAATGAATCTCATGTATGGATAAGGTGGTAGCGTTATATGCATGCTATGACATTAATTATTCTTATGATTCACATCATTTTATAACCAGTACATTATAATTTTTGGATATTTGTCGGGTATTTCTGTATTATCCCCACGTCCTAGGGGGACCCACCTCTCTGTGCCAGGATTTGTGGAGATATTGTGAAGCTCGACAGAAAATTACTGCTCGTCTCTCTTCTCTATTTTGCCGAGGGCTTCCCATTTGGCATAATTGAACAGACGCTTCCCATATATTTTCGTCTCCACGGTATGTCTCTGGTCGACCTCGGCTTGCTTAGCCTCCTCAGTTTACCTTATGCAGTCAAATTCCTGTGGGCTCCTGCCGTAGACTTTCTTGGCCATAGGCGCCAATGGATATCATGCGCACAATTTCTCATGGCAGCGTCAATCCTGTGCCTCCTGCCTTTGGACCCGTCTTCTCCAAGTTTCTTGCTTTGGGCTACGATATTCTGTCTGTCGATTCTGTCGGCCACGCAGGACGTTGCGGTGGACGCGTACACCATAGAGTTGCTAAAGCCATCAGAAATGGGGATAGCCAACGGATTCAGACAGGCCGCATACCGTGTGGCTCTTGTTGTTGCGGGTGGATTTTTTGTTGCTGCCGGCGGCTGGATCGGCTGGAAGGCGACATACCTGATGGCGGCCGTAGTTCTTGCTTCATGCGGTCTGGTATCGCTAAAACTCCCCCACGTTGAGATTCAAAGACCCACATTATCCCTCAAATCCATTACCGCTCCAGTTAGAGATCTGATTTTCAGACCGGGCGTAGTTCAAGTAACTCTTTTCATCCTTCTGTACAAGCTGGGCGACATGGCCCTCGGTCCTATGGTTCGCCCATTCTGGCTGTCCTGCGGTTTGACTACCACCGAAATCGGTCTGATCACCGGATCCCTGGGAGTTCTAAGTTCCATTGTCGGAGGTCTTGCAGGTGGACTGTTCATGGCTCGGTTTGGAGTTTTTCACGGGCTCTGGTTCTTGGGCCTATGGCAATCTGTGAGCAACCTCACGTACGCATGGGTGGCGGCTGTTCCGGATGTCGGCCACTGGGCAATCTATTGTGCGTCCGCAGCAGAATCATTTTGTGGAGGCCTTGGAACGTCTGCTTTCTTGGCTTTTCTCATGATCATATGCAAGAAAGAATTCTCTGCCACTCAATATGCCCTGCTATCATCATTATTCAGAATTACAGGCATAATCTCAGGGTCTTTGAGTGGATGGGCTACCAACTATATGGGATACGCACATTACTTTGCTTTTACTTTCTTCCTATCGCTCCCAGCGCTTGTCTTCTTGTTTAACGCACGGAGTTGGATTCCCAGCGACAACGGGTCTCTTGAGAATAACGAATCCTGAGATCATCGGACTTTAACCGATGTGCCTGAGGCCTTCGGAAATTCCCGTGCGGTTCACACGCATCGCCGGCGGCAGCGCCGCTGCCAAACCCACCAAGATTGAAACAGCTAACATGAGGGCGAGCGTGAGCTTCTCAACTTCAAAGACCGGCAAAAAAGGCTGTAATTGTGACTGAAATATCATCCCATGTCATGGCCGGGGGAAAATTGTACCGTTGGGGCGGAGGATTCCGGGATCAACGCTATTCCCTGACGAAAAGTTTTCTTCAGATCTTCCAATACGTTCAAACCTGCCTGGATGTGATTTAACGTGCGTCTTCCATCTTCACGTATTCGTTTAGCCACTAGATCAAGTTGTGCTCTCAAATTGGTGATTGCGGTTCGGGCTAACATCTTAGATTGTCTTTCTATTTTCCGCATTCGCCTCGCAGCTAGTTGATAGATCAACAGGATTTCCAGAATTGACAATACAGCCAGTCCAATTAATCCTTCGGAGCTGAATAGTGCGGTGGCGAGCGACAACAATATGGAAACGAGACCCCCCAGGCTCGGAACCTCGCACCAAGCCTCTATTCTCTGAAGACCCGCCAGTTTCAGCATCAGCAACAGCAGAGGCACAAACAGGCAAAGTTTTTGCCATGCACGTCTGAATCGGGAACGGACACCGCCCATGGTTTGCATTCGAACTTCAATCGCCCTGCAAAACTTCTTGAAGGCTTGCGACATGGCGGCTGCCAAGATTTGATCAGGTTTCTGTTTGTTCAGACCAGCTTCGGTGGGCCCAAAAGCGAGAAGAAGCTCTGCATCTATCAATGCCTCCATCTTCTCCATTTCCGGGAGTCTATCTTTCACTAAGGTTTGGGCGGCAGACCCAAACACGTTCTCCATTGCGTCACGGTTAGCTCGCTCTTTGAACGAAAACGCCCTAGCCAGCCGCTTCATGATCCACTTCACGGGCCCTATGGAACTGTCTTTAACCACAAACATTTGTGACACTATAGAAGTCAAATCATGTTCCTGAGGAAGTGCGCCGGGGACTGTTTGGTCTTCATTTCCGTTGTTCTCTGTCTGCATCTGTCTGAGCAAATCCAAAATTTTCTTTTTGGAATCAGGCTGGATCTCGGCATCCAACTCCTTCAAGAGCCCGACAGATTCTTCAATGAGATTCTTGGTTTTCACCGAAGCCACATCCTTGGCTTCCCGTCGAACCATGAGAAAATCTCGAAATCGTCGAAATTCACTACCTGTTATTTCGGTCTCTGGGTGTCCATCAAGTACTTCAGAAGCTGAAATACTGAACACTCTAGGTTGCGAAATCCCCCCTTCATTCTTAAGACGCAAAGTCAGATCACCTATGACTTCTTTGACTCTGTGGAGTGCAGTGTCTTTATCGTGGCCCAAGAGTTCATCAACCTTGTTCAGAATGAATGTGAAGTTTTCCTGATGAACAGTAGTCTGACCAACCAGCCGATAGAAGGCTGCGTCGGCATACTTTTCCGGGCTCACCACCCATACAATGGAGTCCAATTTGGGAAGGATCCTGAGAACAGTTTTGCGATTGTGTTCCTCAAAACTGTCAAAATCCGGAAGATCCAGAAGCAGCAAGTTTCTGATGGTATCGATTTGGTGTACCGAGTCGGTCTCACGAAACATGTCGGAGATCTCTTCAAGCCCCCTGGGGGTATCTGTGTGACGGTAAACAACTGCTCGGTTTGTTTGTGGCCGCTTATCGGAAACATCAGAAATCTTTGCATTCGCCAAGGCGTTAATAAGTGTCGATTTTCCTACGCCGGTTCCCCCGACTATTCCTACGTAAAGTACCTCACCTGGCTGTTGCGCCTTTTCCAGGAGTCGAACAGATCTTTCCAGATAATCTTCTCTGACCCGAACTGAGAGCAGAAAAGCCGCGTCCGACTGCAAAAAATCTCTTATTTTTTCAAGGCTGGAAGCAAGAGAGGAGCGAGTCACGTCTAATCAACATCAGGGAATGGAAAAGCCCGCGGGCGGCACGCACTCAGCATCCAGAGGTCGAAGCCACGGAAACCAGAATGGGACGGGCTTCAAGGAGAGACAAGGGGCTGGTATGTCTATGGATCTACAGGTACCAGGCAGGCAGATTGAGGCTTTGCCAAAAGTAACCCAAGGTAAGATATTGAATTCAGTCCTTATAATTGTCGGCCATACAGGGATATCGAACGGGATGGGAATCGGCCCAACGCTTTCCGGAGGAACTGGCCGGTCAGGCACGCAAATTCGAGGAATGCACTCTGCCGAATCACAGTGCAGCGGCACGGCCAAGACCACTGCAGCAACGAAGAGAACGATAATAATCTTGTGAACTCTCATGACTATTCCTCGATGTTTAGCCTGGACCTCGTGAGAAACATTAAACACTACTTGCACTTTATGTCAAGAGGAAATTGGGGTCAGGTCTTGACATATCAGTTTCTCTCTCTCGCTCTTTGAGGCCACTTTGCTCACAGTCGTATAGTGGATTCCCAGGTGCTCTCCGATCTGTTTAAGGGTGTATCCGTATTTCGTATGGGCGTCGCGAATGAATGGGGTCTTGAAATATCAGGTCCAGACCGGCCACTCCGTGAGGTCACTCCCCTCATCCGGCAATCACTGTGACACAACACGTTGTATCTTCTGACTACGGAACCCAGGACGCTCAGCAAGTCCTCCCGTTCTTGATCGTCGCAGAAAATCTTTTCTCGTGCATTGTCTTGGGCCGGGATGTTATACGTGGCTTCATGGTATGCAATTCTCAACGGTCCGGTCCTAAACTCAAAATACCGGGGATTCGCTTATATTTCAAGACCTGACCCCAGTTACAGGAATAAGAATGAAAATAGCCTTAGTAATTCCCAGGAACAGCTCCGAATCTGACACGAGTTTTTACGATTTTAAGTTTGGTACAAGATTTCTCCTTTCCAGAAAACATATTTCATATCTCCTGGCTATCCCTACCCTGACATCACTAACCCCGCCAGAACATGAGATTAGGGTTTTCGACGAAAACATCGAAGATATAGATTATACTTGGAAAGCAGATCTGGCAGGAATCACCGTGAGGACGATGTTTGCCCAGAGAGCCTATGCGATATCCGAGACGTACCGGACCAGAGGAGCAAAAACGGTCTTAGGCGGCATACATCCTTCCATGTGTCCTGAAGATGCTCTTCCACATTGCGATAGCGTTGTAATCGGTGAGGCTGAAGAGACGTGGCACACGGTCTTACAGGATGCCGAAAATGGTCATTTGAAGAGGCTTTACAAAGCCCACAGGTTTGCCGATCTAGGGGCGGCTCCTATCACTGATAGGTCATCACTTTCGAAAAAACGATACCTCTTGGATATTGTTCAGACCACAAAAGGTTGCCCATTCCATTGCGAATTCTGCTCTGTGCACGCCTTTGACGGACAGCGGATTAGAAGCAAAACCATAGAGCAGGTCATCCGGGAGATTCAGGGTATCAACAGTTCTCATGCCACATATAAGAAGAAAAATGCGATATTCTTTGCCGACGACAATATTATCGCCGACAAGGCATTCGCCAAGCAATTGTTCTTGGCTCTCCAGCCATACAAGATCAACTGGATGTGTCAGGCGTCTATCAACATTTCACAGGAGGCTGAGCTACTCGAATTAATGAGAGACAGTGGCTGTGGGGCAGTTTTTATCGGCTTTGAGTCGATTTGCGACGAGAACCTTGCAATGATGCACAAGGGAATTAATCAACGATATAAATATATTGAAGCAATCAGAAAAATACAATCTTATGGACTATTGGTTCACAGCTCATTCATCCTGGGTTACGATTTTGATTCCCAAGCGACATTTGATGAACTAATAAATTTTATTCGAGAATCAAATCTCTTAATGCCGTTGATCAATATCCTCACTCCTTTCCCTGGAACCAAGTTGTTCAAGCGTCTTGAAGAAGAAGGAAGGATTCTGCACAAAGACTGGAGTAAATATGACACGCAGCATGTTGTTTTTTTGCCTGCCCGGATGTCTCCAGAGGACCTCTTGCAGGGATACAGGAAGGTCGTAAGATCAGTCTATTCTTTTGACTCGATATTGAGAAAGCTGAACTACTACTGGGACAGGGACTTCTGGAAACGTTCCAACGAATTCGACCCGGTGAAGTTCGTGTACCGCCTTCTTTTTGCCGTTCGACTGGCCACTTTACTGATCTCCGGTAACATGGACCGCTCAAAGTTTATCATGAAAATACTGCCTCTTGTGTTCGACAAACGGGTGAGGATATCCACCATCCTCGCGCTGATGAACAACAATGATTTCGCTTGCACCCTATGAGCCTGTCGGCCAACATCAAAGAAAACCTGCAAGTTACCTTGCAGGTTTTCATGTTATATGGCGACCACCCCTTGAAAATTAGTAGTCGTAACTCCTCTGCCAGAGGGCTGCATGAGCAGCAGCCAACCGTGCTATGGGAACCCTGGGGCCTGAGCATGACACATAGGTCAATCCCGCCTGGTGACAGAACCTGATAGAAGCCGGATGACCACCGTGTTCTCCACATATCCCTATCTTTAGACCCGGTTGAGTTTTTCGACCGTCTTCGATTGCCATTTTCATCAACTTGCCAACACCGGTCACGTCCAGAGACTCGAATGGGTTATCAGGAACAACTCCGGCTTCCTGGTAAAATGGGAGAAACTTGTTCTCAGCATCTTCACGGCTGAAAGAGAAAGTGGCTTGAGTCAGATCGTTAGTCCCGAACGAGAAGAATTCCGCTACTCTGGCCAAGTCTCCTGCGGTCAAACAGGCCCGTACCACTTCAATCATTGTACCAAACTTGAACTTGAGTTCCACCCCTTCGGTCTCTTCCACTTGAGCTTTCACCTCGTCCACGTATGACTTGACCCATTTCAATTCAGATTCTGCGCAAACTTGAGGTACCATTATTTCCGCATGCACTTCAACATTCTCTTTTGCACATTCAGCAGTTGCCTCCAGTATGGCCCTGATTTGCATCTTGTAGATCTCAGGGTTTGTTATCCCCAATCGGACCCCACGATGCCCAAGCATTGGATTGATCTCTCGCAAAGTCCTGGCTCTCTGAAGCATCAATTCCTTCTTCTTGATCGTTTCATCGACGCAAGTTACGTCGAGATTTGCCAGCCGTATTTGCAAGCCTTCCGATTTCTCCAGGTAGCCGGCAACAATCTGTGGGTCAACCAGCTTAAGGCTGTCCAGTGTCTTACGAGTAGTTGCTGCTGTACGCCTTAGAGCCCTCAAGTCATCTAGTTGCTGAACCAGTTCGCTTTCAAATGGCAGGAATTCATGCATGGGCGGATCCAGGAGCCTGATAGTCACAGGATATGGAGACATAGCCTTAAGTATGCCCTTGAAATCCGACCTCTGAATTGGCAGCAAACGATCCAACGCGGCTTGACGGGCCTCGGGGGTATCGGCAAGTATCATATCAACGACTATGGGAAGGCGGTCAGAGGCATTGAACATGCGCTCAGTCCGGCATAGGCCGATACCGACCGCTCCGAACCCTCGGGCCTTGGCTGCATCCTCGGGAGTGTCGGCGTTGGCCATTACACCCAAAGATGCCGTCTCATCCGCCCAATCCAGAAGAGTATTTAATTGAGAGCTGAATTCAGGCTCCACGGTGGGGATCTCCCCCAGGTAGACATTGCCGGTAGTCCCGTCTATGGTGATGATATCACCCTCGTGGACCACCTTTTCGCCCATCATGGCCAGCCTGTGTGCGATATCGACTGAGATTCCTTCAGCGCCGGCAACGCAAGGCTTACCCATTCCTCTGGCTACCACCGCCGCGTGAGATGTCTTTCCTCCTCGGCTCGTAAGAATTCCCTGTGACGCGAAGAAGCCGTGAATGTCTTCAGGTTTGGTTTCCTCCCGCACGAGAATCACTTTTTCCCCTTGTCTACCCTTCGTTTCTGCGAGATCTGCATCAAATACACATTTTCCGGAAGCTGCACCGGGTGAAGCAGGGAGGCCCTGGGCAACCGGGACACCCTTGAAATTGGGATCCAGCCCTGGATACAAAAGCTGTTCCAGATGATCCGGGTTTATTCGTAAAAGAGCTTTCTCCTTAGTCAGCAAGCCTTCCTCGACCATCTCGACCGAGGTACGTACCATGGCAGCGGCGTTCATCTTGCCGTTACGAGTCTGAAGGCAGTACAGAGTACATTTTTCTATAGTAAATTCAAAGTCTTGAATTTCCATATAATGTTTCTCAAGTTTGTCACGCAACTCCTCCAGTTGACGATAAAGATCCGGCATCTCCTTGGACATGGCCTGGATGGGCTTGGGGGTACGAATTCCTGCTACCACGTCCTCTCCCTGCGCGTTGACAAGGTATTCTCCAAACATCTCATTCTCACCCGTCGCGGGGTCTCTGGTAAACCCTACGCCGGTACCGCTGTCGTTTCCCATGTTTCCGAAAACCATGGCCACAAGGTTACATGCTGTCCCGTTGGCCATGTCGGGGGTAATATTGAACTCCCGACGATAGTCCACAGCCCGCTTTCCAGACCAAGAGCTGAAAACCGACTTAATGGCCATTTTCAGTTGTTCGTAAACGTCTTCAGGAAATGGCTGCAATCGCTGTTCAGCTACGACATGGCGAAAGAGTTCGCAAACCTCCCGAAGATCTTCCACACTCATATCCACATCGGACATTGCGCCTGATCTAACTTTGATATCATGAAGCGCTTTATCGAATTCTTCATCAGGGATACCCATCGCTACCTTACCGAACAACTGAATGAACCGGCGCCTGGCATCGTAGGCGAAACGCTCGTTTCCTGTCTGTTTCGCAAGACCGTCGAGTGTGTGGGAATTAAGCCCCAGGTTCAGGATAGTATCCATCATACCAGGCATGGAAAGAGCCGATCCGGAGCGAACTGATACCAGAAGCGGATTTGCAGGGTCGCCAAACGTTTTTCCGGTGGCTTTCTCCAGAGCTTTCATGTGTTCCTTGACTTCTTCCATCAGCCCTTCCGGCAGCTCGCCTGTTTCTGAATCCAGGTAAGCGAGACACGCTTCGGTGCTAATTACGAACCCCGGCGGCACGTTCAATCCTATTTGGGTCATCTCGCAAAGACCCGCTCCCTTGCCGCCCAGAAGCTTCTTATTCTTTCCATCCCCTTCATGAAACGAGAAAACGTATTTTGAACTCATGATTCTCTCCGTGTTCTTGTTGATTGACAATTCAGAGAATAAGCCGTAAGTCTAGCAGAACTTCTCATTTAATTCCAAACAAAATGATCAGTCTGTGAATCTCGAATTACACAACAAATTGCACCATGCGTCGTAGAGAAATCACCGAAAAAAGAATCAATTACATTAAGACAGACTATGAGCGCGGATTCATCAAGTTCTGCGGGTTCAAGGCCGTTCATGCTCAATGGGGCCGATTTGAAACCCGCGTGGCGACCACGAGGTGGCTGTGGCGAAATCCATTGTCACTTTGATGGCGGTGTCTCGTGAATCACTGACCAAGCCGGGACCAAAAAGTGACAGTTGCAAGCCTTGAATTGGAATTAAGGGATTTTGCAGACCAGCACTGCAGTAATGTTATCAGTGCTGCCTTCTTGGTTAGCTCTATGCAGGAATTCTTCTCAAGCATCCTGAGCCGAATCCCCCCTGAATAATTTCCACAGCCTGTACCCGATGCTCATCATCAAGCCCTTGACAAATGACACGAAGTTTTCGGAGAATCCGCACGGTCGCCACGAATTAGTTCCAAGACTTTCGGCTCCAGTTCGCTAAGAGGCGGATACCATCGATTGGTTCAAAATGATTATTATAATTGCAGGACTCGTTTTGGTTTTGATTTGGGTCCTTGATTTTGTGAGGCAGGGATTTCAGGAGATTATGCGTTGAGTGAACCGGGTTTTTTCAGCCGAGGCGTTTATATCAATGCTTCAGACACACGGGGGCGGGCTTCAAAATTTGTCGCCTTGCTTTCTGCACTGGTGGTAAGAGACGTTACCAGCCGATATCGTCGCTCATCTCTTGGAATGTGGTGGGCTTTCCTTCAGCCCCTCATTCTCATGCTTCTCTTCAATATGTTGAGGGGCTTCGTGAACATACCCAGCGATGGCATTCCTTACCTTCTGTTTAGTTACTCAGCTCTCGTCCCATGGACTTTTTTTACGAATTCGGTGGCTGCCTGCGGGCCCAGTATTATTACCAACGCCGATGTGATCAAAAAGA
The DNA here is from genome assembly GCA_026388625.1 of Deltaproteobacteria bacterium. Taxonomy (GTDB): domain Bacteria; phylum Desulfobacterota; class Desulfomonilia; order Desulfomonilales; family Desulfomonilaceae; genus CAIXMD01. The sequence goes on along the minus strand of JAPLJK010000051.1, from coordinate 19,472 downwards.
TTGCGCTGCCTCGAGAAGTCTTCCCCTTGGCCGCTGTAGCTGCAACCTTGTTTGATTTTGCAATGTCCTCCATCCTGTTGGCTGCGATGATGGTGTGGTTCAAAGTGCAGATAGGATGGGTCCTTTTGTGGTTGCCTGTCCTGATTGTTCTGATGGCTGCAACGGCTTTCGCCGTAGGAATACTGCTGGCAGGCCTAGGTACGTTCAGAAAGGACTTCATCTTTGCCACGCCCTTTCTCACCCAAGCTTGGCTGTTTGTCACACCCGTCATCTATCCTCTGAGTACCGTCCCGGAAAAATGGCAGTCGCTGTATATGCTCAATCCCATGGTCGGGGTGATCGAAGGATTTCGCAGCGTTCTCTTAAAATCGTCTGCCCCGGCATGGGAACCAATGGCTTCTGCAGTTCTTGTCACAACGGTCTTATTAGCTATATCTTGGCCTTTATTCCGCAAACTTTCCGCCTACTTTGCCGACGTGCTGTGAGGTGTTAGTGTCGAAGGACGTAGCTATTCGAATTCAGGGGCTGTGGAAACGCTACGGACTGCCTGTGCCGGACATCGTACGTAGGACGTTCAAACTAGCTACACGAGCGACAGGCCTCAAAAAATCTCGAGACAATGGCCCATGGGCCCTCAGAGACATCAATCTTGAAGTCAATAAAGGCGAAACCGTTGCGATCGTAGGTCGTAACGGAGCCGGCAAGAGCACTTTGCTCAAGGTGCTTGCAGGAGTTACCACCCCTACTAGTGGGCGTGTGGAGGTCTACGGACGCATTTTCCCAATGATCGAACTGAACGCCGGCTTGAACATGGAACTCACCGGTAGGGAAAATGTCCGCCTACTTGGAGCAGTCATGGGTTTTTCGAGGCTCGAGATAGAATACAAGTTGCCTGAAATCGAAGAATTCACTGAGTTGGGGGAATGGTTCGATCGACCCGTGAGGATGTATTCCAGCGGGATGTTGGGTAGGCTTGGATTCGGGGTTGCTATCAATGTTGACAGTGACGTCATCCTTATTGATGAAACATTTGCTGTCGGTGACCTCAAATTCCAGAACAAGAGTATGGCCCGAGTCAAACAAATGAGAGAGAGTGGCGCAACAGTCTTGCTGGTGAGCCATAGCCTTGACTCGCTTCAGTTTGTGGCCAAGACAGGGGTCGTGTTGGAAGAGGGCCGATTGGTGGCTGCAGGGTCTTCTCTCGAGGCAATCAGCGCATACGAAACCCTGGTATTCCGATCTGAGCAGCAACGGTTGGAGCACCGGGTCAGGGCTCGCATATCCTCAGAAGAAGTCAACATTTTCAGTGCCCGGGTCTATACGAAGGATGGGGAATCTTTAACCGAGGTTCCTTCGGGCGTCCCCTTCGGAATCGAAGTTGATCTCCAGCTAAACCGGCAAGTACAAAAACCGATGTTTTCAATGGGACTTGTGAACGCGGCAGGGATATTGTGCAAATGGAATGTTTCCGAAGAAGATGGTTTGTCAGTCCTCGGGGACGGTGATCGATACGTGTTACGCGTCTGGTATCCTCAGAATCATCTGGCTAACGGAGCCTATGAAGGACATTTTGCTGCCAGAGATGTGGCATCGTACGAAACCCTGGAACGAATAGCCGGAATAGTGAGTTTTGCCGTTGTGGGATCACAGCGTGCCAGAGGAATCGTGACCGGTAAATGTAGATGGGAACTGGCTCCGTGGAACAGTGCCGAGGAGTCTTCGCAAGGTGTTGGGATCAGGGAATGATATCAGACCGAGACAATGCTTTGGTGAAGACCCACTTACTTCCCTGCGGTATGGCAGCAAGGGATGGAACTGGGGATGGCATCGTTGCGTCCGTTGAAAGGGATCAAATGACATGACGGACAGTGACGTGCAACCTGGTTCAAAATTCAGTCGGACCATACGGTTGGATGGAAGACTTTATGACTTGGACGTTAGCCGAAGAGTAGAGCTGCCGCCGGTTTCACCTCGCCTGGTCATGATTTCCCACTTGCACACCCAGTCAGCAGTCGAGCTTTTGAAGACATCTTTGATGGCTGTTCGGCGCTTCACCGCGGAGCCCCATGAGATGTGGGTCGTGGACAACAATTCTCCGCGAGAGAATCTGACATGGCTGGAGGCGTGGCCGGACGTCAACCTGATTCTTAATCGGACAGAACCGCTACCGCCCACGGTGACTGAGGCAAACCGGCTGCCAAATGACTGTCTTAACCAGCTAGACTGGGGAAGTTATGCAAACGCTATTGGACTGGAATTAGCCGTAAGAGTAATAGACCCGGACTCGCGTTTGCTCATGCTTCTTCACATGGATGCTGTGCCATGCAAATCTGGTTGGCTTTCTTTTCTACGGTCAAAGTTGACAGCCGATCCGAACGAGAAAAGACTAAATAATAGGGGAGTTGCTGCTGCGGGCGTTAGAATGGATAGAGTCCGCAACCCGGAAGGCGTCCTCCACGTTTTGGGTTTCATGGTAGACTTTCAAATATTCAGAAAGTGTAACTTAGATTTTTTCCCCGATCTTCCAGACTTGGACGTGGGAGACAGAGTTACTGTCGAGTTACGCAAGGGTGGCTATCAAGTATTTGCGTGCTCAAACACCTTGTGGAACCCGGAGTTAATCAACAACATTCCGCTTTCGTCCCCCTGGAGAGACCTTCACGTTGATCGGTCATTTGATGATGAGGGGGACGTATTCTTTGTTCATCTTGGTCGAGGCGTAAGAAAGTCCTGTGGGGAGAACACCAAGGGCACCGATGTGCAACAATGGATTCGTGTGGTCCTCTCAAATTTGTATGCCTGAGCTTTCTTGTCGAACCGGCTTCTTTGCAGGCTATTGACTCGCACAGGTTATAGTCGGACCCTGACAAATGAATCGAAGACCCAAAATTGGTTCTGGAGAAATTTCGTATTCACTGAGAAGACAATACGTGGACGAATTTCATTTCAAGCACGTTTCAAAACTCGAAGCAAGGTCACTGGTGTTGGATCTAGGAGGAAATCGCATTGGTAAACGAGGATTGTTCGATATAGAATCCTTCGAGTTGGATGTAGTTTATGCCAATCTTTCCGTGGCGAAAAGACCTCACGTTAAAGCAATGGCCGAACATGTCCCTTTCAAGGAAGCCACATTTGATGTAGTCGTGTGTTCAGAACTTCTCGAACATGTGTTAGACCCGATACAGGTTCTCGTAGAAATTTTCCGCGTTCTTCGGAAGGATGGATTGGTCCTAATTTGCGTTCCGTTCATGACTCGAATTCATGGAGATCCGACCGACTTTGGTCGTTATACTGACTATTACTGGTCCCAAATCCTTGGAGGAGTGGGATTCAAGAACGTGATAATCGAATCCCAGGGAGGTTTTTGGAGTGTACTGGCCGAGATGATTCGATGCTTTGTATTTGCAAAGACTGCCTCTTGGGATAGCCGGATGGCTTTTTGGCTCGGAGTTCTCGAACGCATCGTTTATGAGTGCAAGCACAAGGCACTGGAGTTGGATATTTCGAACATGCAAGGACAGACCTCCCAACCAACAGGATTTACCACCGGTTTCGGAATTATAGGAGTTAAGCCGTGAAAAGACCCTGTGTTTTTCTTACCGGTGGGGACGATATAGGTTGGGCCATTGACGAAGACCTGAGGCTGACCCGCCAAGCACTCATTGATCTTGTGGATTTTGGCGATCTCTCACAATGTGATGTGGTCCACTCAATGTGGTGGGAAGGCCTCATGATGATTCCCAGAGAGAAATTAATCGGGAAACGCATAATTTGTCATGTACAAAATGAACCTTTTCACTACCTCGCCGTACCTGCTCACCGGCATGCCTTTTCCATAGTGGGAATGTGGGTGACGCGGTCGTCCGAAGGGGCTCATGAATTGAACAGTTTGGGAATATCCAACTGTCTGATACCATACGCGATCTCGGTGGATACCTTCAGACGATTGCCATCAGATGACAAGGAACTTGTAGAATTCAGACGGCAATGGAATATTCCTAACGACGCCTACCTCATAGGTAATTTCCACAGGGATACCGAAGGCAAAGGCCTGAGAACTCCCAAACTCGCCAAAGGGCCGGATCTGTTTTTCGAGATTTTGCGGGGACTTCGGAGTAAAGAACTCGAGGTTCATGTGATCCTGGCTGGTCCGAGGCGGCACTGGCTACTCAAAAAACTCAAAGACGAAAATTTCCTTTTCACCTACATAGGATCGCCCAGTCTGGATGATGACATTGCGGTTAATTCCTTGCCCCGAAGCACGCTAAACATCTTGTACAACCTGATGGACCTGTACGTGGTTTCCAGTCGTTGGGAGGCCGGCCCTCATTCCATACTTGAAGCCGCTGCGGCGAAATGCAAAATAGTTAGCACGCCGGTAGGACTGGCGACAGATGTGCTCGAACCGGCAGCAATTTTCTCTTCGCTGGGTGAGGCGATACGCATCATTCAAAAGGATATGAATGAAGGCTTCCTGAACTCAACCATAGAGCCTCATTTCAACAAAGTATATCGTGCTCATCGGCCTCAATCTGAAACCCCACTCTTTGCAGACTTATATCAAAATATTGAACGTATTCCTGTTTATAGAGGTCCCCGAGAACTCCCTGAGAGCACAAGTCACCACCGGCAAACCAAGAAGACAACTCCGGGGAAAAAGGTTGAATCCGGGAATTTCCCTCTGACCATCGGTTTCTGGCACACATTTTTCAAACCTCCCTATGGAGGCGGGAATCAGTTCATGATGGCGTTGAAAGACGCCTTTCTTGAACGGGGAATTAATATTCGAGACAATGAAATAAGCGGAGATATAGACGCATACGTAGTCAATTCAATCCATTTCGACGTGGACCTGTTCCTAAAGTTGGTCAAAGATCGACCGATGAAAGTTGTTCACAGAATCGACGGCCCCATACATCTTGTACGAGGTTTTGACAGGGAGAAGGATGAACTCTGTTTCAAGCTCAATTCTCAGTTCGCTTCCTCAACTGTCCTTCAATCAGCGTGGACGTACCAACGTATAGTTGAAATGGGTTACAGTCCAGTCGCGCCCGTGGTAGTTCACAACGCAGTTGACCCGAATATTTTCCACGCCAGAGGCCGCATCCCATTTGAAACCAATCGCAAGATCAGACTTATTACTACTAGTTGGTCTGGAAATCCTAGGAAGGGGGGACCAGTTTACAGGTGGATTGAAGATCACCTGGACTGGGATCGGTTTGAATACACATTTGTTGGAAATGCTTCGGAGAAATTCAATAGAATTAAACAGATTCCCCCAGTGCCTTCGGAAGATGTGGCCCGAATCCTCAGAGAACACGACATTTTCATTACGGCCAGCCGAAATGATCCCTGCTCAAACGCCCTTATCGAGGCAATGACGTGTGGTCTGCCAGTACTTTATTTCAATAGTGGGGGGCATCCCGAGTTGGCTGGACTGGGGGGATTACCGTTCAACTCCGAAGAAGAGATCCTCCCTCGGCTGGAAGAACTTGTGGATGCACATGAATCTTTTCAACGGTTGATCGCTGTTTCCAGTTTTAACGTCGTGACGGAAAAATATCTCACGCTCATTAGAGAGGCCATCGGATGAGGCCTCATTTGGTATTGTTCTTTACTCGGGGAGTCTCTTTACAAACTTGGGACATCATCGGATCTTTGCAGAGAGAGCTGGCTATCTACGATTATCTTGTCAACCGGGGTTACCGAATCAGCTTTGTAACCTACGGAGACGGAAATGATCTGAGCTATTCCAGGCAATTGAGTGGAATAGAGATCCTGTGCAACGAGAAAAGACTGCCTTTAGAATCGTATGAAAGCCAGATTGTCTTCAGGCACGGCAAGGCCCTGAAGAATGTGAGCGTCATAAAGACAAATCAAACTTACGGTTCGGAAGCGGCTCTCTGGACCTCCCGCTTGATCGGCAGACCCCTTGTGGCACGCTGTGGCTACATGTGGTCGTACAATGCCTCAAGGGAGCATGGCGCTGATTCTATTCAAGCCAGGGAAGCTCTCCGGGTTGAAAGAAAAGTCTTCTCAGAGGCCCAACGGTTGGTCGTGACAACCAATTCTATGCGGATGGATGTCGAAAAGAGGATTCCCGGTGCATCATCCAAGACGTTTGTAATAGCCAACTATGTTGATGAGCATACATTCCGCCCGTACCAGGTCGCGCGCGATCCGTACACCTTGCTCTTTGTCGGCAGAGTTGCTCCTGAGAAAAACTTGCGGTCTTTATTCGAGGCAATTATTCCCCTGAAAAGAGTGAAGCTGGTACTTATTGGGCAAGGTCATCTTCGGAACGAGCTTGAGCGAGAATATGGCTCCCTGCGAGACAGGTTGACATGGGAAGGCAACGTGCCAAATTCCAAGCTGCCGGAATATCTCAACCGATGTGCGTTGTTTGTGTTACCTTCTTTTTACGAGGGTCACCCGAAAGCACTCATCGAGGCCATGTCGTGCGGCACGCCAGTGATAGGAGCCGACTCGCCGGGGATACGGGAAATTATACGCCACGGCGAGTCCGGCTATCTTTGCCGTCCTGATGCGTTGAGTCTCCGTAATGCTATCCATCATCTCCTCGCCAATCCCGGCCTCTGTACGGAGATGGGCAGGAAAGCTAGGGAACACGTTGTAGCCCACTACTCCCTTGAGAGAATTGGATCCCTGGAACTCTCAATGCTAAATGAGTTGAGTAGACGTTGATGGACACCAAGAACCTTGACCGGCTGCGCGACAAATTCTCTGAAACGACTGATGGAGACATACTCGATTTGCTGGTGGATATCATTGGTAAGCACGTTGAGTCCATGCCCCCTGCCGCGGGACTAAGATTCCTCTTTGCCATGGACGCTTGTCTCTACGAACTCCAAGGCCGACTGTCAGTGGCCTACGGAGGCGGCGTTCACACCAAGCACCGGCACACGCGTTATCACGATTTTTTCACTGCCAGAACTAATCAGGGAGAACGGGTGCTCGATGTTGGCTGCGGGATTGGGTTTCTTGCTTACGACCTTGCAGAAAAATCCGGAGCGAACGTGTACGGTATAGATCTGAATCCTGATAATATAGCGGTTGCTCAAGCAAGATACCAGCACCCCAATGTCGCGTACATCGTTGGCGATGTGCTGAAAGTTTCCTTCGAAGACCCTTTTGACGTGGTAATATTGTCAAATGTTCTTGAACACCTGGAAGACCGGCCCGTATTTCTTCGACGGCTTGTCCGTGCAGTCCAACCCAAGAGAATTCTCATTAGGGTTCCTCTTTTTGAGCGAGATTGGCGAGTGCCCTTAAAAGAAGAGTTAGGCATGGACTATCGGCTTGATCCCACACACTACACTGAATATACGTTGGAGAGTTTTGCTTCTGAGATACAGGCGGCTCACTTGATGCTCACGCGTCAGGAAGTGCGATGGGGAGAGATTTGGGCAGAGGCAGCTCCGCAATAGTTTTTGTTGATGAGATGAATTTTATACGACGTTGCCTTTAAACCGTGAAAAATCTTAGTCCACGGCTACTTCTTTGAGGGAAACTTGGTTTTAGGAGGCCTACATGGAACCGGAAGGTCTCGACAAGATAGTTCCTAGATTAAAACCGATCCTTGAGAAATACCAGATTCAAAAGGCTATCGTATTCGGCTCCCTAGCACGGAGAGAACCTTCACGGAAAAGCGATCTGGACCTCCTTGTTATTCAGGTTACGGATAAGCGATACCTTGATCGTTACGATGGGATTCTGAGTGACATTACGGAAGTTGTACACGGACGGGACGTGGACCTTTTGATCTACACCCCGGAAGAATTTGCCGGGATGATTCATCATTCTTTCATAAAGAAGGCTTTGGAAGAAGGGATTGTAATCTATGAGTCGGAGCGGCAACCAGTATCAGGCACAACGATGGCTGTTGACGGCTGAGGAAGATCTGGGTGCAGCAGAAGCACTTTTCAAGGTGCAAATTTACGCCCAGGCGTGCTTTCTCGCTCAACAGGCAGGTGAAAAAGCCGTCAAATCTCTCTGGTATCTGGTGGATGCGGATCCTTGGGGGCATTCGGTGAAGCGTCTCATCATGGAATTTCCTCGGAACGCCGAGATCGCCGAATTCGAAGACTGGGTTGAGAAAGCCGCATTACTCGACAAATTCTACGTTCCTACACGCTATCCTAACGGTCTGCCTGATCTTACTCCAGGCCAGATATATTCAAAAGATGATGCCATTAAGGGAATAGATGCGGCCCGAACGTTAGTTGAGAGTTGTGGGAAGTGGCTTCAGGATTATTGACATTCGAGAACAGGTCTGCCTTGACCTCTCAAGGTTCAGCCGTTTTTTTGCAACACCGTTTGTATTTCTTTCCGGATCCACAGGGGCATGGGGAATTCAGAGAGGGGGAGACCATGGAAGGTGCGAGACGACCCTGAGTTTGTTTGGCCTTCAGCCTGAAGTTCTGCAGTAACACATACAGAGTCACTCCCACCAGGACGATCCATACGATAACCAACCCGACGCTTTCCCTCTGATCGAACATTCCTGAAGCAATGAACCATATCAGGGCAATGGTCCAGACGAATATCCAGACAACACCGTACCAGGGACTCTTTATCTTCTTCATAGAGATCGATTGTTTCCTGAGTGGCGGTTTCAAAAATATTATATCAGTCCAGATCGTACACAAGCAACATAAGGTTGTTAATCGGCTTCATTTAATGATAACTTTATGGGTTGGGGCTGATCTCAAACAAGGACTGGCTGTGGCGGCTTTTCTCTTTATCAATATCAATCACGACGTGGGGTATGAATCCTCGGAGAGTATCCCCATTTCCATGGGATACATCTTGGCTGGTATCAAAGCCCACGGTTCCGACGGTGTAATTCTAGACGATCTTCGGGATCGACCATTGACCCTGAGGAATCTCGAAAAATGGATCCGCCGATTGAATCCCCAGGTGATTGGTTTTACCGCTTATCAAAGCACTATGAACCGCATCCGTTTTCTTGGCCGATATATTAAGTCCAGGCACAGGTCGATTCACTTGGCGCTAGGGGGACCTCAGGCATTTGCCATGCCGTCGAGGGCACTGGAAGAACTCGAAGACGTTGACATCCTCGTCCGCGGAGAAGGGGAGTTGGTAATCAGGCGTTTGGCGGAAATATTGGACCGCGGAGAAGATGTCGCAAGTGTTGAGGGAATTACATGCCGATGCGACGGACGCGTTGTAGACACTGGTCATGGGCCTGATGCACCGGAAAATCTGGATGCCTACCCTTCGCCCTATTTGGGCAACGTCTTGAACCTTGAGGGGAAAAATACCGCGATTTTACTTTCTTCGCGGGGATGCCGTCATGTCTGTAGGTTCTGTGTTACTCCCCTTCTATGCGGTGGGAAAGTCCGTTTCCACTCCATCGAGCGGGTTTTGGCAGAAATGGAGTTTCTTGTCGCCCAAGGCATCGAGCGATTCTGGTTTGCCGATCCAAACTTCACCCAGGACAGAAACAGAACGAAAAGGCTTTTGGAAGAAAAAGCGAGGAGAGGCATCTCCACACCATTCTGGTGTCAGAGTCGAACTGACCTTGTGGACGCATCCATGTTAAAAGATCTGAAACAGGCGGGAGCCGATACCATCGCCTTCGGTCTGGAATCAGGCAGCCCAGGAGTCCTGAAAAAAGCTAACAAGGGCATAGAGCTTGAACAGTTACGACAAAACCTCCGAGTAGCGCAATCCCTGGGAATGGAGACCGAACTTTTTTCCATATTCGGACTTCCTGGTGAAACCATTGAAGATGCCAGGCAAACAATGGAATTTGTACGCTCCTCAGGAGTTCCAATACAGTCGAACTCTGGCTCCCAACAAATGCAAGTCTACTTCGGGTCAGTTTACGATAAGACCCCGGAACTTTTCGGCATCAAGCCTTTTCCCGGTTATCGTCCAGACTATTTATCCATTGGCGACCGATATGAAACAGCGGAAATGTCCAAGGCAGAGATCGCAAAGGTACGCAACTTGTGGGCTTTGGCGAACGAACAAATGGAAACGGACGTTTACTACAAACAGCGTACTTTTGAATTACTAGACTTCCTGCTTGGAAATCGACAGGACCTGGAAGATGAGCCTGCCTTTTATGCCTATGGTGCCTTGACTTGCGCGGCCATAGAAGAATTCAGCCTGATGGAACAGTTTCTTGACGGTTATGAAAGACTGCCGCTGGAAAAACGTTCTCCTGTGGAAGAGATCATCTCCGCACTGACTTTCTTCAAAGAAACCCGAGAACCAGCCGGCCCCGAAGACAGGGTAATTTTTGATTCTCGCAGTTACATCGATGGATTACCTTTTACCGGAATATCCGGCAAATACTGGGATGTGCTCCTGGGACGCGGGTCGTTGCTTCCGGATTTTGAGCGAGGTTTTGTTGGGGCGTGCCAGGGAATGAGCATACAGTTCGGCTTCATTTTCCCGGATGATTATAGCCAATCGGAACTGCGGGGAAAGCAAGTCGAAGTGCATGCGAGAATCCACAAAGTCTTTAACTGTGTGGAAATATTTACGCTTCAAGACTTAAAGAATACATGGTACAGAAACCGTTACGACTTTCAGGATCTCGACTTGTTGAGAGATCAAAACGAAATACTGTACTATTTGGCCCTTCGGGACTCTGATCCTCAAGTGTTGTTGAAGACACCCAGCCATTTTTTGACCCTCGTTCACAGGCTTGCAAAGCTTGGAAAGCGTGAGGACATCCGGCGACTCGCCAAAATGATCCAAGGTAAGCTTACTGCCTTGAACGCGTTTGCCGAAACTCTTGTGGGATGCGGTAAGTATTCTTGGGCACTCGAATACTACGAAGCCCTGGCAGCAGATGTGCCCTCAAGTATACTCAAGAGTGTCAGGTGTCTTCTGAATATGGGTGAACCCGAACGGGCAATGAAGCTTATGGATACGATGCCGGAGATACCTGATCAGGAGTTTCAGGAAACTCTCCTGCAATGTCTCAAGGCAGCCCGACCTGGCTCCCGACGTATACCGTCACTGGAACACCATGTCCTGGACCTCAGGGTCAAGTCGGCACTGGCCAAGGAGACTCTTTCCAAGTCCCTGCAATCTTCCGTCACTCCGCTCGTGCATGGAAGCTTTTACGATGGCGGATCAGACTCTTAGTACATCCGCCATCTCAGGCCGACAGAGAGATTGTTTCAGAATCCAAAACGTATCCCTCACCCTTCCCTCTCCCACCGGGGGAATATATGCTCCCCGAACTTGATGGGATGGGCATGGTAAATCCAAGCAGTTCTGAAACTGCTACCAGTCTTTTGGTTCACCTGTATGAAAGCTCATAGATAGAACTTTTTTCCAGGAAACAACGGAGGACAAAGTCAAAATGCATAAGGAAGAATCGAAGCAGAACAGTGTAACCTTTCACAGAGAAGGTAATGTTGGATTTATAACTCTCAACAGGCCTGAAAAAAGAAATGCGTTGAACGTGGCAGTCTGGGAGGAATTGGACAGGGCTATCAGTCTGGCTCGGGAAGATAAAGAATCACGAGTAGTTTTACTCTGTGGAGCTGGGAAGTCATTTTGCGCCGGCCTTGACCTGAGCCCGGAAAACGACATTATTCCGATGATAACCGGTGAGCCCAATGCTTCACAGAAGATGCGGTTCTACCAGTTGCTAAAGCGCCTTCTGCAAATCCATAATAACCTGGAAAATCTTTCAACACCCACTATAGCCGTCATTCACGGTCACTGTCTGGGTGCGGGTCTCGAACTGGTGCTCTGCTGTGATATTCGCCTTTGCTCCTCAGATGTTGTTTTTGCTCTACCCGAAGCGAAGCTTGCAATCATAACCGACGTGGGTGGCCTGCAGCGTTTGCCCAAAGTCGTCGGACAGGGCCACGCCCGAGAAATTGCTTTCAGAGGCCATACTTTCGAGGCCGAGTGCGCTCGTTCCATCAACTTGGTAAACCACGTGTATCCTGACAAGGACACTTTGGATCTTAAGGCTTTGGAAATGGCCCATGAAATAGCGGCCAATCCCCCGCTGGCCGTACAGGGAGCAAAAGACGTGTTCCTTTTCAACGATGTCATGCCTGCAGTCAAAGCTATGGACTACAATGCCGCCAGATCCAGCATGATTATGCCTTCCGAAGATCTTTTGGAAGCTATGTCGGCTTACTTGCAGAAGCGCCGGGGCCAATTCAAAGGCGCTTAACGTCATCCGGCCACTGACATCACGCGGCACAAAGCTTCAGAGAGATCGGCTAAGGCCCCATAAAGAGAGAATTGCACCAGGAGGTTGAAGTGTTTAAGAGATTGTTCGAACCCATATCCATAGGCTCCATGTCTGTTTCCAACAGAGTCGTCATGACCGCAATGCACCTTAACTACACGCCCAATGGCGAGGTTAGCGACCAATTTATCAACTTTTACCGCGCAAGGGCCCGTGGAGGTGTGGGCTTGATCATTGTGGGTGGCGCCGAAATCAACGATCAGGCATGTGGCCTGGATTTTTTCCTTTCCATAAAAGATGACCGGAGCATCCCCGGCTTGAAAAGATTTGCTGAAGCGATCCATTGTGAGGGCGGCAAGGTAGCCATTCAACTTTATATGGCCGGCGCTTATTCTTTTTGCGGTCTCCGGGGGCTACCTATCCTGGCTCCTTCTGAATTTGTCAGCTACTTCACACGTCAAAAAACTACCCCTATGGCTATGGAAGACATTGAACGCGTCCAGGAGGATTTCGTTCAAGCCACTCGAAGAGCAAAGGAAGCAGGGTTTGACGCTGTGGAGGTTCTCGCCTCCGCCGGTTATTTGATTTGCCAGTTCTTGTCCAGCAAGACGAACAAGCGCGAGGACGAGTACGGCGGCCCTTTGGAAAACCGCATGCGCTTCGGTTTGGAGACCATAGAACGAGTCCGAGAACAAGCCGGCCCTGACCTGGCAGTAATCGTCCGAGTAGCCGGGAATGATTTCGTGCCGGGCAGCCACACAAACCGTGAAGCCAGAATTTTTGCAGCCGCTTGCGAAAGGGCCGGAGCTGACTGCATCAATGTTACCGGAGGGTGGCATGAGAGTCGCGTTCCACAAATAACCATGGATCTTCCTCAAGCTGGATATGTGTATCTAGCCGGAGGGATTAAGAAGGCTGTCGGGATTCCAGTTGTAGGCTGTAACAGAATCAACGACCCTTTCGTCGCAGAAGAAGTGCTGAAAGAAGGGGTGGCCGACCTGGTCGGAGTGGCCCGAGGACTCATTGCTGATCCGGAATTCGTCAACAAAACCCGAGAGGGGAAACACGATGAAATTCGACGGTGTGTGGCATGTAATCAGCGATGTTTCGACCACGTATTTCAGCTTATGCCTGTGGGGTGTATTGTGAATCCCAGAGCCGGTAAAGAGGCGGAAACAGCTTTCACTCCAGCAGTCGGCAAGAAAAAGATCCTTGTGGCTGGAGCAGGTCCTGCGGGCTGTGAATTTGCCCTCACTGCGACACGGAGAGGTCATGAGGTCATCCTTGTTGACAAGGAACCCCACATCGGCGGTCAGGTTCCCTGGTCTGCTCAAGCGACACACAAGCCTGATTTTCATTATATATTGGACTATTACCGGGCAGTGCTACCAAGGCAAGGGGTGGAAATTCGAACCGGAGTTGAAGTGACTCCTGCTTTAGTGAAAGAGGAACATCCGGACATGGTAATAGTGGCCACAGGTGCTGCACCATTCAAGCCTCCCATAGAGGCCGCGGAGGCGCCCAACGTGTTTCAGGCATGGGATGTATTGAAGGGCAATGTCCAGACCGGCTCGAATGTGGTTGTGGTAGGTGGTGGCTCGGTCGGCCTGGAAACCGCCATTTTTCTCGCATCTAAAGGGACAATCTCCTCTGAACAACTCTATTTCCTGACTCTGCACGAAGCCGAATCCCCGGACGTCCTCAGGGAACTCATGCTCAAAGGAGTCAAAAAGGTCACGGTAATCGAAATGGTCCGACGTATGGCTCAAGACGTTGGGCCGTCCACCCGCTGGGTGTTGCTCAAAGAATTGGAAATGCGAGGAGTCAAACTGATCACTGAAGCGAAAATGAAGGATATTTCGACCGACCATATTGTCTACACTGATTCCAAAGGTAACGATGTCACGCTGGAGGCGGACTCGGTAGTTCTGGCCATGGGTTCACGACCGGAGAATTCCCTTGCTCAACTGCTGGAAAGCTCGGGTGTGGCAATCCGAGTCATCGGCGATGCCAAGAAATGCGGCCGCATCGGAGAAGCCATAGACGATGGATTCGCCCTGGGATGCGAAGTGTAGCTCGAGGGAGAAAGAGCAAATTACTCGGGATTGTTGACCTGGTATGCTTGGAGGCCACTGTCGAAGTTTTCAGTTGGACCTTTCTTGTGTGTAATGCGTTTTAGCTTTTCCCGAGTAAAGGCAGAGGTCACATGATTGACAACTCAATAAACCTTGTTATCGGAGGAGAAGCTGGACAGGGATTAGTAACTCTCGGCCAAATCTTGGCCAAAGCCCTCGTCCGTGAAGGCTATTCAATTGTTGTCACACAAAGCTACCAGTCGAGAATCCGCGCTGGCCACAATACCTACACTATCCGTGTGTCTCATGAAGAAATCCGCGCTCCCAAAGAACGGATAGAAGTGCTTGTAGCTCTCGATGAAGAGACGGTTCTCTTACATGAAAAGGAACTCTCTCCAGAGGGCATTATTATAGTGGACGAAGCCTCGAAAATATCTGGTGGCTCGCGTTTGCAAGTTCCCTTAAGGAAACTGGGGTCCGGAAAATTCTATAATGTAGCGGCTCTGGGAGTCATTGGTGGTTTGCTGGGCATCGGGCAGGAATGCATTGGCCGCACGTTGGATGACTTTTTTGGCCAACATGACAAGACCTTGATCGACAATAACCGAATTGCCTTGGCCAAAGGTTTCGGATGGATGTCCGCCCACCCTGAGGCTGTCCGCAAATTGCCCCCCGTCCGGATTTCGAGACCACACCTTGCCATGGACGGCAATGAAGCCATCGCCTTGGGAGCCATGTCTGCCGGTTTGAAATTCTTCGCATTTTACCCTATGACACCTGCAACATCCATCGCAGTTAATCTTGCCGTATGTGCTGAAAGAATGGGACTCATCGTCGAACAGGCAGAAGACGAGATAGCAGCCATCAACATGGCCATAGGGGCTTCTTTTGCAGGAGCGCCTAGCATGGTGGCCACGTCAGGGGGCGGTTTCGCCCTGATGACCGAAGCGGTAAGCCTTGCCGGAATGACCGAAACACCTGTGGTAATAGTTGTTTCTCAACGGCCGGGACCATCAACGGGCTTGCCTACCCGTACAGAACAAGGCGACCTGGAATTCGTCCTGCATGCAGGTCACGGCGAATTCCCAAGGGCCATTTTTGCTCCTGGAACTGTGGAGGATTGTTTTCATCTCACCCGCAAAGCCTTTGAAATTGCCGAAGATTCCCACGGCCCTGTATTTCTCCTCACAGATCAATTTCTGGCGGATTCCTACCGCTCCGTAGATCCGTTCAAACTTGAAGAATTGTCGCAGGTTAATACTTGTACCGCTTCAGTTATACCGGAAGGCATATATAAGACCTATGCCATTACGGACAGTGGTGTGTCTCCAAGACTTTTCCCGGGCATTTCAAGCGGCTGCGTCCAGGCACGGAGATCAGAGCAGCTTGTCGTCGCTGACAGCGACGAACACTCAGAAGACGGACATTTGACGGAAGATCTTGCCGTTAGAAAGATTATGGTAGAGAAACGGCTCAGAAAACTGGAAGTTATCAGGAAACAGGTCGTGCCTCCGGAACTCACGGGAGATGATCAAGCTGATCTCATGCTTGTTTGCTGGGGTTCTACCAAAGGGGCCGTCCTGGAAGCAGCATCCAGATTGCCGGCCCAGGGGGCCAACGTTGCAACGCTGCACCTGTCGCAGGTCTGGCCCCTTGTTCCGGAGCTGCTGCTGAAACCTTTGGAGGCTGCCTGCCGGGTGGTGTGCGTAGAGAGTAATGCAACCGGTCAATTGGCTCGATTAATCCACAGGGAAACAGGATTTAGCATCGAAAGCCGAGTACTTCGATATGACGGATTGCCCATTACACCTGAGTTTATTTTACGAGAACTCGAGGTATCTTGAGGAAATGATATGACATGGTAGCTATCGAGGACTACGGAAATTACGAGACCGCCTGGTGTCCCGGCTGTGGAAACCATTCCATTCTGGTCGCAGTAAAGAATGCGCTTGTGTCACTGGAACTGGAGCCTTCTCAGGTCTTGTTCGTATCCGGGATCGGGCAGGCGGCAAAAGCTCCACACTATTTGAAGGCACACGTTTTCAACGGCCTGCATGGTCGAGCCTTGCCCGTGGCCACTGGGGCCAAATTGTCCAACACTAGCCTTAACGTAATTGTGGAAAGCGGAGAGGGATGTTTGTACGGTGAAGGGGGCAATCATTTCCTCGCTGCTATCCGCCGGAATATTGATATTACTATGATAGTTCATGACAATCAGGTGTATGGCCTGACAAAGGGACAGTCCAGCCCCACGTCAATGCAAGGTTTTGTCACCAAGACCCAGCCGACAGGTGTTGTTTCTTCTCCATTCAATCCGATTGCTGTGGCAGTCACCATGAAAGCAGGATTTGTGGCAAGAGGATTTTCGGGCCGTATTGATCATTTGTCAGGGTTGATCCAGAAAGGGATCGGTCACAAGGGTTTCTCGCTCATAGACGTGCTTCAGCCCTGCGTATCCTTCAACAAAGTGAACACCTTTGGGTGGTACAATCAGCGCTGCTACGAACTACCTCCTGACTACAATCCATTCGACTGGGCTGAGGCCATCTCAGTTTCTCAGGAGTTCGGAGAACGCATTCCAATAGGTGTAATTTATCAGAATGATCGCCCATCTTTCGAGGACCACTTTGCGGTATTGGGGAAAGGCCCTTTAGCCATGCAGGATGTGAATCTGGAGGCGCTTAAAGACATCATGAATTCTTGCTATTAGTCGTGCCTTTAGAATTAGTCTATAAAAGACCGATTGTCAGAAAATGAAAAGGAGCGGAGAAATGGACAGAGCACAGGCTAGTGAACTCCTGAGCAACCACATCAGACTCAAGACGCAACCCATCGCGATTAAATTCCTCAAAGATAGCGACGACATCCCTAATGGGGCCAAGCAGCCGTCGAAGTTCCTGGGAAAGCGGATCACGATCTGCCAGGCAGTCACCATGGCACGTATCTACCAGTGGACCATGGCGCTTACCAAAGAAGACCTAGTCTGTGTCCCAGCCATGATCGCTTTTGGTTTTACCCGCGCATCCAACCAGAAGAATACTTTGGGAAAGCTGTTCTGCAACGTGACCTTCTCCCGTAATCAGGAGGCAAGCACTACCGAAACCCAGTCGATGAATTTCCTGCAAAATGAAGAGTATAAGGCCATAGCAATGGGTCCTTTGATGAAGGTCGGGTTCGATCCTGATACGATTGCGGTTTATGGGAATCCGGCTCAAGTGATGAGAATGATTCAAGGCTGGACTTATCATTCGGGGGAAAGGGTCGCCGGAAATTTCGGGGGCAAAGTAGAGTGCACCGAATACCTGATTGCTCCCTTCAAGAGTTCCGCTGCAAGGATCGCCATTCCCGGCGCTGGCGATAGAATTTTCTCCATGACTCAGGACGACGAGATGGTCTTTGCCCTTCCAGGGTCCCGTCTCAGCCAACTGGTCGAGGGGCTTTCAGAGGCAGGAAAGAAGATAGGCGCACGCTATCCGATAACCTTTTACCAGAATTTTCAACCTGAGTTTCCGGGACAGTACAAAGAGATGGCCAAGGAACTCGAAATCTTCTGAAGTCTTAGAGAATTGTATTCTCAAGAATCCTAAGTACCGTCCCTGATGGTACTTCGCGGAGGTGTATATTGAACGACGTATATAAGAGACTGGCAGCCAAACTGGATCAACTGCCCAACGGTTATCCCGCTACAGAGAGCGGAGTCGAACTGAAGATTCTGCAGAAAATATTCACTCCTGAAGAAGCTGAAATGGCTTTGAAGATCAGGCCCATCCCAGAACCCGCAGAAGCCATTGCCGAGCGCCTTGGCAAACCTCTCGATGAAATGCAGGGAATCCTGGACGACATGGTACATAAGGGTCAGATTGGATCAGCCAACATGAGGGGACAACAGGTTTACATGCTTGTTCCTTTCATTGTGGGCATATTCGAATTCCAGTTGAACAGGCTGGACAAAGAACTTGCAGACCTGGTCGACGAATATGCCCCTTCGTTAATGACCACGGTCGGGCAGTTCCCTCCTGCAGTAATGCGTGTCGTACCTATCAACGCCCAGATTGAAGCCCAGCATGAAGTTCACCGGTACGAGGACATTAGAAAGACAATTCAAGAGTCGAAATCATTCCAGCTTATGGAATGCATTTGCCGTAAGGAGCGGGCGCTCCAGGGGCATCCCTGCAAAAAGCACTCGACCGAGGTCTGCATGTCCTTTGCCAAGCACGAGGGAGCTTTCGACAAGTACCACATGGGCAGAATTATTTCCAAGGATGAGGCGCTCCGAGTTCTCGACCTGTCGGAAGAAGAGGGTCTTGTCCACTGCACGTACAATGTTCAATCAGGTCAGATGTTTGTCTGCAACTGCTGCTCGTGCTGCTGCGGTATCCTTCGAGGAATAAAAAATTTCAATGCACCGCACCTCATGGCCAAAAGCAATTTTGTAGCATTCATCGACCAGGACACCTGCGCTGCGTGCGGCACCTGCGCTGATGAACGTTGCCCAATGAGCGCTATCTCGGAAGACGACGGATCTTACCAGGTTCAACCGGAACGCTGTATAGGATGCGGGGTATGTACGAATACCTGTCCTACGAGTGCCATTGCCTTGGTCCGAAAACCTGAATCTGACCAGGATCGCCCTCCGGACAACATTGTCGACTGGTATTTCAAGAGGGCGAACAGCCGGGGTATTCAGATCGTGGTTGATTAAAGAGACTGCTGCATTATTAGAGACCGTTATTGAGAACTAGCACAGAGAGGACAAAACCTATCATTCTGAGTTGGAAAATTCTTCGGAATGTGTTTTGTCGACCAGTTGCGTTGACTTTACTGCTCGCTGTGACCCTGACGATCATCCCGGCAACGAGCAAAGCTGCAATCAGCGAACAGGAGGCTCTCGCCATAGGCGTCGATGCCTATCTCTATTTCTACCCGATCATCACCATGGACGTGACCCGCAAACAATCCACCAACATCGAGCCTGGCAAGAGTTTCGACATAGACAAGGTTGACCCTTCGCTCGACCTCTATTTCCAGAATGAGAGCCCGGGCGCAGGCAAGGAGGCGAACTGGCTGCCCGCTCCCAAAAGGCCTTTCAATCTCGCCATGCGCCTGTATGCGCCTAAGCGTGAAGTCCTCGTGGGCAAGTGGAATCCGCCGCCGGTGGTGAGGGGCCAGTAAATACCTTC
>JAPLJK010000001.1:0-2581 GCA_026388625.1 Deltaproteobacteria bacterium | reverse complement strand
CATCCGCCTCGGACGCTCAACGAAACAGGTGTGGAGAATCGAGGCCCCAAGAATAGATCTTGAACCCAAACCATTGGAGATGCCCCTTGCCTGTGGCGGTGATGGAAGTATATTTTTAGACGTAATTGTAGCCAACCCACCTCTAAACGGCATAATGGTGATGATGTTGTGGACGCAACAAAAAAATATAGTGATACTTCCAAAAAATCTTTGATAGGTTTTGGGAGAGAGATTTCAGAATGCCAGACGAGAACCAAGATATAGAATACAAGTCCTTGAGATTGCTTACGTGCAAGAACCCAGATTGGCGAGAGCTTGCCAAGGACTGCGTCTGCTTTGCCAATTCCCAAGGCGGGACCATTTACATCGGCATTGAAGATGGGGACATTGTGCCTCCCGAGGGGCAGACCGTGTCTAAAGACCTCCCGGAGAAAGTACTCAAGCGCATGGGCGAACTCACCGCGAACGTCATTGTTGCGCCCACTATTGTCGTGACAGAAGGAGGCGACGAGTATCTCGAGTTGCGGGTGTCACCCTCCCGTGCCCCTGCATCAACCACAGATGGGAGATATTATCTGCGGGTCTCTGATGAATGTAAGCCACTCTTGGGAGAAGATATCCAGCGACTCCTAACCGAGCGTAGCGCCCAACCTTGGGAAACGCTTCGTTCCCTCAGAGTGAGTCGAGAGCAAGTTGATGCAGTGAAACTAGCTCTATTTACAAAGGGTATTAGGGATTCGGAAAGAGTAAAACAGTCTGTCAAGGAAAAACGTGACGATGAGCTGCTGGATCATTACCTCCTTGCCGACGGTGACTGGTTAACAAATCTGGGTGTCCTTTGCGTCGGGCGACGTATGACAGGGCACGCCTAGGCACTGCTCCGGTAATTCAGTTCATCAAGTATGATCACCGCGACGAGAAGGTGAACAAGTTGGTCTGGGACGAATATGACCTGTCACCCATGGAATTGGTGGCGGCAGTCTGGCGGGAGATCCCCGATTTCCAGGAGCGCTATGAACTTCCCGACGGTATGTTCCGACAGTACCTGCCATTTTACGACGAGGTGGTAGTTCGAGAACTTGTGGTCAACGCTTTGGTCCATCGCCCCTACACGCAACGTGGGGATATATTTCTCAATCTGTATCCCGATCGGCTGGAGGTGGTGAATCCTGGTCTGCTGCCCCTCGGAGTCACACCTCGGAACATACTGCACACCACTGTCCGCCGCAACGAACAGTTGGCTCGGGTTTTCCATGATCTCAAGCTCATGGAACGTGAAGGCAGTGGTTACGACAAGCTTTACGAGGTATTGCTCTCCCAGGGCCGGCCGATCCCGGAAGTCCGGGAAGGACCTGATCGGGTCGAAGTGACTGTTCGCAGGCGGGTTCTCAAACCCGAAGTGATCGATTTTATTACCAGGGCCGATCAAATTGTTGTTTACCAATTATATTTTTTGAATGACGCTGTCTATTACATAAGAAAAGGTGAATCTGGAGCAGTTTTCAATAGACCAGTTCAATAGAATTGGTAACAATTTAATATTATGATGGTTTCCTATTGAAAAAAAAACGATGCGAAGCAATAAGGTCCGTCAGGCTTACTCATAGCCGCAAAAATAATTTCCTTGGGCGGAGGGGCTTCAATTGAAAGAACGAGGAATTCTGAAGAAATGCAATAAGATTTAGTAATGCATCCGCATATATGTATTAGACGTTCTTCTAATATGTGAGCACCATGCCTCCATCAAACAGGAGATCTCCGCCAACCAGATATTTAGCAAATCGAGAAAACCCGAATATAAAAAGGTTTCCGACCTCGATTGGAGACATCATCTCTTTGACACGAGATTTCCCCTTCATGACATCTCTGACAACCTCTTCAGGTGTAATCCCTCGCTGTTCAGCCTGGGCCGGCACCTGCTTTAGGACCAAGTTAGTTTTCACATAACCCGTGCTGACAGTGAAGGACCTGATTTTACCTTCCCCTTCCGCTGAAATGGACTGGGACAACGCCCTCAAACCAAATTTTGTAATATTGTAGACAGGTTTGTTCATTGTACATATGTGACCATGAACAGACGACATGTTGCCTATGGCCCCACAACCTGAATCACTTTTTTTCATGTAAGGGATCGTGAGTTGAGAGATATAAAATGGGGCTCTGAGCATCATTTTTTGCATCACGTCATATTTTTCCATAGGGAATTTGTCTACAGGGTCGATGTGCTGAATACCGGCTATGTTAGCCACATATTTGATTTGGCCGAGCTTTGCGGCTTCAACGACAGCCAATTCAATATCCTCGTCACGAGTCAGGTCTGTTCGTATAAATATCATCTGACCGCCCATATCACGGGCCATGCACTCAGTCTTTTTTCCCTCTTCTTCATTAATATCAAGGCCTACGGTCATAATGTTGTTTGCCGCCGAGGCCACTGCGGTGGCCCTTCCGATTCCTCCTGCGGCGCCGGTAACTATGCAGACATTCCTTGAATTGAAGTCGTCATCCACCAGCACAAGGACGTCTTCTTTTTCTATTTTTGGTTCACTAATAATGTCCATCGTGGGCGTCCAACCTCCGT
>JAPLJK010000118.1:0-8161 GCA_026388625.1 Deltaproteobacteria bacterium | reverse complement strand
CGGCTCAAAGTTCTTGATTATGGCAAGATAAAGGAACAGAAAGCTGATGCCCCACATGACGAAAAATTTCCAGCTAAGGTTCATAATGCCCGTCGTGTTCAAGATGCCGTAAAGCATGTCCAGAACTTCATAAACAGTCATGGCGCGGCTCCTCAAAATAGTTTTACTTGCAACCCCGATGGTGATATCAAGGAGGTCGAATCCTATAAACCCCATAATATCGCGGAATTACCAGGTCACCTTTTCCTGCTCAAGGTATTGTTTTGCTGTCTCAAAATTTCCTGCGGTGGTGAGATCGCAGGTTCCCAGTTCTTCCCGGATAACTGCCAGGACGTCCGGTTCGTCATCGACTGCAAGAACCTTCTTGCCTTTGAGAATTTTTTGTATGTCATGAAAAATCTCCTCTTAACATGCTCTATTTAACTAAGGAGGGCAGAAACAATGCTATCTGTGGATAAGCGATCATCAGAGCTATGGTGAGAATATAAGCCGGAATGAAGCATAGTACCCCGGTAAAAATGGTGCCCATGGGGATATCTTTGTTCATCCCAGAAACTACATAAACGCAAATTCCCACCGGCGGTGTTATTGCTCCCATTGTAGTGACCACCGTTATGATGCATCCGAACCAGATAGGGTCGTAACCCAGTTTCACTGCCAAGGGGAAAAAAATAGGAATGGAGACCAGGAGAAACCCCAGAGCGTCCATCAAACAGCCGGCGATAAAATAAACCAAGAGAATCACACACATGATGACCCAAGGAGGTACGGGCAGAGCCGCCGCCAATTCGGTTATTTGTTGAGGAAGCCCGCTGATGGTGAGAAACCTTCCGAAAATAACAGCGCCAGCCACTATTATGATGATCATACAAGAGATTTTTAGTGTGTCTAGCACAGAAGCTATGAAGCCCCGCCAAGTCAGTTTACGCCTTACCAGACCGAGGACTAGAGCGAGGAAAGCCCCGGCAGCCCCGGCCTCGGTCGGAGTGTAAGCGCCTGAGTAGAGGCCTGCCATGATCAGGGTGAAAAGAATGATCATCTCAAAAGCCCCTGGTATGGCTCTGATTTTATCTATAAAGCTCGTCTGCTCTCCTCCTGGACCCCACTCAGGCCTCACAAGACACATGCCATATATTGTGAGACAAAAGAGGAAGGTCATGATAAGCCCTGGAACGGTGCTCCCCCAAAAAAGCTTGCCGATAGACTGTTCCGTATAGATCCCATAAACCATGAGGACAACGCTGGGTGGAATCACGACCCCCAGGGTAGAGCCGCATGCGACGGAAGATGTGCTGAGAATGGGGTGATACCCATATTTTTTCATCTGGGGAAGAGCGACTGCTGTCATGGTGGCGGCAGTGGCTGTATTGGAGCCGCATATTGCGGCAAAACCAGCGCAGGCCATGACTGTGGCCATGGCCAGACCGCCTCGGAGACGCCCCATCCACGTGAACGCAGTCCTGTAAAGGTTTTCATTTACCCCCGAATGGAAGCAAATTTGCCCCATTAAGATGAACATGGGAATGACCGTAAGCCCGTAGTTGGCAAACGTCTCCCAAATTTCGGTCCCTATTGTCGCCAGGGCCGCCTCCGAGGACAAGACGCACCACATACCCCCGAAACCGACTATTCCCATTGCGAAGCCAACAGGCATCTCAAGAAAAAAAAGTAAGACCATCAAGACTACGATTCCTATCAGAGCGCTCATTGATTTCCTCCCCCTGGACGTGAAACCAGTGTCGCCAGGTCAACCAGAAGACAAAACGCCATGAGACCGCAAGAAACAGCCACCACATAAGTAAAAGGGTAAAAAGCCATACGGGTAGTTTCTGACAACTCTCCAGTAAGCCAAAAATTTGCGGCGTGTTGTCCTACTTTCCATGCAGCAGTAGAAAAAAAGGCTGAGCTTATAACCAGACTAATTCCAGTGATGATTTTCCGAAGGCCGGCAGGAAAACGAGTGGAAAGAATGTCAACCGTAATGTGGCTTTTTTTCAATTGGGCGTAACCCAAGGGAAGAGCCACGGTGACAGCGCCCAGGTACGATACCAACTCATAGGCAGGCGCAAGCGGCTTTCCCAAAAGTCTCATGCACATGTTTAGGCACGCAATCGCGGTCATGATAACAAGGGAAACGCCTCCAACTACCGTGAAGAGAGTGGTAATCCACTCAGTGAATTTCCTAATGCCTTGCATTTGTTTAGCTCCTTCCCCAAAATCAAATCAGTCCCATGCCCTTAAGAACCGACAGCATCACTGCCGCAGCACATAGAAATACGATACTCAGGAAGTGGAATTGTCATTGCTTACTAATCAACCCCCATTTTTCTTGTGATGAGCTTTCTGATGTTGTTAGACGAAAGAATAACTGAAGGCATGAAAACCACGTCCGCAAGAAGAGCCGTCAGGACAGATGCCGAACCGAGCACCCCAAAGGACACCACAGGCCGAAACGGCGATATAATGAGCACCAAGAATCCGAAGAAAAGCACCATGGAGGTGGACAACATGGCTTTAGCCGTAACATCATAGGCCGTTCGGACAGCGTGCTCAATGGAGGGATTATCTCCCAGCGACTTGACCTCGAGTTTCAAATGGCTCAGGAAATGGATGGTGTCATCTACGGCAAGGCCAAGGGCTACCGATGCAGCGAAAACAGTCACCACGTCCAGAGAAATCCCGGTCCATCCCATCAAGCCGAAAATGAGTGCTACAGGAGGAATGTTCGGGATAAGGCTTATCAAACCCATGGCCACCGACCCCAAGTTGATCATCAGCAAACCGGTGATAAGGATAAAAGCCAGTCCCAGAGATCGAATCTGTGATCTGACCAGAGCCGATGACTGCGCTGCAAACACTGCAATGTCCCCGGTCACCGTAATACGGCCGCCGTGCTCGATGACTGACTCCGCTGTCGAGCGCACAGCTTCTATGGTGTCTGTGATGGGCACTGACAGGGAATTCTTGATGCGAACGGAAATATGTAACCGACCAAGGCTATCGTCCAAGTATCGGCCCGTGAGCCTCTTCCCTTCAGGGCTCAACGACGTAAGCACAAGAAGCTGGCGTATGAGGCCGGGATCTGAAAAAAGGTCACCATCGGCCCGACGGGAATTTTGAAACAAGCTTTGTAAGTATGCCAAAAGGGGTAGAAATGAATCAGTGCTCACAACCTCGGGAATCCTCCTGAGCTTTTCGTCCAATTCCACTACCTTTTTCCACGCTTCGGGATTCTTGAATGCGCCATAGGGTGCTTCTATAACGAGTTCAAGTGAATGGACACTGGTAAGGTGCTCCTCGACAAATTGGAGGTCTCGTATCTGCTGGGTTGATTCGGAAAGCATCCTCAAAAGCTGCGTATCGCTTCGAATATAGGGAATACCTGCGAGCATAAGAGCGGTGAAAGTAAGGCCGATCACCGTAACAGGACGAAAGTACTGGAATATGATGTTTTCAATTCGAACGAGGATCTTGGCCACCCAATCGGCGGTCATGCGCATGTACGTAGCAGGTTTAAGTGGTCTCATCCAAGTGAGCAGGACCACCGTCACAAGAACTGCCATAACAAAAGAGAGCATCACCCCGAGCGACATGACAAGCCCCAATTGGAAGACCACGGGTATAGAAGAAACCATCGTGGTTCCGAACCCGACGGCGGTGGTCATAGAACATATGAGACAGGGGACAAATACCACTCTCAGGGCCTGACGTATTGCTTCCGTACGATCCTGCACGAACTGGTAGCGCTCGTTGAAATGCGTCACGATGCGGATTGTTGTTGCAACACTTACCACGAGGACCAGTCCAAAAGATAGAGCCGTTGTAGATGAGAGCGGGATCTGGCTCAATGACATAAATGCAACTATCCACACCACAACGAGTCCAACAATCACGTAAGTCATAACTGCCACTCTTATGCTCTTGAATATGTATAAAGAAATCGCGCTGCCTATCACTAGGCATAGTAACCCGAAAACCACTGCTGTCTGAAGGTTGTAGTTGTGTACCGCCAGCCCAATAACCTGGGGGCCCACTACGCGATACTGGGAACCGGCCAACATGTTGTGCTCAATAGTAGAAGAGACCTCGCGGACCAGCTTCTCGATCACAGGGATCTCAAATCTGTTCTTCTCATCCGTACGAACGAGGAATCCTACCGTCTTGAGATCCTGGGATACAAGGAAATCGGTAACCGGCAACGCTTTTCGGATATTGTCCCACTCCTCCTTTTCCGGCAGGACCGGAATTCCATCCAGCATGCCCACCACAGGATAGATTCCGAAAAGCCCCTTGCGTTCTAAAAAGACTCTGAGATTTGCCAGACTTACCACTTCGGTGACATTGTCCAAGCCTTTCAACTTCCCGGTAATCACCAGCACGGTTTTCAGGACTTCGGGGTCACGCGCTTCACGGTCCTGCTTGAGGGCAACGAGAATGAACTCTTCGTTGCCGAAGTGTTCCATAAAATCCTGGTATTGTCGGTAAGCCTCCGAGGTCGTGTCAATGCCGGATTTCATAGACGGATCCCCGGTTATTCCGCCTGCGAAGACAGCGAGAACTGCAGTAGCGACAAGCATGATCCCAGCAAGCAACCACCTGTGGTCTACAAGGAGGTCTATAGTTCGTTCTGCAACGGATCTTCGAGTATTGCCCATCAGGTTTGACACTGTTTATACTATTCCGGCCGGCTTTGACACCGGTCACTAATAGCGGATCAACAGGAATACGGACGAAATGATCAAGCTGATAATAGTAATCGGAGCAGCCTGTTTCAGGTAGTCATAAAAGGTTATCTTGTGACCGGCTCTCTCTGCTATCCCGGTAGTCACGACATCCGCAGATGCGCCGATGATGGTGCCGTTGCCCCCAAAACACGCACCCAAAGCCAAAGCCCACCAGAGGACGCCTGTCTCTGCCCCAGGAATGGTCTTGCAAGGAAAAGCCGTAATGGGCAGCATGGTGGCAGTGAGCGGAATATTGTCTACAATGGCCGGAGGCAATGCCCGACACCCACAAGATGATGAGCACGGCCACGTCTAGGTTCCCTGGCAGGTATTCAATATCCAGTCTGCAATCACCTGAAGAATACCGGTCTGTTCAGCTCCCCTACCACGACAAAGAGCATGATGAAAAACACCAGAGAAGGCCACTCGATTTCCTTTTCCAACATCTTAACAATGTCCATTTTGTTCAGAAGCATTATCAGTGCGGCACCGAATAAAACCGCAACGCTCACCTCCATGTATTACGATGGAATAACGATGAGCATTCAAACGAGCCGGATGTCCTGGAGGCGCGATAGGTCTCCGAAGCGAAGTTCACCTGCTGGTGTCCTTAGCGGAGGAGACTCGTCACCCCCTTGTAATAATTGCCGAATGAACGCATATTGGTGAAACTTCAGGGCATATGGTAGGAAATCATCGCTTGGCCCCATGTTGCTGCAACAGTTCTTTCACTCTGGCGTGTCCAGCCCATTCGGCCTCCTTCAGAGCGGTCCTTCGACGCCAACTCGTGTATTTAGCGTCAGCTCCTTTTTTCAAGAGCAGTTCCACTATTTCCAGGCAAAGATCCTCTTTGTTCTTTTTCTCCCCGGGAACACCAGGTCCCCTTGCCGCTGCCATCAAGACCGTAATGCCGTCCCAATCCTTTGCATTTACGTCAGCCCCCTTATCTAAAAGAAGTTGAACGATTTCAATATGCCCATTGCCACAAGCATTCTCCAGGGCGGTAATTCCCAACTGGCTCTCGTTAGGGTCGCAGCCATCATTGAGCAACCTGGCCACTTCTGCCACATCACCTTTATTGACAGCCGTTGTGAGAGGGCCTCCGTAAATTTTTGATAAAAATCCCATCGAACACCTCCTGCGTATGAACTGTGTTGAAACTGGCGGATCCGCCAGATCCTTCGAATAACCCAGCCATCATTTGTCCACGCAATGCTCGGCGTTATCCGAAGTTAAACTTTTATGTCTAAGCATTTTCTGTGCCGAGAATGACGAGCGCGAGGAAGGATTCAACAACTAATCGGGATTATTGGAATAAACTATTCTTGTTGAGGGTTGCCTTGGGATGTTGCCTCAGTGAGCGGAAGGACGAATGTCAGTATTATCTTACACAAAAATAGGCAATCATAGTTATATCAACTACTTTTTTGCCTGGCATCTGTCATATATTTATGACACTCGGATGTCCTTAACCATCATTCAATGCCAATAGTATTCTTATCAAGTGTCAGCAATATAAGACACTACTGCCAATTAATTTTTATTTCAAGGAGTCGGTCGAACCCTTGATGTGCCGGTAGAGCGAGTCTCGAGACACCCCGAGGGCGCGTGCCGCAGCGGTTTTATTGCCTCCGAAACGCTGCACGGCTTCGACACAAATTGATTTGGTCACCTCGCGAGCGAGTTCGCGGAGATTTCGATCTGGTCGAAATGACAGTTTCAGAGACAAATCCTGCCTGTCCGAGTCAATAGACGGCAGTTCGAATTTAAGATGTCCTCTGTGCCATAATATCATTGCCCTTTCTATTACGTTCCTCAGCTCTCTGATGTTACCAGGCCAGTGATAAGACAGGAGAGTTTTGACGGAGGATGAATCTAGTTGAGGGGCCTCAGCCATATTCATTTCGGCGGCAACCCTTGAAATGATTTGGCTCGCGAGGATTGGGATATCTTCAAGCCTTTCTCGAAGAGTGGGGACATCTATGGAAAACACGTTCAGGCGATAAAAAAGAGCTTCAGAGAAGCGTCCGGCCTGAACTTCCTCTCCGAGGCTCCTGAGGGTAGCCGCCATGATTCTTGCATCAACTCTAACGGGTTTCTCGCCGCCCAGCCGATAAAAGGATCTGGTGTCAAGGAAGACCAATAGCTTTGATTGCACGGCTGGGGAAAGCTCTCCTATTTCATTGAGAAGCAACGTACCGCCTTCTGCAAGCTCAAGTAATCCCCTTTTCCGACCCCGCGCCCCGGTGAATGCTCCCGATTCGTGTCCAAAAAGTTCGGACTCAGCTATTTCGTGGGGCACTGCGGCACAGTTTATGCCGAGAAACGGACTCCCCGAACGCCTAGAATGATCGTGGATCCATCTAGCCAGGTAGTCCTTTCCTGTCCCGCTTTCTCCCTGAAGAAGAACTATGCAGTCGGCGGCGCTTGCTTGAGCTGCTCGTTCCATGGTGGCTTCCATAGCTTTTGATGAATAGGCTGCTGAACTTTCTTCATTCATTGTGGGGACTTTCTTCCGTTCAGTTATGTTACGGCAAATGCCGCACACGCCGACAATCTCTCCTGCACTGTTTCTGATGGGAACACGAACATCGTGGAACGTCAGTTGTTCCCCTTTCACAAGCACCGTGTGCTCTTCTTCGATTGTCTCTCCCGACAGGACGCGTTGATCCCAGGCACGAATGCGTTCCCCGGTTGCGGCTCCGTAGATCTGTTCCGCGCTGCGCCCGACAATATCTGACGCAGAAAGACCAAAGGTCTTTTCCATGGCTGGATTCACTTCAGAGAATCTTAGATTACTATCTTTGGTGAAAATTATGTCCGAGACTGACTGGAAGAGAGAACGATAACGTTCAGCGGACCGAAGAAGTGACTCGGAGGCTGGCTCATCCTCGGTAATTCCTGCGACCACAGCAAGAACAAACTCTGAACCACTGAACAAGACGCGTACCGCCCTAACTGTAGCGTTTACAGGACAAGAGCGTTTTCGTGGAAGCCGCGTTTCAAAGGACACTCGCTCGCCAGACACTGCTGCCAAAGCTTTGCCAAAATCCTGCCAGCCATCGAGTTCTTCGATCTTCTGCCCCAACAGTTCCGAGGCATCATAACCACTCATGGATAAAAGGCCTTGGTTGGTCTCGATTATCACTCCTTCCCGCACAATAAGAGTCCCGTCGAAAAGCATATTTCCTAAGAGACTGAGTCTGGCTTCCCGCTCACCGAGCGCTTCGAAAGCTCTCTTCAAGACCTCTTCGCACTCGTCTCCAGAGCTATTGTCTGGAGTTTCGCAACTATTCTCTACGCCGGACCGAATACGGGAAATCATATCATGTCCTCCTGGTTCGATCGTGTGAGCCGTGGCTAAGGAATCTTTTTTATAATGTTTTGGATGGTGGAGTTGAAAGGGATCGAACCCCTGACCTCTTGGCTGCCCCTGT
>JAPLJK010000031.1:0-8904 GCA_026388625.1 Deltaproteobacteria bacterium | reverse complement strand
CAGACATGCTGGCTGCAGCACGACGCAGCCATTTTGACCAAAGAATTTCGCGCGATCACGGGAAACGCGAGAACACAACAAAAATCACCCTGCCTCGCTCCACAAGCGAACCCCGATTCGCAAAAAGGGCGAAACTATAGTAGACCTCGGGCACTCATTATTTTCGCGGCGATAAGAACATCCTCCATTGTAGCGTCACCAGGAGAAAGGAAATAGCCTGTATCATTAACCCTATCCTGCATTTCCGGGTTGTTTTCCACCACCACGAACGGGATGCCACGAGCATGAAACTCGTGGCAAACGAAAGCCCCCATACGGCCGAAGCCGCATACTACAAAGTGATTCTTGATTTTTTCAATAGCCTTCATTGAGCGCCGCCTCGTAATAACCTTTTTTATCTCGCCTTCTACCAACCACCGACCTGCTTGAAACACAGCTTGTCCAACCACTCCGATACCTATACAGATGATGAAGAGCGTAAAAATCTTTCCATGTGAGCCTAAAGGATGCACCTCAGTAAAACCTATGGTCGTAATGGTTATAACAGTCATGTACAGCCCGTCCAGGAAGGGCCAGTCTTCTATGAAATGGTATCCCAACGTTCCTGAGATCAGCACCAGCACTATACTGAGAACAGTTCTGATGATTCTCTGTCGAGTCTCCAAAATCTAAACTCCAAGACCCATTAACATGGGACATATTCCTGTTTATTGTGGACCCTTTTCATGCCGGCGACTTATTTTTAAATTCAATGATCTGCAGAAAATTCTAGTACTGCACCCACCAGAATCCCGAAAAAGGTCTCCGGATTCGTACGTGCATTGAGCCCATCATATTTCCACCCCAAATGTTGGAAACAGATTCCGCATAGCAGAAATCGCCAGCCATACCCGGCAAACCAGGAATGCTCTAAAAAGAGGTCCTCGTGCGCCACGACATTTTCACAATGGCCAAAAGTCATGAAGTTACACTGAATGCCAGACGGATTGACAAACGAGTGATTTTCGGCGCCATTGAGCTTTACGGTTGAACTTGAAGTCGTTATCAGGGTCCCACACTGCGCACAAAGGTACTTTTTAACATCCTCGTTAGAGTCATCCCGATTCAGTTTAACGTATGCAATCATGGGCAACAAAGAAATTAGCGGAGGAGATCTCCCTCGTCCGGGAGGCCGGATCAGTTTACCCGATTGAAATCAGGTTTCGCTCCGACTATTCTCGAGGCGTGCGTAATCCTCTTGCACTCAGGACACAGCTTCATGTCAAATGCTTCCTCGGGAACGCCTACCAACTTAGCCACATGTGTCAACATAATCTTGGCCCCTCGCACTTTTCCATTCTGATCCGGTTAATAACGGTTCCGCTCATTAGGATAAGGCGTTCCCCGTCACAGTCTACCATTTGCAAAGCTCCTGTGGGACAAATGTTCACACACGACCCGCAGCCGATACATTTTGGAAGCCCGTGAATATAATCTTTTAGAATGAGAGAGCTTTCTCCAGCATGATGAAACCTGATTGCCGACACGCCGAGCCTGTCCCGACAAACTTCAACGCATTTTCCGCAGCGCTCACAGATGTCGCATCTCATACATCTCTTTGCTTCTTCCTGTGCGGCAATTTCGTCGAGCCCCAGTTCAACCTGATCGAACGTGTTCATCCGTCTGTCCAGATCTATGGCCGGAATCTCCTGGCGTTGAATAAAAGCTTTCTGGTGATAATCCATCAATACGGGCTGGATCATGTCCCTGGGCCTGGGCAAGGTTTTCAACGGAAGGGGGTCTCTTCGAAGATATGCATGAATAGCTTTGGCCGCGCGTTTCCCTGCTCCTATGGCCTGAACCACTGTAGCAGGGCCGGTTACTGCATCCCCACCCGCAAACACATCGTCAATACTTGTCTGCTGAGTGTGCAATCTTACCTTGATAGTCTCTTTCTTACTAAGCTCCAAATTCCCAAAACCGGGATAGTTTCTTATATCTGGTTTTTGGCCGATTGCTGCAATGACAGCTCCAACAGGCATCTTATATTCTGAGCCGGCAATGGGTATGGGTCTGCGGCGACCGCTGTCGTCCGGTTCCCCTAGAGAGGCCATGACGCACTCCAGAGAATCAATCTTCCCATAACTGCCTATTATCCTCGAAGGAATAGTCAATTGATGGACGTGGATTCCTTCTTCGGCCATCTGAATGATTTCCTCAAAGTGTGCGGGCATTTCGGACCTTGTTCTCCGATAGATTATGCTGACTGCCTGAGACCCAAGTCTGACGCAGGTACGAGCAGCGTCTATGGCTGCGTTTCCGCCGCCCACTATGGCGACGCTGTTGGCTGGTTTCACCTTGTATCCGAGAGCCACATCTTTAAGAAAATTGAGGGCACTGAGCACCTGGGGGTATTCATCTTCGCCCTGAATTCCAAGTTTCAGTCCTTCCCACGCTCCTATTCCCAAGAAAAATGCCCTGTAACCATCCTTCCTTAGTTCATCGAGGCTCAGACCGGCGCCGACAGGGGTATTGGAGACGATTTCAACTCCCATGTCCTTGATGGACTCTATCTCCCTGCGGACCACGTGACGGGGAAGGCGAAATTCCGGAATTCCTGTAACCATGAGTCCCCCGGCTTCCTGCATGGACTCGAAGACGGTCACTGGATAACCTTCCCAAGCCAGAAAGTAAGCCGCGGTAAGGCCGGCAGGGCCGGAACCCACTACAGCGACTCTATCTTCATGGTGGTTCTTTGGACTAGGGATCTTGTAATCGCTTCCTTTGTCCATAATCATTTTACCCGCCAGCCCCTTGAGGTCTTTGATGCACAACGGCTTATCAAGGTATCGCCGCTGACACCACGACTCGCAGGGGTTCGGACAAATCAGTCCACAAACCCAGGGAAAAGGGTTATCCTGCCTGATAATATCTATAGCTTCATCGTATCGGCCCTGGCCGATGAGGGCAATGTAAGAAGGGATATCTATTTCTGCCGGGCAATTGAGCTGGCATGGAGCAGAGGATTCCCGTTTCAGCCCATCTGTGTCATAAACAATATGATCTCTATCCGCTGCAGGACCGGGAGGAAACATTGGACTAACAGGCATGAAACACTCCTGTTGACGTCTCTAGAATTGGCAGGACTCCTGTGAAATTGGGTTGATAACAACCTTGAGCCGGTCTAGGGACGAAACAAAGCCAAGGAGAAGGTTTATCGTGATCCATACCGTGCTGAATTACTGGATGACGTTACTAACGTCTTACCCGAGAGTTCTCACGGATCAATTGTTCACGCCCACGTGAGACGATAGAGACCAATAAACTATTATGGTTAAGGATTCGGCCATCCGCTGACCACAGCTTTGGCAAATTTCTCTCGTCTCACTTCGGACGAGCGGGCTGGGCTGACCCACTTGAGGGCAGCGGTAGTGCATCCAGTGACACACGCCGGTTCAAGTCCCTCATCGACCCTGTCTTTACAATAATCGCATTTGAAAACCCGTCCCGTCCGGCTGTCCCACTGAGGGGCCCCCCACGGACATGCTGTTATGCACGCCTTACAGCCAATACACAAAGACTGGTCAACAGACACAATGCCGTCCAGCGCCCGCTTCTGCATGGCTCCAGTGGGGCATGCGGACACACACCAAGGATTCTCGCAATGGAAACAGGGCATGAAAATGAAGTGTATCCTCGGGATCTCTCCTCTCATGTGCGGACCGATAGGAATGATCTTGCAAAAACTGGGTCCTACCGGCACGTCGTTCTTGTGGTACAATCCAGCTAAGCCTTCTTGACTGTAACGAAGCAGTCCGTTATGGGACAATTACCGCCTATCGCAACCCTCAGAAGCCCCTTCATCAAGGTGTTATCCCTCATCCCCTTCTTGTATGCACGAGTTTGCAGCGGTATTTCCCTGCCATAACCGTGGAGCGTATAGACTGCCTCCGGATGAATATGGTCGGTCACAGATGCTTTGATCGTTTGGGTCACTCCGCAGGACGAGACATGAACCAGGTCTCCGGTGCTTATGCCGAGCTTTTTCGCTTCACCGGTGTTGATCCACAAGTTGTTTTCGGACTGAATTTCGTTGAGATACATGTTATTCAAAGAAGTTCCCTGAGTATGAACTGCGATCTTGCCCGTTAATAGCCTGTAGCAGCCTTCGGGGGGAGCCTTCGGGCTTTCGTAGGGCGGAAAAGACGGTAAGCCATTATCCTCAAGCAAGCTGGAAACAAATTCTATTTTTTTTGAAGGAGTTTTGAACTTGAGACCGTCTTTTCGGTCCCAAAGTATCTGATCCTTTGACAGAGGAATATGGCCCTTGTCGTAGAAATCCTCGAGCCGGAAACCCATGTCCTTCAATTGGAATTCTATCAGTTCTTCGATAGTTGTGTATGGAAAGTATTGTCCGAGATCCAAACGTTCTGCCAGTTGTCTGAAAATCCACCATTTCGGTCTACAATCGTACTTAGGCTCAACCGCCTGTCTTCTCAGCCACAGGGCGGGCTTGGGACCTGATTTGACAATGACCGGGTCGGTCCTTTCCAGGTATGTTGCTTCAGGAAGAATGACATCGGACACCCAGCCGGTATGACTGTAGTTGACATCTATGGTCACCAGCAGGTCCAACTTGGACAATCCCTCTGTGAAAGCGTCGGGGTCGGGGAAAGCTGACAATGGATCGAACCGGTAGTTTATGTAAGCTTTTACGGGGTAAGGGTCTTCATTGAGAATAGCGTGGGGAAGCATCTGGGCTAGGCCGTAGTCGGCGGAAAGATGTTTGTATTTCCATCCTACTCCGTCAAACCGCTTTTTGTCTACCTTGGGAACAGCGTCAACCAGTTTTCTGAGTGGTTTGTGGCCGGCATCAGCTTCGCCTTTATTAAAAATCAGACCTCCCCTGGCTTCATAGGCTCCGAGAAGCGCATAGAGAAAGTAAATGGATCTTCTGAAGTAATAATCATTTTCAGTCCAGGCCGTCATCCAACCCTGGTACAGGATGACAGCGGGCTTGTGTTCGGCGAGTTCATGAGCCACCGACACTATTTGCTTCGCCCCTATGCCGGTCTCTGTCTCGGCCCATTCCGGTGTATAAGGCTCCACAAATTTGACTAGTTCACCCATGCCGAGAACCCATCTCTCGACAAATTCGGCATCGTACAAGTGCTCCCTTATAATCACGTTGATCAAGGCCAGATTCAGAGCGTAATCCGTACCGGGCCTGATTATGAAGAACCGGTTGGATTTGGCGGCGGTGTAATTCCAACGAACGTCTACATGGGTAAATTTCATGCCCCTTTCCAGAGCGTCTATGAAATCCTTTGCTTCCTTGGTCCCGATGGACTGGAGAATGTTTCTCCCGTACAGGATTGAATAGTTACAGTTTTTCCAGTCATAGGATACCGTATTTCTCCGATGGCCCGTCATGGCGTTGTGGGCGTTATGGACGCTGTTTGAGCACGAGCCGTGGTGATTAAAATAATTGGGAGAGCCCAGAGCCTTTATGAAGGCTTTTTGCATATCGGTGAAGGCGCCTCCCCGGTCTCCGAGGACCACGCTTTCACCGCCAAAATCGTTTATGATCCGTTTCAATTTATCGGCCACATAGTCAAGCGCCTCCTCCCAGCTTGCCTTCCTCCATTTTCCGGATCCTCGCTCTCCGTCTCTTATTAGAGGATGTTGGAGGCGCTCGGAATCATTTTGGAAAACTTTTCCGGCAGCCCCTCTCGGGCAGAGAAACCGGCCTCCCAAGAGGTGAGGATTACCCCATATATGCTTGACTGCTCCGTTTGCCACCTCTACTTCAATGGGACAGCGCACCGTACACATGGCGCAGATGCTGTAAACCGATTTGGTCACGCCTTCCGACATATACTTTTCCTTTCAAGGTGATCGAGAGACTTCATGTCACCGGCTCCGGCCTGGTAACTTTCCAGAATGTTTTTTATTGTCTTAACACTTGATCCGGACAATAAATTCTGCCCCCCGAGGGCTCTTTGCCAGTGACAACCCGCCTCCGAGAGCTTCTGCAAGAGCTTGGGCTCCGGCTAATCCCAGACCATGCCCGCGGACGGGGAAGCCATCTGCTTTACAATGTTGAAAATACTGGTCAAATATCTGCTGGTGATAGCAATCAGGAATTCCCGGTCCATCGTCCCGTACGGAAAGGATCAAGTAGCCACTGTCGGCAGCACACCTGAGGTAAACGCTCTTGTCCTTGTATTTGAAGGCGTTCGAAAGGAGATTGGTCATAATGAGACAAAGCTTTGTTTCATCCACGTGGATGGTCCTGTTAAGCTGTGTTTCTTCTGCCTCCAGGAAGATATGATTCGCAGTGAGAACGTTTCGAAATCTGTCCAACGTGTGAGCATCCTCGATGGCATCGGACACAGGCGGGTCCACAACGTCAAAGATCTCAATGAGGGCATTTTTTAGGATATCGGACAAAGTCGAGTCGCCAGGTTTGACTATGCCCATTGAGGCCATGTCCACTTCGAGCATACTATTGGCCAAATGCCTCAGCCGAAGAGCATTTCTTAGAATTCGTCTCACGACTTTCTCCTGCTTTGCTGACAATAATCCGTATCGTTCCTGATTCTCAAGCAGGGATCGAGCCCCGGTTTCAATAATATTCACGGGGTTCTTGAGGTCGTGTACGAGGTGTGCGGTTTGAATATTTTTGATGGTCACCGATTAACTCCAGAATCGTTTCGGCAGGATCATTAGGGCAAATCAAGATTCAATAATCACGGAATCGTTCACGCCGAGGTTCGCATCAAATTTCTCCCAAAATTCCTTTTCACTTTTTCTCCATTCCGGCCCGAAGCGCTTACCAAAAGATGAACCGACCTTTTCAAAGACGGACCTCCAAGCAGAATTATAACTCAGGGTCAATACATCCTCAATAAAGGGCGCTATTTTTCCCAGTTGATCCTTGGGAAGATAGGCCCGTGCTCCTAGCTCGATAGATCTTTTCAGCGATTCCGGGCTCAGGGCATGGGCAGTGAGGATTACCACCGGAATCTTCCTGGACACGGCGAACTGCAGCAGTTCGAGACCTCGAACTCCCATAATGTCGAGAACGGCCAAATCATAGGTCAGCAAGGACATCTTTTCCATGCCCTCTTCAAAGGTTGATGCGTGGTCCAACTCCACATCGTATTCCTCAAGTTCTTCGGCGATGATCTCAATTATGTCCCGTTCATCGTCGACCGCGAGGATTTGTTTTCTCTTCAAAGGGTTTGATGGCATTGACGGTTCTCCGAACCCTTTATTTAATATACTGTCAAGATTCGTGTCAAGGTGCTTTGCGGCGATTCAGCGTGGAATAATTTAACGCCATCGCGCTTTGCCACCAGCTATCGGCTTTACCCTCTGCACTGACCCATAGTTAGTATGTAGTCACGAAGGCATGAAGCGGTCCCTCCACGCAGGAATTATTCCGAAACCGTCCGCCGAGCGCACCGCATTTTCCACCGCCTTTTGTAACGCTTCTGCTGCCATGAGTCCGATACGGTTGGGGTCTGCCGGTCTGTCGCCGACTCCCAGGAGAATTGTCAGGTCTCCGTCAAGATGGCTGTGGAATGGTCGGATGACGCGATCCAAGCCCACTGTCGCTTGAGCCGCGATTCTGGATGCCATAATCTTGTCCAATCGCGCATTGACGGCTACAACAGCCAAAGTCGTATTCTCAAATGAAATTCTTCGTGATTCGGCTAATCCTTCTTTCAAGAGCGAAGCCGAATCCGCTAACTCTAGTGAAGAAACTGATTGCCTGGCGCCGGCGAGCAGTTCCCCTGCCGTGCCTGTCACATCTCCATAGGCGTTGACAACTACCAGTGCCCCGAGGACTATTTCGCCGGAAGTGACTGAGGCTGACCCCAATCCACCTTTCATGGCCTGTTCCACACCGAACAGTTTTCCCACAGTTGCACCCGTACCAGCGCCCACGCTGCCTTGTTCAAAATGGTCGGAAGATGCGCACCGGCACGCCAGCCTGCCCATTTCGCTATCGGGACGCACGGCACTGTCTCCGAAGTTCAGATCGAAAATCGCTGCGGCCGGCACTATCGGAATGGTCATTCCACCGTAGTGAAACCCTACTCCATGCTCCTCCAGGTAAGACAGCACACCTCCCGCCGCATCCAGACCAAAAGCGCTTCCTCCACACAGACACACGGCGTGAACGCGATCCACCACGTGCAACGGACGCAATGAATCAGCCTGACGCGTGGACGGTGCGCTTCCCCCGATATGGAGGCCCGCCGCTGCGCCGGAAGAAGGGAGCAAAATTACCGTCACCCCGGTCTTGGCATGAGTGTCTGAGGCATTGCCTACCCGTATACCCGGAACATCAGTAATGTCCCCAGATAACAAACAGGAAGAGTTTCTCATACAGACATCCCCTCGCTCCCAATGATCCATACCATCGCGGTGTCGTGCAATAATATGGTTTTTCTTCCAGGGAATTGCAATGGCATTGGTCAAAACAGGCAATAACAAGACTCAAGGGTTTGCAACAACTCGGTTATCATGGACACCTGCCTTGTGGACCCATTGTTTGACACTCGCTGGGACACCGTGATATAATACATCTCAGGTTGGGCGGGTAGCTCAGGGGGAGAGCACTGCCTTCACACGGCAGGGGTCGGAGGTTCAAATCCTCTCTCGCCTACCAGAAATATCTTGTGAAGTCAGGATGTTGCGTCAAAAGACCTCATCCTGATTTTTTTTTGTGGGGGGTATTTTTATCGCTTTATCACACTTGTTCATAGATGGCCCTCGGCGCTCAGAAAAAGTGACCCTTTTGTGCTCTCCGGAATTGACCCGCTCACCGCGCGATCATTTCTGGGGCAGTCAGGAATTGTGGGACATTTTTTTCTCGCGTACGAGGTCGGTGAGCGCGCCTAGACCAGTTGC
>JAPLJK010000070.1:0-30505 GCA_026388625.1 Deltaproteobacteria bacterium | reverse complement strand
CAAGTCATACAGGAAACTACTGCAGGTTGCCAGTCATTATGACCATTTCTCAAAATCATGTCCCAAAATCCGACTTGACCACCAAGGCCTGTGATAGAGCCGCTGGCCACCATCACTACAGACTCAACCGGACTTTTGTGAATCTGGATACAGAACCGAAACCATCGGGCCCACATGTCACATAGGAAGAAGTGCATGCTTGAAGCATTAGATGTTTAGTAAGTCACGTTGTAGGGATAATCCACCACGAATTTTGCCAGATACTTCCCTGGTCTATCCTTCAATGTCAGTGGATGTTCATGTTGATAACCGTAAATGAAGATTAGATATCCTTCGGTTATGAAACTGAATTGCTGCTGATGTTCGCTTAGCCCTTTAGCAGATAGCCATTCATTGAATCTGTAAAAGACCCCATCTTGTACATTCAGGAGTAGTTTATTATATTTGTCATAGTTCGCAGACCCTTTGATATATTGGTCCAGCTTGTTCAGATATCGAACAAGTTTTATGTCAAGAGCATTGGGAGGTAGGAATTCCGGATTAAGTTTCAAACGCTCATAGTCAAATCTGCTTATCAGAGAACTTACTACTTTCCGTATAAACATGAAGGGACTGCCCTTTGGCTGTACCTCAGCGGGGAAAAGATGATGCTTCCTCTCTACCATCATCGATAAGAAATCATGAGATTTCTTTTGGTCAAATCCCAGTCTTTGAGAAATTAGAGATAACATTTCCTTTTCAGATTTTTTGCCTTCAGATTTTTTGCCTTCTGGTATGCGCTTGTCATCAAGCGTATAATTCCAAATTTCTGGAACCACGCCAAAAACTTCATTGGCTTTAGATACATCATCCGGCATGGGAATCATTTCCATGAGAGGTTTTCCATACTCCATAATGGCTTGAGTTGGAGACACCAATCTGAACCCATCTGGCGGTTGAAGGTCTGGAACTGAAAAACCTGAAGGAAACAGGTTTTCCTGAGATGAATTAGAAGACTTGACCAGCTTGATGTTTTTCTTTGGTAGTTTTTTTGACTTTGGTTTCTTGGAACTCTTCATCCCAAGCTTTGGGGGGTTCTTTTCTGTTACCATCAGATGCTCTCTCCCGAGGTTCTAGCTTGGGTTCCTTATTTTGAAGAAAATTTTGAGTCTTGAGTTTATATCAATGGGCGGGTAAAGAAAATCCTTGAATCCAAAAAATTACCGGCAGACCAATGAATATCCGTTGGTTCATGAAAAATCCATTAATCAAGATAACCATAAGAAGTTAGGAACTTACCGACCATTTGTTCTACCGAGTAATTACTAATTAGGGTCATGCTACCGGAAGCACTACAGGTAGCAATAGCTAGGTCCATTTTATAATAAAGATGAACCCTGGCTAATAGGGGAGATTGAGTTGTTCTGGAAAACATCTCTTAATACGCCTCTGCTCAGTCTCGCCCATTTTAGGTCTTGAGTCTGGTGGTCTTGGAGTAAAAGGCACCTGAAGTCTGGGTCCTAATAATCTTAGCAAAGAA
Source organism: Deltaproteobacteria bacterium (assembly GCA_026388625.1). Lineage (GTDB taxonomy): Bacteria > Desulfobacterota > Desulfomonilia > Desulfomonilales > Desulfomonilaceae > CAIXMD01. The sequence continues at coordinate 28,986 of JAPLJK010000070.1, read as the reverse complement.
CCACTGAGACCTAAAAGACAACGTTCCATAATAATTGATATCGATTTTCCTGACTTTCCTTGACGATGGAGTTGACCATCCAACGTCAAGACTTCACTTTGTAAAATAATCTTAGCAAATGTTTCCTGAGTCCGGGAAAAGACCACCACATCAAAAAGTCCAGTTTCATCCTCTAGAGTCAGGAACATCACTCTTTGTCCGGATTTAGTGGGAGGAGTATGAATTATTATGACCATGCCGGAGACTCGAACTATAGAATTGTTGGGCAACCTACGTAGCTCTGCGGCAGTTATCACATTTTTGTTTCTCAAGATATTTCTGAGCGGAACCAGGGGATGACTGTTACAGAAAACACTCATGGACAAGGCTTCTCTAAAGGTCTTGTCAGCGTATTTTTTGTTTGACCAAGGAGAAGAGAAGTTATTCATTTGAGTTCAGTCCGTAAGAGTTTTCTATAATCGACCTTCTTTGAACTGTGTGACCTTCATGAGATTATATTATAGAGAACATGTGTTCTCTTTTCAACAAAAATCACGATTAGGTCCAATACTAAGAAGGAACACCAAACCTGAGCACCTGATAAAAGGAGTTTTTACTCTAGTGTTATACTGAACAATAGAGAACGAAACCCTATAACAGCAATAAACACCTTCAAGGAAAGATAAAATCTCTTCCTGAACGCTGATAGCAACATTTTCCGATAGTTTTGGAGTCTTGAACGGTATCTCAGGTGAAAATTGACCTCACAGGAGCCGCGTAGGTGGATTTTTGAATTTCATAAATGGGAAAGACTACCGGGAAGATTAAAATCGTTCTGTGGAGGTTTTAGGTAGGTTTTCGTTGATGTGAATATAAGTAGTTAATATTCAGATGGATTGTTGGTTTAGATATTATGTTCATATTGGCAATTTTGGGAGAAGGACCCAGTACGCGTACGGACTATATGGATGGAGACTGTGATGCTCCAAATTCCCTTCGGCAACTTATTCTTTATCACTCAAGTAGGATGTTAGGGGTTTGATGGCTAGCAGTACCACGGCAATGACCAAGAACCAGATGTGTTTTTCTCGCGTCCAGTACATACGAGGAGCCTTTGGATTTCTGACATGTCTGCGGACTCATAGCGTTGGGCTGCGGTCACTGCATGAACATCGTAATAGTCTATGATGCATTGATCCATTCCAGGAGTTCAACCAGTGCCGTCACTGGATAGCATTTTCGAGGATTAGGTTCAGAGACCTGCTGGGTCAGGATTCGTTTTTAAATAGATATTGCTTCGGGAGATATGGTCGCGCCACGTCATAAGTTAACCTATCCGCTTACTGGTTGATGCACTTGTCATAAGAATTTCAAGCACCTTATTAAGAAGAAAACTTGTTACCAATTTGTTACCCTTTTCGGACACTCTTAACCAACCAGGTTAAACTGAACGAATCTAATTGTTACCAAAATGACTGAGGCTTTCAGCTAAGGCACTGGAAAAGTTATTGAAATCACCCCCTTCGCAACGCGGGGGTCGAGGGTTCGAATCCCTTCATCTCCACCAGGAAAATCTTTTGAAGTCAGGGTGTTGCGTCATTAGACCTCATCCTGTTTTTTTTGTGGGGATGACTTTTATCACTTTTTTATCACACGTTTTGGTTCGCGCGCCGTCCCTTGAAAGCCGTTCCGTGGTTCCTTTTGGGTCTCTTTGCCATTTCCGCTGCTCCTTTCTCTCTCCTCAGTTTAGAGCAGCCTTACCACTTATGTCATAGTCCAATTTTCCCAGACCAGTTGACCAGTTTATGTTTTTGCAGAATGAGATTTTTCCTGGTGATAGTTGAGGAGGTTCTTCTTTATCCGATAGAGTTCATCCGATAAAGACACTTTGTAAATATGAGGATTAGGAAGTCGTTTATATTCAGGCTCCAGAGCATCAATATCGCGTTGGGCCCTTTCTCTAATTTCGTGCAGGCTCGGCCGCTCATAAGCCCGTTGACCTTGAATGAAGATCGGGACCATGAGATCCTGGGCCAAATACGGTGGCCTGTAAGTTTTCTTCATATAATCGTACATGGGATGGTGTGCGGTCACAGGTCTATTTTCAGGAATCGGCTCATCCACCTCCGCCAGAAGGTCCCCTATCATCCTACCGCTTCCATTGTAGAAGCGTACAATTTTCTTTACTCCTGGGTTAGTAACCTTGCTGGGATTCTCGGAAATTTTGATCTTGGGGATAAGATGGCCGTCGCCTTTATCGGCAGCCATGAGTTTGTACACGACGCCAAGCGCAGGAGTTTGATAGGAAGTCATCAGCTTGGTTCCTACGCACCAGATATCAATCTTGGCGCCCTGCTCACGAAGACTCTCAATGATCCACTCATCCAGATCGCTACTCGCCAAAATCTTCACGTAAGAAAATCCAGCTTCGTCCAACATCGCACGTGCGGCCTTGGAATAGTAAGCCAAGTCACCACTGTCTATCCGAATTCCCATAAGGCGTTTGTAGGATTTTTCCATGTCGGCAGCCACTTTGATGGCATTGCGAATTCCTTCCATAGTGTCGTACGTGTCCACTAACAGCACACAGTTGTTGGGAAATGCCTGGGCGAACCCTTCAAATGCCTCGAACTCTGTCTCAAAGCTCTGAATCCAGCTATGCGCGTGAGTTCCGTGGACGGGAATGCCGAAAAGCTTCCCAGCCTTGACATTTGACGTGCCTACGCACCCCCCAATGTAGGTTGCCCGCGCGCCGTAAAGAGCTGCGTGCACGCCATGGGCTCGCCGGGTACCGAAGTCCACGACTGGGGCGTTGCGAGTTGCGATGCACATACGAGCAGCCTTGGTGGCTATGAGCGTCTGATGACCGATAAGTGCCAGCATGGTGGTCTCCAGAACCTGGGCTTCTGCAATAGGCCCGACGACCCTGATGAGAGGCTCATTGGGAAAAACCACCGAACCTTCAGGCACCGCCCAGATGTCCCCGGTAAATCTTATTCCGGATGACAAAGAGTCAATGGCGCTTGAAGAGAATATGCCAACCCCTTCCAGGTAATTAATGTCATCCGGAAACAATCCAAGGTTGTTAACGTAACTAACAACGCTTGCAAGGCCTGCGAAAACGCAGAATGCACCATTGTCAGGGTTTTGCCTGTAGTACAAATCGAAACATGCAAGCTGATTTTTTTTCCCTAGAAGATTGTATCCAGCCGCCATGGTAAGCTCATACAGATCAGTGTCCAGTGTATAATTTCTCCATCTAAGGCCTTCCAGAGCACTGTCTGGGTCTAGTTTGCCCAGTATGGATTCCGACTCTGAATCGACAACTTCGACTGATTCAAGTAATCGGCCAGTGGCAGGATCGCGAAGAATCGGTTTCATGATTTGTTTTCCCCAGCTTCAGCGGCAAAAAATTCTAAAAATGCCTTCTCATAAGGGTCGCGGGCCACGCCGCACTCTGTTACGATCCCTGTGATCAGGTCATGGGGAGTCACGTCAAAGGCCAGGTTTATTACTGCTATCCCCTCAGGAGCTATGCAAACTCCGGCGATGTGAGTCACCTCCCTGGGGTCTCGCTCTTCGATAGGAATGCCTGTTCCAGAGGGGGTAGACATGTCGACGGTAGAAAGAGGGGCCGCTACATAAAACGGGATTTGATGATATCCAGCCAGAATGGCTACAGAATATGTCCCTATTTTGTTGGCGGTGTCACCATTGGCAGCGATCCGGTCCGCGCCCACAACCACTTTTTGGATTTCGCCTCTCTGCATCAGAGCCCCGGCAGTGTTGTCCGGAATCAGAGTGACGGGTACCCCAAGTTTCTTGAGTTCCCAGGAAGTTATTCTGGCCCCCTGGTTGAGCGGCCTCGTCTCATCCGCAACCACTCTAATGTTTTTCCCCTGTTCAAATGCCGCCCGGATAACTCCAATCGCGGTTCCATATCCTGCCGTAGCCAGCCCACCCGCATTACAATGGGTCAGCACAGTATCGCCGTCGTCAAGAAGACGGCTTCCTGAAGCACCTATTCTCTCGCAAAGTGATCGATCCTCTTTTTCCATGATTATGGCTTCATCCACGAGCACCTGTTTGATCTGGTCAACTCTCAGATTAGCGCTACGTTCGTAGAACCTTTTCATTCGCCCAACAGCCCAAAACAGATTCACCGCGGTGGGCCGAGTTCCGGCAATGAGCCCGCAAACCTCTTCGAAACGCTCCGCACAAATTGTCCGGTCGTTGTCCGGAACATCCAACATCCCCAGAGCAATACCCATTGCCGCAGCCACTCCTATCGCAGGAGCCCCTCGAACAGCGAGACGTTTTATTGCATCGCACATTTGTTCTACTGTGACGATATCTATGTATTTTTCTTCTACTGGGAGAAGAGTCTGATCCAGCAGCCTGACACGGTCGCCCATCCACTCGATTGTCCTGAAAGGATCTTGCAAAATACCTCCTTGATTTTTCCGGGTGGAACGTACTTCTTTCAATATCCTTCTTTATACCATTTCGAGGGCCTGTTTTGAATTCACCTTTTTGTTTGGGGTATATGACGTGTTGCAGCGAACTGCATCCATTCAAGGCTTTACAGAAATACCTTAGTCAATTTAAATAAATGTGGTAATTATATAAAAAAAGATTTGAAAAACTATCATAATATTGCTATATACTGACGAAAAAATTGAGAGGGTCTGACATGAACCTCAAGGCTGCTTTCTCTGTTTTCTCTCTGGTCGCCATACTAACAATCTTAACCGCCACTACGGCTGATTGCGACAGGACAATATACCTGGGAGTATGCCAGGAATTGGTTAGTGGTGCTCGCTCTTATGAAGCCAGGGCCACTTTCCACAATAATGTGGCAAAGGCGTTCCAGATTCAGATAGAGAGTCTCTCCAAGTTACCGAAGAATCAAGGGACAATATCGGCTATGGATAGCCTGTTTTCGCAATACGATCAGAACCGAATGCTCGAGGGCAAGTTTCGGTCTCTTTTCCGGCAAGCCTCAGATGATGCGGACAGGTGCATGAAATCAGCCGAATAGTTTCAGTGGCGGCAACTTTCGTTATCTGAAATTCCCAGGGGGACATTCCTTCCACTCTTCTCTTCCAAGAGTACTGCGTTGGATCTTTACCGGAATCGGGGGGCGATCCATGCCATGGGTGACACTGGACCTCACGTTCCCCCACGAGATGATGGACGCGCTCACTGATTTCTGCATTGAACATGGTTCAAAAGGCGTCATTGTCAGGGACGACGACCCTACTGTTGCCGGACTGACGGCTTATTTCCCAACTGAGCAGTGGGATACGGTTAGATTCGAACTCCAAGAATGTCTTGCTCGTCTAAGACACATATTTCCTGAACTTCCTTCCCCTATCGCCGCGAGCATGCCTCTTACGGAAGAAGACTGGGCGGTGTCTTGGAAGGCCTATTTCAAGAGTCTCCCGCTAGGGAGGCATTTCATCGTCACACCTCCGTGGCTACGGCCAAACCCCGGGGAACGACATGTCATCGTTATAGATCCTGCCGAAGCTTTTGGAACCGGGACGCACGAGACTACGCAGGGCTGCTTGGCGCTGTTGGAGCAAGCAGTGCATGAAATAGCCAAGACCGGCGCCCCCTTCACCATGCTGGACGTGGGCTGCGGCTCCGGTATACTTGCCATTGCGGCATGCAAACTCGGTGCAGTAAAGGTCAGGGCTGTTGACAACGATTTAAAAGCCATTGAATCCGCAACCCGGAATGTGGCCTTGAACCAAGGTTCCGACAAAATTCATCTCCAATGCCTGTCTCTGGAAGAAATAACAGACGAGGAGGACATTGTTACCGCCAACCTCGATTGGCTAACCATTCTCGCAAACCAGAAGCGGCTGGCTGCTCTCTTCCGCAAATTCCTGATAGTTTCAGGGGTTACCCTAGATCAGTGGGATGAGGTCAAGAAAGAACTTGCAACAGAAGACGTTTTGCTGATCTCTGAGATTGCGCGCACGGAGTGGGGCGCCGGACTTTTTGGAAGAAAAACCTGACTTCGTGTCCCACGAGACAATGCCGACACATATTGTTCAATAATCCGTTGTTCCGCGAAAGGCATGTATAAGAAAAAATGCCACACCTATGCAAAGTGCCGAGTCTGCTACATTAAATGCGGGCCAATGATAGTTCCCGACGTAAACATCCAGAAAATCCACTACTTCTCCTAATCGAATCCTGTCCACAAGGTTGCCCAGCGCTCCTCCGAAAAAAAGTGAATACCCGATGAGCAAGTAGCAATCCATCTTTCTTGAGGAACACACGAGGACAAGAATCCCCAATATGGCCGCCAGGGACACTAAGACGAGGAACGTGGAACCCAAACCAGCGGCGGGTTGCGACATGATGCCAAAGGCCGCTCCGCTGTTTCTGGCGTGGACGAGGTTAATGAATCCCGGTATCAGGGTGACGCCTGAATCCATATTAATTGATGTCATGACCAGGCTTTTGGTCCATTGATCCGCGATTGCCACCAGAGTACCGAGGAAGACGAAAACGACTAGCCTTGTTCGCAAGTATCTGATGTCCACACGTGTTTGGATCTGATTACTCATCCGGGTGAAACTCTCAAAAGCCTAAGAAAAGCCAAGACCAAAAACAACCGTGGAGAAACAATCTTCCGGCAAATGTTACACTGAGTATTGTTTGTTTCGGTACTACTGGCGAGCAGGGACGCCCACCCCACTGCTGGATTTCTTCTCTCATAGTGCTGCTTTTCTGACCGCGAACCAGTATCAGACGTTGGTTCCTGCTTCTTCCAATGCACGGGCACACCGTGGACAGACCTCGGGGTGATTAGTGTCCGACCCTAACTCGAGGCTCCACACCCAACATCGCGGGCATTTCCCTCCTTCGGCTATTGATACGGTTATACTAACTCCAGCCGTACCTGCTCCCTCATCCAAGTTCCCACCCATCTGGCCGTCTGTTTTCACCTCCAACTGGGAGACAATGAAAAACCCTTCGGGATCCTCCATTTCCAATATTGTTTGAGCAATCGTTTCAGGCGCTTGGATCAGAATTTTTGCTTCAAGCGACGATCCAATGAGTTTGGCGGCCCTGGACTCTTCCAGCGCCTTCGAAACTTCCTGCCGAACCTCAAGTCTCATCTCCCATGCCTGCCGCTCGCCTTCCGTCAAACGCATTTCATCGAGAGGCTCAGGAAAGGAAGTCAGATGAACGCTGGTCGCTCCCGTCGGGCTTGGCTGGTAAATGGACCAGACTTCTTCTGCCGTAAACGATAATATAGGGGCCATAAGTCTTACCAGCCCGCCTAGGATCAAATGAAGCGCAGTCTGAGCCGACCGCCGCAGACTGCCGCCAGCCGTTTCAACGTACAGGCGATCCTTGAGTATATCCAAATAGAGAGAGGAAAGATCTACAGTGCAGTAGTTGTACAGAGTGTGAAACGCAATGTGAAATTCGAAATCCTCGTATGCACTGCGAATCTTTTCTATGACCCGGTTGAACTTGTCCAAGGCAAACCTGTCTAATTCCCTCATTTCCTCTATCGGCACCGTATGCTCTGCCGGGTCAAAATCCGCAAGATTACCGAGAAGAAACCGGCAGGTGTTCCGAATGCGGCGGTAAGCTTCGGTCAGTCTCTCGAGTATTTCCTTAGAGATTCTAATATCGTCCCGGTAATCTTCGGCGGAAACCCACAGCCTCAGGATATCGGCACCGTATTTGTCAATTATCTCCTGCGGCTGAACCACATTCCCCAACGATTTCGACATCTTTTTGCCATGACCGTCAACTACGAATCCATGGGTAAGCACCTCCTTGTACGGGGCTTGCCCCCTGGAACCTACAGAAGTCAGTAGGGCGCTATGAAACCACCCTCGATGCTGGTCGCTTCCCTCTAAATAAAGTTCGGCAGGATAATTCAGACCAACACGTTTATCGCACACCGCCGACCAACTCACGCCCGAATCGAACCACACATCCAGGATATCGGTCTCTTTGACAAGAGACGAACTATTGCAGGCAGGGCACGTCAGACCTTCCGGAACAAGTCCACTGACGTCGGCGTCGAACCACACGTCTGCACCTTTTTCTTCGAAGAGTCGGGCTGCCCTTTCGAAAAGTTCCGGAGGAGCGACAATTTCATCGCAGTCTTTACACCGTGCAGCCGTAATAGGGACTCCCCAGCTCCTTTGGCGCGATATGCACCAATCCGGTCGGTGCTGTATCATTCCATAAATCCTGTCCCGTCCCCATCTGGGAATCCACGTCACGGTATCAATAGCCCTCAGGGCATTTTCTCTGAGACCGGTTCTCTCCATTGAGATAAACCACTGGTGGGTGGCCCTGTAGATGACGGGTTTCTTACACCGCCAGCAATGAGGATAGCTGTGATCCATCACTTTGCTTGCCATCAGGGCGCCTTTTTCGCGCAGCTTTTCGATGACATCTTTATTTGCGTCAAATACAAATTTTCCTCTGAAAAAATCCACATCATCCGTGAACACACCGTGCTCGTCCACGGGGGCATAAACGTCCAGGTCGTATTTGAGTCCTACTTCATAGTCTTCCTGTCCATGACCAGGAGCGCAGTGGACGCAGCCAGTGCCGGTGTCAAGCGTAACGAAGGGAGCAAGAATGATCAGGGATTCTCTTCCGTAGAGAGGATGATAGCATTTGAGGCCTTCCAGAATCTTACCGCTGAAAGATGCCAGAATCTTGTAGTCATCTATCCCGAATGTCTCCATGTTTATGGCGGCAAGCCTTTCGGCCAGAATGTAAACAGCGTCCGGTGTTTCAACCGCAACATAGGATTCGTCGGGATGCACAGCTATGGCCAAATTGGCCGGTATGGTCCAAGGGGTGGTGGTCCATATCACAACGTAAAGTTTCTTCTTGCCTTTCACTTCATTGATACGGTCTGAGAAATCGTCCAACGCTTCGAAACGAACGTAGATTGAAGGGGTTGATGAGTCCGCATATTCGACCTCTGCCTCTGCCAGTGCCGTCACGCACGAGGCGCACCAATAAACCGGCTTCTTTCCCCTATATACGGCTCCCTGAGCAAAAAACCGACCCAATTCCCTTACGATGGTAGCTTGATATCCGAAGTTCATGGTTAAATACGGGGCGTCCCACTCCCCGAACACTCCAAGGCGCTTGAATTCAGCCCGCTGCACGTCTATGAATCTTTCCGCATACTCCCTGCAATGTCTTCGAACCTCCACACTGCTCATTCGAGACTTTCTATCGCCAAGTTGCTTGTCCACTTGGTGTTCGATAGGAAGTCCGTGACAATCCCACCCCGGCACGTAGTCTGAATCGTAACCTCCCATAAACTTGGATTTGACTATCATGTCTTTGAGGATCTTGTTAAGCGCTGTGCCCAGATGTATGTGACCGTTGGCATAGGGCGGTCCGTCGTGGAGAATATACTTCCGGCGGCCTCGACTCTTCTCCAAAATCGTCTTGTATATGTCCATGGATTCCCAAAGATTGAGGATTTCCGGTTCCCTCTTGGGAAGGTTGGCCCTCATGGGGAAGGAAGTCTTGGGAAGGTTTAGAGTCTCTTTGTAGTCCATATTCTACTGCCTCCGGCTCGAGAATTCGCTATGAGAAACATTTGAGAAATTGCCATAAACTTTTTTGGGAAAGTTTATTAATGTAGCAGGAACCTTAAAAAAATCAACCTCAGTCAAACAAATTTTTTTGAACTGGTTGACTTGATATAGATACCTTTTAACCGAGGCAACCTGGTATAATAATCTGTTTCGGCAATGAAGAAAACACTTTCTCTGGGGTCTAACTTATGTCTTGATTGACTTATGTCGGATAAGGTATAATGAACTCTCTGCGACGATTCCGGACCAAAACATCTCTATTCAATCGCATCGTTTGCTGATGAGGAGACAATATTGAAGACCTACCTTTCTTTCCTTCTTGTGGTTATTACTGCGGCCGTGATGATTCATCCGGCGCAGTCTGAAGACCGACTGAGAATGAGTACCACTACAAGCACGGAAAATTCCGGATTGCTTACAGTTCTCCTTCCTCCATTTGAAAAAGCCAACAATGTCAAGATAGACGTCATATCGGTTGGAACAGGAAAGGCCTTGAAATTAGGAGAGAACGGAGATGTCGACTTAGTCCTTGTGCATGCGCGCTCGGCTGAAGACAAATTTGTTAACGATGGTCATGGAGTGGACCGCCGAGACGTCATGTATAACGATTTTGTCATTGTAGGACCCAAGAGTGATCCTGCGAGCATCAAAGACGCGAAAAACGCCGGCGAAGTTTTCAAGAGATTGGCGCAGGGCAAAGCCGAATTTATCTCCCGCGGAGATGATTCCGGCACCCACCAGTTGGAAAAGGTTCTTTGGAAAGAGGCTGATGTTTCACCCGGCGGAAAATGGTACATTGAGTCCGGACAGGGAATGGGCGCCGTCCTGCAGATGGCTTTCGACAAACAGGCCTACACTCTGGCAGACCGGGGAACATATATTGCCTATGAAGACAAGATCGACCTGTCGATTCTGCACGAGGGAGACAAGGCGCTCTTCAACCCTTACGGCATCATTGCAGTCAACCCGGCGAAATACCCAAAAGTGCGTTACGAGTTGGCCACGAAGTTCATCGATTACATTACCGGATCAGAAGGTCAGAAAATAATTGGCGAATTTAAACAGAATGGTAAGCAACTATTCTTTCCCAACGCGAAGAACCCTTAGAAGGGGTTTCAGCTTGCGGTTGATGGTCTAACGAGCAGCTTGGATTTCCTCGCCAGCGCCATTTGGACTGCCGTCGGTCTTGTAATCGGGTTTCACTCAGAGGTGTACCTGGTTGTGTGGACTTCCCTGAAGGTGTCTGCGGTCGCCACGCTGACGGCTTCCATAATCGGAGTGCCCCTTGGTCTGCTCATTGCCGTGAAACGCTTTTGGGGTAAACAGGCCGTTCTGCTGGTTCTCAACACGTCCATGGCGGTTCCCACGGTGGTGGTGGGACTTTTCTTTTATGCCTTTCTGAGCCGACGTGGCCCACTGGGCGGTCTCGGGCTGTTGTTCACTCCGGCAGGGATAAGTATGGGCTTGGTTGCTCTTTCGCTTCCACTGGTGGTGAATCTGAGCCTGACCGCTATTCAGGGGTTGGATACCAGGCTCTTCCTTACATGCAAGCTCCTTGGGGCCAATCCAGCCCAGCAGGCATGGCTGATTCTGAAAGAAGCCCGTTTTTCGGTCATGGCAGCCGTCGTCATGGCTTTCGGGAGAGTGATCTCCGAGTTGGGAATTGCCATGATGCTGGGCGGCAATATTAGAGGCTTTACGCGCACCATGACTACAGCCATAGCCTTGGAAACCAGCAAGGGAGAATTTGAGTTTGGACTGGCCCTCGGCATAGTGCTGCTGGTAGTGGCTCTTGCGGTTAATGTATTACTGTTTGTACTGCAAGAGGGTAAGCGATGACTTGTGTATACAGCTTAAAGGACGTGGCTTTTGCTTACGAGCACCGGCCCGTACTGACTGTGGAGGTGCTGGAGGTGAGACAAGGTGAGATTGTAGCGCTGGAAGGTCCCAACGGCTCTGGTAAGACCACGCTACTCCACTTACTGGCTTTTTTGAATATTCCTCGTCAGGGCTCGGTGGTGTTCTTTGGTGAACAGTTGAGGACGAAAAACCTGTTGACATTTCGTCGAAGAATCGGATTACTCCTGCAGAACCCTTATCTCTTTCGTACATCCGTTCTTTCCAACATTATGTCAGGCCTGAAGATCAGAGGCATACGAGGGGACAGGGCTAAACAAGCGGCCTTGGCAGCTTTGGACAGAGTAGGGCTCTGTGGATTTGAGAAACGCCACGTCGGGTCTCTTTCAGGCGGTGAAGCCCAGAGAGTGGCCCTCGCCAGGGCCATTGTGCTCGAACCGGAGGTTCTTCTTCTCGACGAGCCCTCAAATCACATGGATAGGGAAAGCATGAAACGAACACAAGAAATTGTCATGGAATTGAATAAGAAACGCGGGAAAACTATTGTAATGGCGTCTCACCAGTTGTTCGGCGATGGAAAATTGGCAAACCGAGTGCTGCAACTGTTCGAGGGAAGGCTGCTTGAGCCGACCTGAAAAGTAATCAGTACTTACCAGCCGTGGTCGGGCAGTGAACGAGCTATGTTATGGGAGTACCAGGAGGTATGTCGGCATTTACTTTGCAGAGAAAGACCTGTCCGCTCGGTACTCCAGCGGCCAAGACCATTCCATAACTGGTGCCGAATCGCATCTTCCTGGGTTTAAGATTGCAGACCACGGCCACTGCGGCGCCAACGAGATCAGTCGGAAGGTAGGATGATTTGATGCCCGCGAAGATGGTTCGTGTTTCACGTCCAAGATCAATTTCCAGCTTCAGCAATTTATCTGACCCTTCAACATCTTCTGCCGAAAGAATTTTCCCCACTCTAAGATCAACCTTTGCAAAATCCTCTATGACAATTTCAGCCTTGTAACCCGGCGAAACTTGGACAGGCTCAGCCTGCTTTTTCGCCAGGCTATCCCGACTCGCCACCATCAACTTTTCCATTACTCCCGGCTCCAACCTATCCAGTAATTTTTCAAAAGTTCCAATGGTTCGGTTTTCAAGATCGAATTCGGCGTCATTCCATTTGAGGTCCCCAACCCCGAGGATATCCTCCACCCTCTTGCAGTAATAAGGAAGTATTGGTTTGAGCAACACCGAAATTATCTTTATGCAGTTGACAACGAATGTCAGATCATTACGAGACTGTTCGGGGTTCGATTTGATTGTGCTCCAGGGGGCCCTTTGCTGCACAAAGTTGTTGGCCAGGTCGGAAATGAACAAGATGTCACGAGTGACCTTGTTGAACCGGAGTCCTTGGTAGTTGTCCGAGGCCCTAATTACCGACGCTTCCACTTCGCCAACCAGCGTTTGGACGTCAGAGGAAATCTTTCCAAGAGTTGAATCCAGCCGCTTGTTGAGAAAACCGATAGTCCGACTGATCAAGTTGGTAATGTTGTTCACCAGTTCCGAGTTGGTCCGGTTGATGAACTCTTCCATATTAAGATCGAGGTCATCAATGGACCTACCGAGCTTTGTGGCGTAATAATACCTGAGGTACCAGGGGCTGAGAAAATCGGCAAACATCCGTGCCGTAACAAATGTTCCCCTGCTTTTTGACATCTTACGGGAATCTACCGTCAGGAATCCATGCACGTGGATCTTGTTCGGTGTGCGATAATCGGCTGCTTTCAGCGTCGCCGGCCAAAAAAGGGTATGAAAAGAGGCTATGTCTTTGCCGATGAAGTGGTGGATTTCCACGTCAGCGTCAGGGTCCAGCCAGTAATCTTCCACGTTGCGGTCGCTGCGGCTATTACAATAGTGCTCTGTAGCCGCTATATAACCAATGGGAGCATCAAGCCACACGTAGAAGTACTTATCTGATTCGTCCGGAATCCTGAAGCCAAAATATGGACCGTCCCTGGAGATATCCCAATCCTGTAGGCCTTGGTCTATCCAGGTCTGAACAAAACTCCTGACCTCCGGCTGCAGTCGGCCAGGCTCAGATGTCCAGCCAGAAAGAAACTCTTGGAAGTCAATCAGCCTAAAAAAGAAGTGCTTGGACGTGCGTAGGCTTGGAGGGGCTCCGCAGATCGCGCAGCGCGCAGCCCCTATTTCCGTGGGCCTGTAAGTAGCTCCGCATGACTCACAGACATCTCCGTACTGGTCCTGGGCCTTGCACTTGGGACAAGCTCCCCGAATGTACCGGTCAGGCAAAAAGCGCCCGCACGCTTCACAGTAAAACTGTTCGATTTCCCGAACCGTTATGTGACCTTTTTCTTTGGCGCGCCCGTAGATGATTTCCGAGTGACGCTGATTTTCGGGTGAGTCGGTAGTATAGAACTCGTCGAAGCTGATTTCAAACCGTGAAAAATCCTCCCGATGTCTTGAATGAAACTCTCCAACAAGCTCCTGAGGAGTGATGCCCCTTTTGGATGCATTTATCTCGATCGGGGTGCCGTGCGAATCCGACGCGCAAATGTATATGACGTCCGATCCGGTAAGCCGCAGAAAACGAACGAAAATATCCGTCTGAATATATTCGACCAGATGCCCTATGTGAATATCTCCGTTGGCATAAGGCAAGGCGCTCGTAACGAGGATTCTCTTCACTGTGTTCACCCTGTTTTCATGGCTTATGGTCGGCGTGAGCTTTCTCGTGTCATTGCTCCTGCCGGCACGACAAAAAACATCCCTGGGATCTGTCGCCGTATGACTTTGGCAAGATAGTCTTTCAATCCCCAATATTATAAATGGACCATACCGTCCTGCGGATTTTCAGTGGGCATTCAAGGGTGGCTGAGAAGATGCCTCAAACATTTTGTCTCGAACCCTCGGGCAAGTGTCTTGCTCCAGGCACAGATACCTTCCATCTGCAGACCTATTCTCGGACGATCTCCAGGGCTTCCAGGTTTGGATCTTTCTCGGTATCCACCCTGAACACTTTGGCCTTCATTACTATCGTTTCCATCTCTTTGAGCGAATCCAGAGTTTGGGCCTTGTCTTTCTTCATCCATACTTTGTTGAGCGTAATATAGCTGACCCTGTCGGCGATAATGAAGTTCGCAAAGCCTTCCCCCAACGGGCACGGAAGATCACCTTTCTTGTAGTAGCGGACGGAAAACACTATTTCCTTATCAAGATACTTTCCGGGGTTCTCTGTAAGGCCTACGATGGTTAAATTATCATCGAGGCTTCTGTATATTCCACCTTTCAAGTATCTTGCGGGGATACATGCTGCGATGGCGCAGGAGGCTATCACAATAGGAATCAGTCTGGAAAAACTTGTCATGCCGTGATCTTTCATGGTGACATTTGGGCAGTCGCATAACATAACGGACCAATGGGATAAAGTCAAAAAAGTTTTGGTAGTCTCAGCGTTAATCATTTGCGGATATTCTAAAAAAATGTGAATACCTGGTTCGAACAACCAACAATTGGTCCTGAGCACAATGGGACATAACTTGGTTCTCCCGTTGTCTCTGCCCATTGTGGAATTTTCTTGGGTTGCATGGAGCCGATCAGCTTTTTTTACCCTAAACACGTTTTAGGGGTTTGACAACCTTGACTGAAAGTGATAAGACACTAGCAAAGGGTTCCGAAAGAAACTCACCCGGAACCCATCGGCAAAGTCGCGAAGAATCCGTTCAGATCCAAGAAACCGGGCCTGCTGTGGTAAATTGTCGTGACTCGTCGGGCGGGCAGGCTGACCCCTCTCGTGTGAACAACATTATCCCATTCTACCCGGAAGTTTTTGAACTTTTGTAGAATTTGGATGTCCTGAACGGATGGGACACTGATAAATTTCTTCAGATCGCTGCAAGTCAGCCGCGCCGTAGTTATCCAAGAGATCGTCGAGTTGGCTGAGATGAGGGATGGTGCTTCGGTATCGAAGTGTATTTTTTCCCTGTGTTCCAGCAAGAAAAGGGGATTTAACCCCGGTCCGGAAACATCGAACTTATCGTAATGGTTGACGTTTTATGACCGAAAGGACGGTTGAATCTGCCTTTTCCCAACCCTGCTGCCAGGGAAAGGGACGGTAACAGGTAAAGTTTATTGTTATCGCCTTCTTGCAGAAAGTGGACACGAACCGGTACCGATTATTTGACTGTTTTTCGACAACCTCTTCTGGATACGGCTTTGGCGAGAACGGTTTTTGACGCCTTTGCACAGCAAGACCAGAGAGACGTAAGAAATAATAAGAGCCGACAAATATGCGGCTAAGGAGGCCTGTTTTGGAAAGATGTAAGACTTGTGGGAGAACCTACACCCCTAACCAGACCATGACTTATTCTGTATATGGATATTGTTCTTGGGACTGCCTCATGAACAAGAAAGCACGAACCGGCCAGCAGAATCGAGTCAATCGAAAAAATAACGGTCATAAAAATCCAGCGGGGCAGCGTGTCAAATGGGCATGAGCCCGTATTGTGTGTGCTAATCCCAGTGGTCTGCCCCAGACAACTACGCCGGGTAGCTAGATCTTATTCTGGGAATGGAATATGACGTCAATCGGTCGGATTCTGACCGGACAGGCTTGATTCCAATCTCTCCGGCTCGCTACTCAATCATACCATTGTTATGAGCCGATTAACCGTAAAAAAAATCGTTGTGGAAATCGACGCCATCCACCGGGAACTGGCGCGCCGGTCAAAGGACCGTAGGCTTGGTACCCCCTCTGCCGTGACCACTTCGGATGTCTTGGAGTCCCATCCCATTCCTCTCAGGCTCAAGACCACGGAACTACTTAAGAAAACGTTAAAAGGCGCAAGCGGGGATGAGGCGGAAAGAGTTGAGCGCACTCTTTTCGGCTGTATTGATCTCGCGGTAGAAGAAAAAACGGCTTACTTGGCCGACATGATCAACTTCTTCATGGAAAGGGGAAGAATGCATGTCGGAGAAGAAAAAATCCCTGCCCTCGCGGTAGTGCCCTGGCTTCAGGCGCAGCCGGATTTCGATAAGCGCGAAGAGATGCGCAAGGAATGCACGATCTTTTTCAAGGGGATCGTGAATCCAATGCTCCTCGGCATGCTTGAACTGACAGTGAGGACCGTCACTGAAAGGTTTGGATTTAGGAACTACGCCAGTTTTTGCGAAGCTAAGAAACAGGTATCCTTTGAGAAGCAGGCCCGAATTTTTCATGACTACCTGGACGAAACGCAGGGCATCTATGAGAGTTTGATGGGACCCTGGGTGGAAGTGACCATCGGAAGGCCTTTTCGAAATCTTAGCAGATATCATGCCTTGTACCTGCTGAGAATAAAGCAGTTCGACAACAACTTTCCCCTTTCACGCTTAGGCGACATTGCTGTAAGGACATTTCAAGGACTGGATTTCGACCTCTCGTCCAGGCCGGACGTGATCACTAATATTTCCGACGACCCTGTCAAGAATCCGGATGGTGTCTGTCTCGGGGTTGAGATCCCAGGAGAAGTCTATGTGCTCATGAAACCCGTAGGCGGTTTGATAGATATTGAAACCTTGCTGCACGAAACCGGTCACGCATTTTTCCTGAGCCACTTCGATCCAGGCCTACCTGTAGAATTCCGCCGTCTTTATCGGTCGCCCGCACTGGACGAGACTTTTGCGTTCCTCTTTATGGAGTTGATTGAGAACCGGTCGTGGGCAACTGGAATTGCAGGAATGTCCACACAGGACGCCCAGTTACTGGAAAAGGTCTCTCGGATTCGGCGACTGTGCCTGATTCGGAGGTATATAGGCAAGTTTCTGGCCGAGAAAGAACTGCACGAAGAGGCAGGAATAAAGAATTCTGAGCCCTACTGCCGCCACCTGAGCCGGGCAACCGGTTTCGAGTATGAACCTCAGGGATATCTTGTTGATATGGAACCGGATTTTTACGCTATTGATTACCTCCATGCGTGGAGCGGCGCTTATGTATTGAGACAATTTCTGGAAACACGCTTTGGTATGGAATGGTTTCGGGAGCCTCTCGCAGGGGCCTTGTTGAAGAAGCTGGCTTCGTCGGGCCGCCGCCATTCGCTCGATCAAGCTCTTGAACAATTTTGCGGTGAAGGCCCTCGCCTGCCCGATTTCTCTAAGGGTTGATTGTCGGAGGTTTATGACCTGTGTCCCGAGAAGTCAGTGAAGTCAGGACTCCTTTCCACGAATTCGAGGTCGGGTTCAACATCATCATCGACCTTATTACCCCTGGGACCCGAGTGCTGGACTTGGGTTGCGGTTCCGGAACCTTGCTTCAGCGGCTGCGCGTAGAAAAGGATGTGGAAGGATGTGGAGTTGAACTTGACCAGGAAAAGGTCATCGGGTGCATTGAACGGGGAATCCGCGTCATGACCTTTGACCTTGACATGGGATTGGAAGGCTTTCCCGATCTGAGCTACGAGTATGTGGTGCTGAGCAGAACATTACAGCAATTGATGTACCCGGAAAGATTGTTGAAAGAAATGTTGAGAGTTGGGTCTAGGTCAATCATCACTTTTCCGAATTTCGGGCACTGGAAAATTGCCTTGGAATATTTCGTAAGAGGGCGCACCCCGGTCTGCAAAACTCATCCGCAGCCGTGGTTCAACACCATGGACGTACACCGTCTGACCATGACCGATTTCAGAGAGTTCATTAGAAATTTGGGCGGCAAGATCGAGAGAGAAATTCACATAATAAACAACGTCCCCTATGAGCCGGCAATATGGGGAAACAGGAGAGCTGAGTGGGGATGTTGTCTCATCTCCTCCGCCTGATGACCGGTCTAGACCTTTCCAAGAATGAGGCAAGCCAGTGGTGGAAGCACGAGCCTCAAGTGCTGAGCGTACCCATGTTGAGACCCTTGAATTGTCGTGACATAGCCTCCGTTTCCCACGCCGCTTCCCCCGTAATGTTCCGAGTCGGAATTAATTATTTCCTCGTAAGTTCCCTGTTCCGGAACACCCGCACAGTATGCTTGTCTGACCACCGGCGTAAAGTTCATGAGGCAAACCAGGTATCTGTCAGGTCCACTGCGAATATAAGACAGCACGCTGTTTGAATTGTCGTTGCAGTCAATCCAAGAGAACCCACGAGGACTGTGATCCCAATGCCATAAGGAACTATCCGACAAATACAGCCGACCAAGGTCGGCGAGGAATAGAGACATCTCGCCGTGAAATGAGTGTTGCAGGAGATCTCGTTCCAGGCTGGCCTCGTGGTTCCATTCGTTCCACGTGGCAAGTTCAGACCCGGCAATGAGAAGCTTCTTGCCAGGGTGAGTGTACATGTAACCAAAAAGAAGACGGAGATTGGCCCGCTTCTGCCAGTCATCACCAGGCATTTTTCTCAATAAGGACCCCTTCCCGTAGACTACCTCGTCGTGCGACAGTGGGAGTACAAAATTCTCACTGTAGGCGTACATCATGGAAAAAGTCAGATCATTGTGGTGAAATCTTCTGTGAATGGGATCTTTAGAGAAGTATTCCAGCGTGTCGTGCATCCAGCCCATGTCCCACTTGAAGCCGAATCCCAGTCCGCCCAAATACGTGGGTGTGGTTACTCCTGCCCATGCGGTGGATTCTTCCGCCACCGTAAAACAGCCGGGAAACGTCCCGTAAACCATGGCGTTAAATTCCTGAAGAAACTGGATTGCATCTATGTTCTCATTGCCGCCATACTTGTTGGCTATCCATTCTCCATTCTCGCGACTGTAGTCCAGGTACAACAGAGAAGCCACAGCATCCACCCTAAGCCCATCTACATGGTACTTGTCCAACCAGAACAGGGCGTTGCCCACCAGAAAATTTCGTACCTCATTCCTTCCGTAATTGAAGATCAAGGTGCCCCAATCCTTGTGTTCACCCAGACGAGGATCCTCGTGCTCGTAAAGGGCGGTCCCGTCAAACAGCCGGAGGCTGAAATCGTCCCGTGGGAAATGTGCAGGAACCCAGTCCAGTATTACGCCCACGCCATTCTGGTGAAGGATATCAACAAAAAACATGAAGTCATCGGGTGTGCCGAATCGGCTGGTCGGAGCAAAATAGCCCGTAACCTGGTATCCCCAGGAAGCATCGTACGGATGCTCCATGATCGGCATAAGCTCAACGTGCGTAAATCCGTACTTCTTGACATGTTCAACGAGGGTTACAGCGATTTCCCGATATGTCGCCCAACGGTTGCCTTCTTCCGGGATCCGCAACCACGAGCCTATGTGCAGTTCATAGATGCTCATAGGATTTGACCGGCAATTCGTGTTTCGTCTGTGATCCATCCACAGTTGATCTCCCCACTGATAGCGATCAGTATCCCAAACCCGAGCTGCTGTGCCCGGCCTCAGTTCCATTGAAAAGGCGTATGGATCCGTCTTTATTCGAAGTTCACCGGAATTCGTTTTAATTTCGTATTTGTAAAGCTCCCCTTGCCCAATACCGGGAATGAAAAGCTCCCAAATACCACTGCTTCCCATGCTTCTCATTGGAAACAGCCGGCCGTCCCACCTGTTGAAATCTCCTATGACGCTCACCCGCTTGGCATTGGGAGCCCAAACCGCAAAGGCGACTCCCTTGACTCCGTCAATTTCCATCGGGTGTGAGCCTAGCCTTTCATACAGCCTATAGTGTTTACCTTCCGCTGCGAGGTAAATATCCTGCGGTCCTAAAGTGGGCATGAAACGGTAAGGAAGATCCGTCACCCACGTCGATCCGTCCGGAAACGCGAACGATATGACGTAGCTGATGGGCAGCTTTCGCTCAGGTAGCCAGCTCCAGAAAAGACCAGCCACCGAAGAACTTTTCATGGGTAGCCTTTCTTCGGCTATTATCAATTCCGCTGCATTTGCGTCCGGATGAAAAGCCCTGAATATTAAGCCGCTTATTCCCCTGACCGTCGCGGGGTGTCCACCAAGTACGCTGTGAGGATCCGAATGTTCAACCCGTATGATTCGCTGGATGTCTTCCGCAACTATTCCTGACAGGAGTTTATTTGAAAACATAACGTCATCTTTCTCATCTCTGTCGTGCCTGCCATTCGACGTTCAGCGGCGCGACTGTCTTATCGAGTGGATACCGCACTATCAGAGGATTTGGAG
Organism: Deltaproteobacteria bacterium; assembly: GCA_026388625.1. Taxonomy (GTDB): domain Bacteria; phylum Desulfobacterota; class Desulfomonilia; order Desulfomonilales; family Desulfomonilaceae; genus CAIXMD01. Next base: position 8,427 of record JAPLJK010000070.1, on the reverse strand, counting down.
CTAAAAACTTTGCCGACAAGAGGGAAAGGAGGCCTTAATCTGTTTGTACCTCACGAGTCCAGCTTATTGTATTCAGGGATGTTTTCTGGTTTTACGTACAATATGCGGTGACAATTGGGACAGATAATCATCTCCTCCTGCTTCAATACCCGTATGTTGAGCTGTGGGGGCACCGCCATGTGGCAAGCGTTGCAAATACCGTTAAGCATCTCAGCCACCGCATTGCCGCGTACTTTCTTCACAGTGTGATACCGTTTGAGGAAATCGCCCTCGATGGCATCAGAGACTCTTTCTTTTTCGAAATTGAGCGTGGTAAGAGCTTTTCTTGCTCCTGCGCCTATCGATTTGGCCTCGGTTTTCTTGTCCAGTAAACTCTTTTCAAATCCACTATAATCGGCATCCTTGTGCTCCAATGATTTTTTCAGCGTCTCAATCTCGGCCATAAACCCAAGGATGATCTCTTCAATTTCACTTGCCACTCTCTTGCCGAGCTTCACCTCTTTGGACAGGGCATTATATTCCTTCTGATTTTTTATCCCCAGGAGGCGACGCTCGGAACGCTTTATCTTCTCCTGCTCAGCAGCCAGATCCTGCTCCCTTTTGCGCAAGGCATCTTCCGTAGTCTGTAATTTGTCACGTTTCTCGGAGATTTCCCTTCGAATCACCACAAGATTCCGTGCTATTTCCTGGACTTCCACAGGAAGCCGGGCAAGGTCTCTCTCGTGGTAATCTATCTGGGTGTCTATTTCCTGAAGCTTTTCAAGAAGCTCTAGCTGCTCTTTCAACTGAAAAATCCTCCTCAAAGGTGGTATATGTCTAAGAAAGGGTCCTTCTCTAGTTCGCAGATGTGACAAGTGATCTCCCGCCCCATGAGTTCGAACTCCTTCTCAAATGCAACGCCCATAATCAACGGGGCTGCTTTTTCAAGGGCGAAATGCCCTGCGTCAATCAGTGCTATTCCCTTCTCAAAGGCTTCCACGGCCGCATGATACCGGATATCGCCCGTCACTACTACATCAGCCCTGCACCGCAAGGCTTCGGACCAGTAGCCCATTCCACTGCCTGATGCGCAGAAAACTGACTCAACAAGTCGATTTCCATCAGCGACAATTCTCGGGCAGGAGCAGTTCAGGGTGTCGGCAAGCCTGGAGGCGAGTTCGTACACCGGCACTGGAATGGGAAGCCTGCCAAACCTTGCGCACGAGGCCCGTAAAGGAACCATGGTGTCTTGTAGCCCAATCGTTTCAGCCAGGTGGTCGTTGAGTCCTCCAGGAGCTGCGTCCAGATTGGTGTGCAAGCTCATTATGTCCACTTGTGCACGAACTGCCGCTATGAGTATGGCAGAAGAATAGTCAGCCGATACCAGATTTCGAACCGGCTCCAGGAGCACAGGATGGTGAGTAACCAAGAGGCTGCATGAATGACCGGCCGCGAATTCAATTGCCTTGAACGAAGGATCCAGGCTGAAAGCCACCGCATCCACAGTCCGCTCCAGGTTGCCGATCTGAAGTCCGCAGTTGTCCCAAGGTTCAGCCTGGTTGAATGGAAATATACGATCCGCGACTTGTAGAATTTCGGCTACACTCAAGCCGTTCACTGAGCAAAACTCCCGGACGATCCCGTTTCCTGCAAACCTGTGCCCAAGAAAAAATCACGGGGAGCCTTGTGCTGCTCCCCGTGACGATTATCCAGGTCTATTTTTCTTATAAGTGGCGGTGTCATTCGAAGTCTCGCGGCAATTGGTGGGCCCACCTGGATTCGAACCAGGGACCAACCGGTTATGAGCCGGGGGCTCTACCAGCTGAGCTATGGGCCCATTCTTTCATTCAAATTGTGATGTTAATCCTTGCCTTGCTCAGTGTCAAGGGTTACCCAAATCAGGAGTTTCCCCAACAAATTAAGTCAAGAAAAGGGGTAGTCGGTCATTAGGTCCCTCCTTGTGTCTTTTTTTTTGGAGTGTTCCGTTCCCGGCTTTGCTGAGAATCTCTCTAATTCCGTCAGCAAGGACATAATAGCGGAAGTTGGGAACACCGAAGATTCCCTGTGTGGCGTAAAGAGCGTGAAGGGCCAGTATCTGAAGTTTGGGCTTGTACCCGATGTAAACCGCTGTGAAGAAGGAAACGGCCAAGACTAACGCAGCCATGTTTTTGAGGCGTTGGTAAACTTGAGATCCATGAGACGGTTATCGTGAAGGCAGACAATGTTCCACAAGGGAGCACGTTCAAGGGCTATGAGGAATTTACAGTACAGGGTCTGGTGTTCCAGCCACATAATACGCTCTACCGCCGGGAGCGATGGCAAACTTCGGAAGGTGTCTCAATTGTGGCGCCGCTTCCGGAGGAGATCAAGTCAGCGGGCGGCCACTTTGACTCTTCGTTGCTGGGACTGTCTCAGCGTGCTTGACAGATACCCTTCTGAATGGATACTATCTACTTTACGGATGAGTAAAATCAGGCTATATTGATTTAACTATGGTCACGATATACCATCGCTACGTAAAGAGGTCCGCCGAGGAGGACTTGAAGACAAGGATGATCTTCGTCGGAGGGCCGAGGCAGGTCGGAAAGACTACGTTTGCGTTGTCCTTCCTGTCGGCGCCAAGTGAAAAACATCCCGCCTATCTGAACTGGGACGATATCCATGCCAGGCCGTCGCTGATGAGAGGAGAACTACCACCCAACCAGCCCGTAATCATCCTGGATGAGATCCACAAATATGCTAGATGGAAGAATCTCATTAAAGGATTCTATGACACACAGAAATCGGACACCGCATTTATCATTACGGGGTCTGCCAGGCTGGACCACTACAGTAGAGGAGGGGATTCCCTGCAGGGCCGGTATCACAGCTACCGGCTTCATCCCTTTTCACTGGCCGAACTGGGTGGAGCGACCTCCCCGAGTGAACTGGACCATCTGCTTAGATTCGGGGGATTTCCGGAACCTTGCCTAAGGGGAGAAGAGCGTTTCTGGAGGAGGTGGCAGAGGGAGCGAACCCATCGGGTCATTTATGATGATATCCGGGATCTTGAACGGGTGAAGGAACTCAGCCTGCTTGAACTTCTGGCCGAGGAACTTCCACGGAGGATTGGGTCTCCCCTTTCTGTAAAGAATCTGAAAGAGGTCCTGGAAGTAGCCCACGAGACGGTGGACCGGTGGTTAAGAGTGTTTGAAAGGCTGTATGTCTGTTTTCGCATACCGCCGTATGGAACGCCGAGGGTGAGGGCTGTGAGGAAAGAACAGAAGCTTTATTTATGGGATTGGTCGGCGGTCCCGGAGGGTGGGGCAAGATTTGAAAACCTGGTGGCATGTCAATTGCTGAAATACTGCCACTTTGTCGAAGACACACAGGGCTATCGGATGGAATTACGATTCCTTCGGGATACGGACAGGAGGGAAATCGATTTCCTGGTCCTCAAGGAAGGCAGCCCTCTTTTTGCCATCGAATGCAAGACAGGGGAAAAAGCAACCAACCCAGCCTTGTTCTATTTCAAGGAGAGAATCAACATACCGCGGATTTATCAGGTGCATAAAGGAACTAGGGATTACGAGAAGGATGGCGTCAGGGTACTGCCTTTTCACACTTTCTGCAAAGAGGAATCAATGCCCTGAGCTTGGGAATCTGGGCCGGACAGGGGTAGGAACAGCCGGTTGAACCTGGCCGCTCCCCCCTCCGGTAGGGTCAAGGGATGGCGCCACGGCCAGGTTTTCATCCCCTGCCGCGTCAATCGCAGCATGCGGATTTCCCGCACTGCGCTTTCATGGTGGCTTGGCACCAAGCCGCACAGAACACGAGAATAAAGTTAGCGTCTATGCTACAGCGCCCACCATCCAAAATGTAAAGCGTTTTGCGACAGGCTTCTAGACAAAGGGACACACCTCACTGGATGTGTTTACAAAAACAACTGTTCAATTTATGCCTTTTTGAACTACAATCTGTTCGACCTGTTCTGCAAAATAATGTGGGTACCCCATGCGTGGATTCCTTAGAACCCTGTCCGCCATTATTTTTGGTTTATTCCTTTTGGTCTTGGCCTACCATTTCACTGCCCCTACGAAGGGTTTGGTGTCCGGAGAGGTACTGAGATTGAGGATTGCCGCTGCTGGGATCTTGGTAGTTCTCAAAGAAGACATCTATAAGGGTTATCAGATGGTACTCTCTGCTCCGAAGGATGATCGTTTCAAGACAGGCGTTGCCGAGTCGACCAAATTGAGGGACGACATTGTGGCTGCCTACAACAAAGGGACTTTGACGACTTACCTCGCTGGGCTCAGGACCACCATGACCGAACTTCTCAACGCTATCCGACATGACATGAACGCCCCGAACTCAACAGAGAATATAAAGGAAGAAACAATCGAGACGGTCAGCCCGGAACAATTCGTACGGTCCGCACGGACGTGGCTGGCGTTGAACGAAAAAAGGATGGCAGCAGTGCAGGGTGTGGATGGAGATCAAACCCAAGAGCAGATAAAGTCCGACCTTGTTAGGCTTCAAGCAGAAATCGCTTCTGCAGCGGGAGATTATGAAAAGAAATTGTCGGAAACCCGCGGCAGGAATGCCAAACCTCGCGTAAGAATTGAGGAGGCCAAAGATCAACCCGCACAAGAAAAAGCGGAAGTTGAATCGAACGAAACAGTGAAGAAGGTAGAAAAGAAAGACATTCTCGCTGCTCCGGCAAAAATTGTAGCCACCTTCGTGGATCGATATTCAAACAGGGAGGTCAGGCATACGTCCTATTACTTTAAGGATATTAAGGTCATCAGAAATGCCCAGGCTGCCCTGCCATCAGTCTATTGCATCACGTTTCAGGCCAATGTATACCATAAGCATAACAACAAACGTTGGGACAAATCTCCAGTGGTTCTCAATGCGATAGCGGTCATGACACGTGATGGGGTCATGTCCACCTATGAAAGTTTTGCCGGGAAACCGGGTGAGTATCCTCGCGATGGGGCTTGTGTCAAGCCTATTTGGGGAGTACACGATTACAAATGGGAAGAGATTTGTCCGTACGGGTGCATGAGTTCACGGGATGTTTCAGCCAATAACCGATAGATACCCCGGACGGCGACGCATGGCCGACCTATTGAGGTTGTCAATAGCCATTGGGATGGCGGTTGTTCTTACGGCTTGCGAGCATGTTACCGTCGAACAGCGGCAGGTTCTTAACACGCTGTTGATGAAAGCCTGCTGGGACTCCAATTCTGCTCTCGCCGAATTATTGATCAAGGACGGCGCAGTTGCTAACAACTCCGATCCAAATGGAGTGACTGCCCTGATGATGGCTGCGGGGAATCCCAGAAACGACAACCCCCACTTGATCAACATTCTGATGGCAAAAGGCGCCGATGTGCAGGCCAAGGACAGGGACGGCCATACGGCCTTGGAGACGGCCTTCGAGAAGGGCTATTTGCACACCGTGTGGGCATTGCTTCACAAGGGTGCAGACCCCAACGTTGTGAACAAGACAGGCCAGACACCCTTAATCGCCTTTGCCGAAAAATGGGCACCCAACGCGGGCCATCTAGAGCCCTTCCTCCAGAAGGGCGTAAACGTAAATGCCAGGGACAAAGACGGTAAGACGGTTTTGATAGTTGCAGCGGAAAGCCCGCTGGACCATCAGACGGGCGTGGGCGCGGTGGGACATCTGATTGCCAAAGGAGCAAATATAAATTTTCACGACAACGAAGGGAAAACAGCTCTGATGGTTGCTGCGGCAAAGGGCAGAAAAGAGATTGTCAAACTGCTGTTGGAAAAAAACTCGGAGATTAATGCGAGGGATGCGAAAGGTGGGACTGCTCTGATGGCGGCTCTGGAAAACGGCCATCTGGATGTGGCGGAAGCTCTGATCAACGCGGGAACTGATGTGAACGTCGCTGATAACAGCGGCATGACAGCCGCGGCTTATGCCGAGGAAAAGCTGTCAAAGGTAAAAGATTTGTTGAAAAGCCGTGGGACCGATGAATAATGCCGACAGGGAGTGAAGAATCTCAGTAGCTCTTCAACCCGAACAGAGCCTTTGATAGTGTCGCAGGCGTCACTGCCCGGCCCACGGTTATGACGGTAGAGCGGTTTATTCAAACCTCATTGCGGTTATTATATCCAGACGACTGGCCTGCAGTGAAGGATAGAGACCAGCGATCACCCCTATCATAGTCGTGACGACCAGGTCAACTACGATGCTCGTAGACATGACGTAGTGAGAAATTTCTACTCCCAGTTGATCCTTGAGAATGTTTACGGAAATGACGCCCACCAGTACCCCGGTCATGCCGGCTGCCACGCTCACAAGAACGGATTCGAGGAGAAACTGCGTCCTTATCAATCCGTCTGTAGCCCCAACGGCTTTTCTGAGACCTATTTCACGTGTCCTATCCTGGACAGCGGCAAGCATCACGTTGGTAAGTCCTACCTTGCCCAGCACAAACACGACGATCAGCGAAGCATAAACGAAGATGTTGACAACGTAGACCAGCATTTTCACACGCTTTACGCGTAAAGGATGATAGATGATTTTCAGCCCGTCCTCATAACCTTTGTGTAACATATTTAATGTTCTGAGCGACTGCTCGTACGCAGGTTCAACATGATCCCATTTATGGACTCTCATATAAATTTCGGTAATCTTGTCAAGACCCTGAAAACTCCCCCTAGCCGTTGACAAGGGAATGAATATGGCGGAACTTATGAACTCGTGCTGGACCCCTCCCAGAATACCTATGACACGAAAGGACAGGTGGTCGATTCGCAAGGTCCGCCCAATAGGATCTGAGTCCCCGAAAAGGCTTTTGACGACATCTTTTCCCAATACGCATACTCTGTCTTTGTTGGCGACGTCCACAGCGTTGATGAGTCGGCCGGCGAGGAGATGGGGAGTCTGGGTTTTCCAGTAATCCTGATCCACACCAGTGATTTCGCATCCTTTCTCACTTCTGCAATAGTAGGCCGTGATACCGTTCACCGTTACCACGGGCGCCACCGCCACTACGTCCGGGATCTGCTTCAATTGTTCAACATCCCTTATGAAAAATTCTCTTGGGTGTAAATTTCCAAACTGGTTTCTCCATTCCGCTTTCATTACCGTGGCCTCACCCAGAATTTCCAGATTTTCAGCAAGCTTAGCTTCCACTGAATCACCCATAGTACGAATGATGATGAAACCCACCGTGCCGAGAGCAATGGCAGCTATAACAGCCCTGTAGCGCCTACGGTTCCGAAAAACCATACGTTGCGCCATGGTTATGAGATCAAGTGCTTCCAATGGTCCTCGTTCAACAACTCAGAATCAGAACGAATTCACCTGCCGATCACAAACCGGCAGACTCCCCGTTACTCGAACCTCATGGCCACAACGGGATCCAAACGGCCTGCCACTTTGGCGGGAACAACTCCCGACACTGCACCTACAATAATCCCAATCGCCACGGCGGCAACCACGCTTTGTAAAAATACTCCGTAAGCAAACGCGGCCTTGATCATGGACATTGTTATTATTTCCACGGCAAAAGAACCAAGAATGATCCCGATAATGGAACTGATCAAACTTACCAGCAACGATTCACACAAGAACTGAGACGTTATGGCTCCATCAGTGGCCCCCACGGCTTTTCTCAAGCCAATTTCCGTGGTCCTCTCCTTTACCAGCGCAAGCATCACGTTGGTAACTCCCAATCCTCCCAGAATCAATGTGACGGCGATAGCCGTGTACAGGAAGAATTTGAAGGTGTCCACCGTACGCTTCATAACCTCGATTCTATCCTCCTCGAATGTAATCGTATGGCCGTACCTCGGTTGCCTGCCGGTCAGCAGGGCCGACACTCTCTTGTGGACATCATCCACCAGGTACCAGTTTCTCGGAAGTATATAGAGTTTTCTGATTGGGAACATGTCAGGTATTCTTGCCCTGCCGAGTGTGATAGGCAGCATTATGGTCTCTCCGAAAAGCGGGTCCTCGGCCTGTGCGAGCACTCCCACGACTTCAAAAGAAAAGCCCATAAAGTCTACGGATTTTCCTAGAGGAGATTCGTTTTCGTCGAATAGGGCCTTCCTGACAGCTTCTCCAATAACGCAAGCGGCTCTGTTGTTTTCAGCGTCTTCTTCAGCGAGCGCTCTGCCTTCGGCAATGGGGAGATACACTACGCGGAACATACTCGGCTCAACACCTGCCAGTCTCGCGCCATACTTAAGCTTCCTGCCGTGGGACACAATCTGTACGTCGTGAAATACGGCAGGGGCCGCATCAAGAACCCCGGGCAGTTTTCGCACATCCTCGATGTCCGCGTATCTGAACTGAGAATAGTCTATAGTAGCCTTAACCGTAGTTGCGCTTCCCAGAATCCCAAGATTTCGTCCCAGGTTTTCCTCGACCGAATCACCCACAGTCATAACCGTTATGAGTCCGGCGGTTCCCAAGGCTGTCCCAAT
>JAPLJK010000030.1:0-7047 GCA_026388625.1 Deltaproteobacteria bacterium | reverse complement strand
CAAGAGGAAATTGACAGCCTTGTGACCTGTGCGAAGGTCATCACAGAACCACCGAAAAAGGAGATGCGTTCAGAGCGGGGAACCCGACGTAACAACATGACCCTTCAGTCAAAGGACGGCGACCTGGAGTTTTCGGTATTCATGAGAATCAACGAGGATTTTCATGAGAATTTCTCGATCGGACTGAACTATTCCCCTCGGGATGAACGTGGTACACTGTGTTTACTGCGATGCAACGGCCCTCACGGCGAGTTTCTTGGCGGTTTCCCTTCTTCCGGATCGCATTTTCGGTATCACGTCCACCGGGCGAAGGCAGAGAATGTTGAAGGGGGACTCAGAGGAGAGCGTGGCGCAGAATCAACTGAAGCTTACGCATCGTATAAAGACGCCCTTGCTTTTTTTCTGAGAGAAATAAACGTCATTAACGCATCGGAATATTTACCGGAACTTAGTCAGCCAATGCTTCCTCTGAACTTACCAGAGAATGAGCCTCGCACTAGTGACGGCGTCCGCAAGTTCGCCGTAGGAAGCCGACCTATGAACTCAGCAGAGAAGGAGCAGGAATCATGACCTATCTTGATCTTCTTAGAGACCAATTCAACAATCAGGTCTCGTTTCGGGAGAGGCGTCCGGGAGTGCTACAACTTGTGGCTCCCCTTTACCACGAAGATGGAGATATGGTTGATATTTTTCTGGAACCGGCAAACACAGGACGAGAAAACATAAGGATTTGCGACCACGGCATGACACTCATGCGGCTTTCCTACTACTTCGATATTGACACACCGAATAAGGAAAGGATTTTTCAGAGAATTCTTTCGGAGAATCGTGTCATCGAAGAGAAGGGGAACCTTTTCATGGACGCTGAACCAGAAACCCTGTACCCATCAGTGCTGCAATTCGCCCAGGCCGTTGCCAAGGTATCCAGCATGCAACTCTTCAAGAGAGAGGTGATTCAAACTCTTTTCTATGAGATGCTGACCGAATTCATTGAGGATTTCCTCAAGAGATATAACCCACGACCCAAGGTGTTGCCCATCCCGGAGCGGGACGACCTGGAGGTTGATTTTGAGTTCGGGATCAAACCTCGACCAATCTACCTGTTCGGCGTGAAAGACTCCGCCAAGGCGAGGCTTACCACTATTTCTTGCCTCGAATTTCAACGGGCCAGAATACCTTTCAAGAGTTTTGTGGTTCACGAGGATTTTGAAAATCTGAGCAGGAAAGATAGAAGTCGCATTACCAGCGCCGCCGATAAGCAGTTCATCTCTTTGGACGACTTCAAAGCCAATGCAGAGCAAGTGCTCGAAAGGGAGGCTGCCTGATGGGGCTGAACCCGCATTTTCCTACCAACCCGCACGCCATACTCGACCCCGACGTCCGCTGGTATCCGGGAGGAGAAAAATATTCGGAGGATGGATACGCCACACTGCTTCCGCCTCTTGTCAACGAGGTTCGTAATAAACATGAGAAAAGGCAAGCTGTTCGTGATTTCGGCTCCATCAGGAGCAGGGAAGTCCACTCTCATAGCCGGGGTACTCCCACTATTCCCTGATATGCTTTACTCCGTTTCCTGCACGACGCGGCCGCCACGCTCCGGAGAAACAGATGGAATAAGCTATTATTTTCTGGATGAGGAACGATTCAAGGCAATGACAGAGAACGGAGAGTTCCTGGAATGGAAAAAAGTTCACGGAAATTTCTATGGCACTCCTGCGAAACCTGTCCAGGAGGCATTGACCGCAGGCCGCAGAATGGTACTAGACATAGACGTACAAGGAGCACTGGAGGTGTTCGCCAAAGTTAGTGAGGCCGTCGGAATTTTTGTCACTGCGCCCAACTTAACCGCTCTGGAAGAGCGTCTTCGCCGTCGTTCCACCGAAACCGAAGAATCCATAGGCATCCGTCTGAGGAATGCAGTGGCAGAGATGGCGTATGGGGACACTTTCAAGTATCAGGTTGTGAACGATGATCTTGATCGAGCAGTCCTCGACCTGGCCGCCGTCATAAGAAGTGAATTCAAGTGCTGCCGGGACATGCAGTCCTCGCATGTCGAGTAGTGGTATTGCCGAGGAGACTATTCCGGAGTTCTCCCTATTACCACATCAACAGATCGCTTGCGGTTTTCGCGCAGGACTGTCATCTTCATCAAGTCACCAGGCTTCGAATCCGCGATCACCTTGGACAAATGGCTACCATTACTTATCGGCGTGCCCGCTGCATCCAGTATCAAATCCCCTTTTCGCAAGCCCGCCTCTTGAGCCGGAGAGGAACTCAGGACCTCATCCACGAGTGTGCCTGACTGGACATTGAGGCCCAAGGTTGAGGCTTTCTCGTTCGTTAAATCTTCCACGAAGATTCCCAGCCATCCGCGAAAGGCTTGGTCGGAAACAACGGGGGCCTTGAGAAGTTCTGATATGTGGTTCGCCGGAATGGAAAAACCGATACCCTTTCCGGCAGCAATCATGGCGGTGTTTACGCCGATAACCTCTCCAGCCATGTTAAAGAGAGGGCCACCGGAATTGCCGGGATTGATTGAGGCATCCGTCTGAATGAAATCATCGTCCGGCCCAAGCCCGATGAATCGCCCCTTACCGCTTACAATACCTACCGTGACTGTTCTACCCAATCCGAATGGATTCCCTACCGCAAGGACCCATTCTCCGACTTGAACTCCTGATGAATCCCCTATCTTGGCTTTCTGAAGAGGATAGGGCGGAGTCCCATTTATTAACGCCAGATCGACCTTGGGATGCACTGCAACCAGCCTTGCCTGGACTACTTTTCCTGTTGAGAAAGTTACCAATATCTTGCCTGCTCCTTCAACAACATGAGCATTGGTCACAATGTTGCCGGAGGTGTCACAAATGAACCCGCTGCCTATGCTGTCCATTTGGAAACGGTCTTTACCAGGAAACTGTCCGTCTCCCGGTGCCGACTGCCCGGAACGGACAATGGCCGACGTCTCCTTTGCATTGCTCTGAAGTAAGTGTCGCTCTATGGATATGTTAACCACCGAGGGCGTGAGTTCTTTGATTAAGTCTATGAGGTCCGGACATCCGGCCCTGGGTGGCAGTCGCTCATGGTCTTCGGCAAAGACAATTGCCGTGCTGAGTAGCAAGAGTGTGACAGCGAGGCCAATAACATAAAGGCGTGCCGGGAATTTTTCGACACACAGGCTACATCTGGATTGCTTCACGACTTCTAGCATAATTTCATGTTTATCAGCGAATTCTGTGTCTGTCAACTTTAAGTATGAGCAACGAGGGGTTGGCTGACCAATTAAGAACCGATGTGCTTGATGGATGTTTTGTCTTGACTGTAAGTCAGCTCGCTGATAGTAGACTACTATCGGTTGATGCGTCATTTAACATGGGTAATGATTAGTCCTGTTGTGGACTAATGGGAAAACGGTGCAAATCCGTTGCGGACCCGCTGCTGTAACCGGGGACGAAAGCCGCGAAATCCCCTGTCGTGAACGACGGGAAGGGCGGTAATTAGGAAGAACCGGAAGCCGGAAGACCTGCCTATGAGCCGGGAGTGTCGGCTCTTCGCGGATCGGGAGTCAGGCAACAGGGATGAAAACCGGCATCCCCGGGAAGCGGTTCCCGGGGATTTTTTTTGCTCTAAATTGTTGTTTCTCGTCCTCGGCATTTTTGACCAAGACGAGTTGAGAAGATGGTTCATCGACCGGTTGAGGGTGCGCCGAGGCATGCCGCCAAAAGGACGGGTATGCGCAACTTACGATCTCGATCCCGCACTTGACAGATTGGCTGACACCGTTCGCAGCAGCCTGGATATGGACAAGATCTACCAACTGTTGGGGCTTTGATGGATTTGGAATATCAGATTCTCCTGGCATTAGCGCTGGATCTCTTGATAGGAGATCCCGGATGGTTCCCGCATCCTGTAAGGCTGATTGGAAATCTGGCAATTAGGATGGAGGGGCCGGCTCGAAGGCTGCAACCGGACACCCGAATTGCCGGGCTCTTCGTTGCTGTGGCCGTGGTTATTATAGCGACGTCTTCAGTGTGGTTCCTTCTGTTTTGTTCGAGGCTGGCGCATCCGATTATGGGTGACCTGGTTTCCGTGTTTGTGCTGTACACGGGTATAGCGTTGAGAGACATGGTTCGGCACAGCTCGGATGTTTACCAGGCTCTCATTTCAGGGTCACTTTTCGAAGCCAGGCGAAGGGTGGGCATGATTTGCGGACGCGACACGGATCGACTCGATGAGACTGCCGTAACCAGGGCCGCGGTAGAAAGCGTCGCAGAGAACATGGTCGACGGTGTTACAGCGCCACTGTTCTTCGCTATTATTGCGGGGCCTGTGGGAATGGTTGCTTACAAAGCCGTGAACACGTTGGATTCCACATTCGGTTACAAGAACGAAAGATACCGTGAGTTTGGATGGGCTTCCGCCAGATTGGACGACCTTTTGAATTTTGTTCCCTCACGGCTGACCGCCCTACTAGTACCATTAGCTGCGAGGATTCTTGGGGAAAGAGCATCCAGCTCCTTCTCGGCGTTCATCAGAGACAGGAACAGGCATCCCAGTCCCAATGCGGGACAGACGGAAGCGGCAGTGGCTGGGGCGCTTGGCATTCAACTGGGCGGCTTAAGCTACTATTCCGGACAGCCATCCGACAAGCCCACGCTCGGGGATCCTGTGGAACCAGTGGCCTCTGCTCACATTCTGCGGGCCAATTCAATCCTCGTGGTAACTTCTGTTCTGGTCTTGGTTGTGATGCTGACGATCAGGCTGATCGTCTTAAAATGGTGAAATCGGTGAGCCATCCGTGCGGACCTCAAGACGATTCGCTGTAGCAGCCGTTTTGGTGAACGTGGGGGGCGCATTGTTGGGAATGGACGGGGACCTTACGGCATGGCAATGGAAGATCGAGCCATAACAATAATCGGATGCGGGCCGGGCGGCCCTGATTATGTTACGCCGGCGGCGATCGATGCCGTGAATCGGGCGGACGTCCTCGTCGGAGCACAGAGATTGCTGGACCTTTTTCCAGCCGTTTCCGCAGAACGTATTACCGTCGGGAGTGCGATTGAGGAGACGCTGGACCAAATTCAGGATCGTCTAGGCCGCAACAGAATCGCCGTGCTCGTGTCGGGCGATCCGGGACTTTTCAGCCTGGCGCGGTTTGTGATCCGGCGTTTCGGCCGCGCGAGTTGCCGAATAATCCCGGGCCTCAGCTCGGTTCAGACGGCTTTCGCCAGGATCGGTCTTGAGTGGGGTGACGCGGTCATAATTAGTGCCCATAAGCAGAATCCTGAACATGATGCGTCGTGGGCCACGGCGGAAAAAATAGCGGTTCTCGGCGGTAGGGACAATTCGCTGCAATGGATAGCAGAGCAACTTCTTCCGAATCTGTCGGACAGGATCGTGTTCATCTGCGAGAATCTGACAATGGATGACGAACTGGTCAGAGACGTAGAGCCGCATGAACTGACAGCGCTGCACGCGTCTTCGCGAACAGTAGTGCTGATAATAAAGAAAAGCCTGTTAAAATGAAAAGAGGTTGCCGAACCTGCTGCACTCTTGGCAGGAAGGAGGACAACATGCGTAGCGTAGTCTTGATCGGAAACACCTCATCGAGAATCATTGACGGTTTTTTCGTCACCCCGCGCGGTTACAAATTATGATTCTGCTGATAGGAGGCACTAGCGAAACCGCTCCGCTGGCACTGGCTCTGGCCCAAGCCGGATTCAAAGTGCTGGTGTCCACAGCGACGGACCTGACCCTGGATGTGGGCAGTCATCCGAACCTTTCACGTCGAGTGGGAAAGTTGGACCGGGAGGGAATGTACAGACTCGCCAGCGAAAATGGTATCAAGCTTATTGTGGATGCGGCTCATCCCTATGCCACCTCGGCGCGTGCCAATGCTCGGAAGACAGCTATGGAACTGAATATCCCTTATCTTGGCTGGCTCAGACCCGCTGTTCTGGAACCGCATGAATGGGTGATTTTCAGAGAGAACCACGAACCGGCGGCGGAGGTTGCCTGTTCTTTTGGTGTGCCACTCCTGCTCACCACGGGATCTACGAATTTGGCCCCTTACGTTGCCGCGGCGGACCGCTCCGGTGTAGAACTCGTTGTGCGCGTGCTTGCCCACCCGGATTCATTAGAGGCGTCCAGAAAGGCCGGGGTCCGTGAAAGTAACATCGTCACCGGCCGAGGACCGTTCTCCGTAGATGAAAATCTGGCGGTGATGAGGCGCCCGCATCCTGGGCTGTCGAGTGGTAGTTGTCCAACGCCCTAAAGAATCGGCAGGGCCTATGTTCTTCGACGTCTCGAAACTTGTGGCTGCGGCATGTGAGGCTGTTTCGCTTTAAGAAAGGTAACCTTCCGAAACAGATCATTGGTGGCGACAGGCGTCCCTGCCTGTCAATGTTACGCTCATAAAGACGACTTGGTATGAGTCTGTTCGGCCGGACCCAGACCGGCGCCATTGACCAATCACTCAGGTGCAGCCAATTGTGGACCCCGACAACAGGCGTTTCCGCCCCCTTGAAGAAACAATTCGAATGCAATAGGCAGGTATGACAAAATTCTTGAGGATTTCTTCTGTCACCTTACCTCAGGCGCGAGAGCCTGGTCAATTATAGGCAATGCCAAAATTAGTGTCCGATTCACTGAGGGGCCACTGCTTCGAAAATACTTAGGCTGAGATTGCTTCGTCGCCTCCAACTCCTCGCAATGACAATTGTGGCGTCGTTTGTCATTGCGAGCGAAGCGAAGCAATCTCGTCAGAAATTTTGGCAACGAGTATAAACTCGAAACAGTTCAAACTTTTTTGTCAGATCACATCAAGTAAACCGAACATTCTATTAGACGGAGACGCCGCCTAGCACATCGGCCCAGATATGGCGACGCAGCAAGATCACAGTTGAAAGAGTGGTTCGGCCTGTGTTAATTTCACAATGGGGACCTCTATTTCTCACTGCTACTACAACGCTTGGTATGTCATGGGCAACCGTACACAGAACACCGGTGTCCTATTGGTCAAAGAATTCTTAAGATGAATGCGGACAT
>JAPLJK010000064.1:0-11144 GCA_026388625.1 Deltaproteobacteria bacterium | reverse complement strand
GTGGGAAACACTTTGCTTATGAGAGCAACATCCAGGCCGGATGCCACCTCCAGGGCCGCTCGCAAACCTGCCAGACCTGACCCTACGATTACAATGTCGTGTTTGAATTTCATGTAGTGCCCACTTCTGGAGAGCTGCCGGGGGAGGAGGACAATAACTGATTCATAATACTAGGAAAAAAGAACAGCCCATGGCATGTGAAAAATTCCGGAAGCCAGAGCAAGTTGGGGGTCGATATGAGGCCCCCGCACTTCTTCACGCGATTTTCAAATTGCAATAATTAGGCTTCTAGCCTCTCTTCGGCAGGCTCGTACTCGCAGCCAATCAGGCCGCAATAGTTGCCCACGTACTCAGCCTGCGGTCTATAAAGCATTGGTTTTCCCTGGGCTTCTCCGAATTTTTCTTCGATAATGTGACTGCACCAACCGGCAATCCTTGAAATTGCAAAAATGGCTGTAAAGATGTCCCGGGGAATATCCATCATGTGGTAGACCGGCGCACTATAGAAATCCACATTAGGTCTGATTTCAGTCTTTCCACGCTTGTCGAATTCGGCCACGGCCGTCTCTTC
Organism: Deltaproteobacteria bacterium; assembly: GCA_026388625.1. Lineage (GTDB taxonomy): Bacteria > Desulfobacterota > Desulfomonilia > Desulfomonilales > Desulfomonilaceae > CAIXMD01. Next base: position 10,573 of record JAPLJK010000064.1, on the reverse strand, counting down.
CACAAGCTTGGAAAGCTGATCCAACTTTTCCATACCCTTGGTTATTCCCAACCGGGTCGCCATATCTTTCAGGTATTTGGCACGAGGGTCCATGGTCTTGTATACTGCGTGGCCCATGCCCATTATTCTGTCACCTCGCTCGATGCGGCTCTTCACCCACTGGGCGATATCGGTTTCGGATTCCAACTCCATCAACATAGCCATAACCCTGGTGTTTGCACCGCCGTGCAAACTTCCCGAAAGCGCTCCTACACCGGCCGCCACAGCGGCATACATGTGGGCTCTCGTTGAACACACTTCTCGGCAAGCAAACGTAGACGCATTAAAAGTATGGTCCGCGTGTAGAATGAGGCAGCAATCAAGATCCCGGGCCGTATCTTCCGCTGGCATGGCGCCGGACAACTGCCAGAGGAAGTTAGCCGCATGGGTGAGCGAGGGGTCAGGCGGGAGCGGTTCCAAATCGTTTCTTATCCTATTCCATGCCGCTGTCACAGCAGGAACGCCGGCTATGAGACGTGTGGCCATCCTGAAGTTTTCTTCCCTGGTTTCGCCTGACAGGTCTGAATCTGCCGTGGCCAAAATCGGCACACAGGCCTGAAGGACATCCATAGGGTCCGCATTCTTAGGTAGCGCCCTCAAGCATGAATAGACGAAGTCCGGTACATTTCGAGCTTTCTTTACATCGTTGTCAAAATCCACAAGCTCGGACGGACTCGGCAAATATCCGTTCAGCAGTAGGTAAGCCGTCTCCATGAAGGTAGATCTTTCGGCAAGCTCCTCAATTCGGTATCCCCGATAAATCAGAATACCCTTTAGACCATCGATAAAACTGATCTTTGTGTCTGCGACGGTGACACCCCTGAGACCGATGTTTTTCACGGAGACGGTTTCTTTCATTCTCAGCTCCTGCTCGGCTCGAACTGATTATTTGAACCGCAACAAAGGGTCCTTCATTACGCTACAAAAAATGTTTCCTTTTTGGCCCCGCATACCGGGCATTTATCCGGAGCGTCATCAGCGATGGTATAGCCGCACTTGGGGCAGATATAATAATCCTTTTCCGGCAAAGTTCCCCTTGCTTCTAAAGTCTTTATAGCGTCTTCGTAAAGCTTCCCATGAATTTTTTCCACTTCATTGGCCCATTGAAAAGTCTTGGTGGCGGCTCCGTTCTTTTCTTCTTTGGACTTTTCGATGAACACAGGATACATGCTTGTAAACTCATGGTGTTCGCCGCTGTATGCTTCCTTAAGGTTTTCCAGGGTAGAGTTTACACCCTTGAGGACTTCCAGGTGATTATGAGCATGAATTGTCTCGGCCGCTGCCGCTGCTCGAAACAGGTTGCCCACACCCTTTAAACCCTCTTCATCAGCCTTGCGTGCAAAGGCCAGGTACTTGCGATTAGCTTGGGATTCCCCGGCAAACGCTTCCTTAAGATTCTTTTCACTTTCGGTCATGGTGATTATTCCTCCTTTTCAAGAAAGTTAACTGGAAACAGGCGATCACTTTACTCAGCCTTTAGCGATCCGAGGAATCATCATGTGATGATGCGGGCAGATAGAACCCGGATTCTGATAAGCACTGCCTGCGAAAGCTGCCATGTACTTGCGCATTTGCGTAAAAGGCACCACTTCATCCACAAGCCCTTTTATCGCACAGTACAAAGGTCTGGACTGGTCATAGTACTGCTTTGCAAGTGCGTTCATCTTATTAATTGTAGGCTGGAGCGACCTGTCGGAATCCTTTTCTTTCACCAAACGGCGTGCAAAGGATGCGGCCGCAGCCGTCTCCCCGTGCATAACGTATATTTCGGATGCGGGAGTCCCCAGGGTAAACGCGTTATGATTGTTTGCAGTTGGTCCACCCATGATGTAATGGGCTGCCGCTGTCCCCTTGCGCAGAACAATGAGCATCATGGGGACATCGGTCTGTTCTATGGAGTAGATGAGGGATTGGCCAAGCCCCAAAAGTTCCGCCTTTTCCGCTATGTCCCCGACGTCGATGCCGGATGTGTCCTGGAACCATATTATGGGCACCCTGTCTCTTCCACAATGGGTTACAAATTCATTCATTTTAATCAAGCCCTGGCGGTACAGTTTTCCTCCGATTCCAGGGTAGGGGGCATATTCCGGATAACCCATACCCAAAAAGCCCTGTTTGTTACCAATAATTCCTACAAGGAATCCGTCAATCTTCACCAGACCAGTGTAAGCCTCCGGTCCGTAATCTGGTCTAAACTCCATGTGTTCGCTGTTGTCGGTCAGCCTCGCGAGAACTTCTTCAAAGCTGTATATCATTTTCTGGTTCATAGGAATTATCCGGTTGAGATCCTCCCCGCTGAATCTCGGTTCAGCAGGCTCTGCCACCCTGAAGAACCGAGGATCGTACGCGGGAAGATATTTCATATATTTCTTGAGCCCGTCTAGAACCCCTTCTTCAGTGTCGAACACCGCCTTAAAAAAACCCGTTGAGTCGTAATGAATGCCCACGCTTCCGGGAGGAACTTCCTTGAAATGGCGCGTGGCATCTATGAGTGCTTCAGCCCCCTCTTCGTCGAAAAATCCCTTTGGACTCATGCCGCTGACTATGCCGCCGCCGCCGACTGCAATATTGCAGTCCTTGTGAGCCAGAAGAATTGTCGGGCTTATCCCCTGATAGCCCCCGCCGGCAGGATTAGTTCCGTAGATGCCGGATAGGACGGGTATCCCCAGTTTCTCAAGTTCAGCATGCCGGAAAAATGGGGTGCCCCCTCCCCTCCTGTCTGGGTAAACCTCCTGTTGTTCCGTGAGTTTAACTCCTGAACAGTTGACCAGCCAGACTAAAGGAAGGCGCAGCCGTTTGGCTATGTCCGTAAACCGGAGAATATTTTCGGCCTGCCCGGTAACCCATGCCCCAGCCATGACTTTGTTGTCGAATGCTATCACTGCTGCCCACTTGCCACCGATCTTGGCAAGGCCGTTGACTAAACCGGTAGAGCCTTCTTCGTTGTTCTTGGGGTCGAAGACGGAATGCAGGGGACACCAGGTCCCAGGGTCCAGCAGATATTCCAGGCGCTGCCAAGCCGTCAGTTGGCCTCTCTTGTTGATCTTCGAAGCCGGCAGGCCGGCGGACTTAACCTTTTCTACGGCCTCTTCAATTTCTTTCTCCACTGCCTGGACTTTGATTACGTTATCCTCTGTTTCCTTGATCTTGGCTTTCGAAAGGGATTTACCGATCTCGGTCATTTTTTCGAAATATGGTTTCATTCTATTTCCTCCATGGAATTCACACTGTCGAACGAATCTTCAGATTCGTCAGAATATCAAGTTGAACGGACCTTTTCAAGCAAGACGATGTATAAAAAGGCGCGGGAGGGAACAAAAACGAACAGCTCGCTAAAAAGGCAAGGATCCTTTGCTAGCGAGCTGTTATGCTACTAATTGTTGCGACGGTCATCCCCTTCAGGCTGGACGGATTGTTCCCGCAACTCGTCAGGGTAGAACTCAGTCTTCCCGGGAGGGATGCTCCTCAGGGCCGGGAAAAGTCCTTTGAATTTTGGCGAATGAACTTCCATCTGATCTGGTGAGTGGTGTGACCAATAGGGAGTGGAGTCTTCTTCCTCTATGAGGACGGTCTGCAACAGCGCGGGGTATCGGTAGCGCGGATTGTTACCCAGAAAGGCGAGCATCTCCTTTCCTCTGCGAAAATCCCCCTTCCGCCTGTTGATTTCTCCCATCAAGTACATCACCATTGCTGGATCTCCCTTGGTAAGGCCTCTTCGTAATGCGTCCTCAAGATAGGCGTCCGCAGAATCGAGAAGCTCATTCTCCGTCTGGACTTTTCCTTTTTCACGGGCCGCCCAAGAACCCTTCAGGCTTGCAACACCGAGGTCTCTCGGGTTCAGTCCTCTTGCCTCGAAAATTGCGACAAGCGCAACCCATTTCCTGGCTGGAAAATCCTCATCTGGATAACTCTTGAATATATTGACGTACTTTGCGGATCGGACCATGTCTTTCACATGTCCAGGAACTCGAGGGGCAAAATCCTGAGTGCGCGCGGTGAAAAGACATCCAGGGCAGGTTGCTATTTCTGAAGATCGGTTGCAGTCCCTGGGGACAAGCCTAAAATCCAGTCCGTATCCGAAAACCGTCAAGTTCCGCCCGTCCGTATCCACATCATGTGAGAAATGATTGGAACACAGCGGGCAAGCGAGAACCTTTACTGGATTATTCACACAATCCTCCTTCACATACCACAAATGAACTAAACCTCCCCGAAAACCCGCGACATGCATACCATATCACAAATGAAGGCATTTTTCCATGCTTTTCTTGAATTGTAACCTTTTCTCCAGTCCAAAATAGTTTACAATCGACAGACGTGACCCAAAACAATTCATGAGGAAGCCCGTGGCTGGTGAAATTGACTACAAGAAAGAGCTGAATTTGCGCCAGTTCGAAGCTGTTTCTGTTGGAGGCGGCCCCATCCTCGTTATCGCAGGAGCAGGATCCGGAAAGACCCGAACCATAGTTTACAGGGTTGCCTGGCTTGTGGACCACGGAGTGGAGCCCTCATCAATCCTTCTCCTTACATTCACGAGAAAAGCCGCTCAAGAGATGCTTTCTCGCGCCTCGGAAATACTCGATAGTAGGGTATCGGGAGTTTCCGGCGGAACTTTTCACTCAACAGCCAATATCCTCTTGAGAAGATACGCCGGACTGCTGGGTTTTGATTCATCGTTTTCCATCATGGATCAGTCGGACACGCTTGAAGCCATTGACCACGTGAGAAAATCTTTGGCTTCTGTACTTCCCGATTTGAAGGGTTTCCCTAAAGCCAGGACCATTACAGAAATTATAAGCAGGTCTGCAGGAGGAGGTCCAACTATAGAGCAGGTTATGAGACATAGGTATGAGCATTTGGAAGGTTTTGCTCAAGAAATCGAAAAAATTCGTTCTGTCTACGAACATCACAAGAAGACCAACAATCTTATGGATTACGACGACCTTCTGTCGAACATGATGTTGTTGCTGGAAAGCAACGAACAGGCAAGGTTGGATGTGTCGACAAGGTGGCGGCACGTGCTCGTCGACGAATACCAGGATACGAATCCTCTTCAAGCTGGAATTGTGCGTCTCTTAGCATTCACTCACGACAACGTCATGGTAGTGGGAGACGACTCTCAGAGCATTTATTCTTTCAGAGGCGCAGTCTTTACAAACATAATGGAATTCCCGAACCTATTTCCGGGCACAAGGGTTATCAAGCTAGAAGAGAACTATAGAAGTACACAACCCATTCTGGAAGTGACCAACTCTATTATATCCCATGCGAAAACCGGATATTCGAAGCGCTTGTTCACTCGGAAAAAAAACGGCCCCTTGCCCCTGGCGGTTCGTCCCTGGACGGAGAGGGGCCAAAGTCGATTTGTGATCCGTTGCATTAAGGAATTGTACGACCACGGTGTCGTTTTCGGAGACATCGCGATCCTGTTTCGAGCAGGATTTCATTCGTTCGACCTGGAAGGGGAGCTAGCCCGTAATAGTATACCATTTGTGAAGTACGGGGGATTCAAGTTCCTGGAGAGCCTGCACATCAAGGATGTGCTTGCTCATCTGAAAGTGATAAACAACACTAAAGACCGTCTGAGCTGGATGAGGATCTTGAAAATCCTGCCCGGCGTGGGTGTCAAGACCGCGTACAGTCTTGCGGCCAGAATTGCTGATGATGGAATTCCTGATGATCCTTCGAAGCTGGTTCACCGTGAAACAAAACACAAGGCAGCATTCAACAACGTCATCAGCCTTATTGGCAACCTGACCAACTCCACTGGACCCATTTCCGAAAAAGTGGAAGAGATCAATCGATACTATTTTCCGTTCCTTAAGGAAAATTATGACAATTATCCCAAGAGGATGCGTGACTTAGATCATCTCGCGAATCTCACAGTCCCCTACAGGAGTCTCAACCGATTTCTTAATGATATGGCCCTTGAACCCCCGGAGCAAGAGGGTGCGGGTGCAGCTTCCAAAGCCGACACACTGGTTCTGTCAACCATCCATTCGGCCAAAGGTCTCGAATGGCACACGGTGATACTAATTTGGGCTGCGGAAGGGCGCATTCCATCACCCATGGCAGTCGATATGCCGGAAGACATGGAAGAGGAAAGAAGGCTCTTGTACGTGGCCACTACAAGGGCAAAGCGCAACCTGGTCATATCGGCGCCCCGTACCTTTCTTGATCGGCGCCTGGGACAGGTGGAGGTACACCTCTCGAGATTCTTGGAAGAGGTACCGACAGACTATTTTCGCTGGACCCAGCTCGACTACGAAGACGAAAAGCCTTGACATCATGTTGGACTGCCAATAAGCTGGTAATGAAGCTGTTGCGGAGAGATGACCGAGAGGCCGAAGGTGCTCGCCTGCTAAGCGAGTGTAGGGTGTAGAGCCTTACCGAGGGTTCGAATCCCTCTCTCTCCGCCATCTTATTTAAGGACCTGAATCTGACACTACCAAAGTTTACAGGGTCCTCGAAATTCACGACAATCTTGAAAGTGCCGTGGAGTCATTTGTTTTCTAATCTGAAGACGGTCGGGACCCGAACTGTAAAGCCATGATGGTGATGTCATCCGATTGAGCAGCGCCCTTTCGGAATGAAGCGATCTTTTCCAACAGCACCTCGGTAATCTCCTTGACGGTTTTTTGCCCTACAGACGTTATCACCTCGATCAATCGTTCCTCGGAGAAAAGCTTCCCCTCTGAATCAAATGCCTCCGTGACTCCGTCTGTATATGCCAAGAGAACGGTTCCTGGGCTAAAGGTAAGCCGGTCCATATCAAAGGTTGCGTCTTCTATAATGCCTAACAAGGGCCCTCCCGGCGGACCCAGAAAACCAGCCGTACTGGTCGAATCCCACAGTAACGGCGGGTTGTGGCCCGCGTTTGCGTAAAGAAACTCACCGGTTTTCAGGTTCAGGATTCCGAGAAAAACTGTGACGAACATACACGATTCGTTGTTTACGGCAAGGTGACGGTTGACCCTCGCCGAAACCCCTCCGGGCAGTTCGCCCGCGCCTAGGGCTGCCTGGATCAGGTACTTGGTGACCGACATAAAGAGTGCCGCCGGAACACCTTTTCCTGAAACATCGCCGATCACTACGCACAAATGGTCCTCATCCAGCAGGAAAAAGTCGTAAAAGTCTCCCCCGACCTCCTTGGCCGGATGCATCACCGCATAGATATCGAACTCATTGCGGCTTGGAAACGCAGGGAACACCGACGGCAGCATGCTCCTTTGGATGTCGGCCGCTATGGATAATTCGCTGTCGATCCGCTGCTTTGCTGCTGTGGCATTGGTAAGGTCTCTGATATGTTTCTTCAGGTCTCGCGCCATTCCCATGAAGGATCGGGCAAGTTGCCCGACCTCATCTTCTCTGTGAATATCTGAAAGATCGATGTCCAGGTCACCATGCGCCACCTTGCCCGTCGCCGCAGCCATACGAATCAATGGTTGGGTAATCGACCGTGCCGTTAGCAGGCTCACCGCGATGAGAAGAACCAGTCCCCCTGCTGCCAACAGAACAGTTGTGCGGTGGAGATTGTTGACTCTTGCAAGAAGCTCCCTTTTGGGAAAGACCCAGCCAAGCGTCCATCCGGGAGAGGGAATACGGGCATAGGCCAGGAAGGCATCCTCAGGCCATAAAACTGAACCGATGGGAGTGAAACCCGATTCATCCCGTATCATGGCCAGACCGATATCGCGCAATGCGGGGTTGTGATGCTCCTCCGCAAGGCTGAAAATGGACTCCGACATTATCAATTCCGGGTTGTGGTGAGTGACGAATGTCCCGGTATCGGAAATGATGAAACAATAACCAGTGCGGCCTACTTGTATCGAACGTACCAGGCTCGACAGCCATTCCAGCGAAACATCCGCTGTAACTATTCCTCTGATTTTATCAGGTGCACCGTCCCGTCCCCGTTCAAAAAAAGGACACGAGTAGGTGGTCATGATGATCCCGCCGCCGCCCTCGTCAAAGTACGGATTCATCCAGACCGGGGCCTTGAGTACTTTCGGAAGGTGATACCAGTCTTTCGTGAAGTAGTCGTACGAGTCTGATCCGATCTGTTCAAACGTAATTCCGGATTTGCCCTTGAAGTAGTAGGGTGCGTACCAGCGCACACCAGGTTGGAACGAGTTGGGCTCAAAGGCTACAGCGGATCCGAAAACTTCCCGGTTCTCCTCGACCAACCGTCGAACCAGACGCAACAACGTATCCTTGTCGAAAGGGCCTGCCTCCAGGAAAGCACATAGGTGCTCAGGAAGCTTTTCCACTACCCGAAATTCCTGTTCTATCCGTCGGGCAACGGAAAGGGTGAGGTTTCTGGCGTTCTTTTCAGCCTCATCGAGAATAATGGTGCGCGAATACGAGTAACTGTACGCCAGCGCCATGGCAAAGACCACCGAGGTTCCACACAACACCAACATCGTTATCTTGAGACCGATGCTGCTACGGGGCCTGACAATCATCGCGTCCCCCGGTAGAAGTCTTCGAATTGAGGTATTGCATCGATAAGGCGGAAGTCCTTCAGTATGTCAGCGACAAGGGCGTAGTCTGCGGGTTCAAGTTTCCCCAAGCTACTCTTGTCTTCGTCGGGAATGATCAGGTCCTTCATGCGTGCGAGCATCCATCGCTGATGTGCTTTGTTTGTCCCGGTGTGTGCGGCCTCGGCGTGTTTCATCACTATCCGGATAGCTTCCTCCTGATTATTAAATGCATAAAGCCAACCTTTCAGAGAGGCACGCACGAATCCGTGACACAACCCCGGATCTGCACGAAACGTTTCCTCCAGGCAATATATCCCGTCTTCGGGGAAGTTGAGCCCTAGTCGACTGAAGAAGAAAAGCGACAGATCATCAGCACTCAAGCCGCTGTTCAGAATGGTGTGGTACTCGTTGTACCACATGGCGGACATGGCATCCACACCTCCTTTGAGGAAGATACTCACCGAGGAATAGTTGGGTATGATGTTGACCTTGATGTCGTACTTCCGAAAGAAGGCCATGGGCTGAAGATAGAACTGACCTGCCCAGAGACCTACGTTCTTGCCGTTCAGGTCCTGGGGGTGCTCTATGCCGCTCTTCTTCTTGGCAACCAGCATCAGGGCCGAACGTTGAACCACTTGTGCCAGGTTGACGACTCGATGCCCTGATGCCCTCTTTTCGATCCCATTGGAAAGCCAGTCAGTACAAAACGTTGCTTCGCCTGACTCCAGCAACACGAACGGGGGCTTTCCAGGCCCACCCACCATCAAGGTCAGATCCAGTCCAACTTCCCGATAGAACCCCTTTTCCAGCGCCACCATGTAACCGGCAAACTGGGCCTGCGGAAGCCATTGAGGAGCGAACGAAGCCTTTTTCAAAACAGTTTCAGCTTGCACCGCGGACACAGTCTGTAAGAAAACGAGGAACAAGACTACGATTACGGTTTCGTTGATATGTCGGCGAAGAGCCTTTGTAATAAGACTGGGATCGGCTTTCATGTCACTTTACAATGGGAATGACGCGCTGGACCTTGTAATATCCCGAGCGCCGCAGAGCGGATAATGTTCGTCAATATGGCCGATTCCGATAGCGAGGCCGGCCTGTTGATTGGCACCGTGCTGTATCAAGAACTTTCTCACATGTTCAGTTCCTTAGCTTTTGCCATCATCAGCTTAAATTTTTCAGCGGACCCCATCCATTAGGCTGAGGTACATTCAATGATTATAAGCGACTACGTATCCACCGGATTAGGAGCCTTCCTCCGCTACCTGCTAAATGGGTCTAGAATTAGTGTCCTTTTCCAGTTCAGAGACAATTACGGGCAATTGGATTCCAATCTGGTGTTTTGGGACACGGATCTCGGGGAAGATTTTTAATCCAGGTTCCCAAGCAACTTTCCTTCTTATTGTCAAGACAGCGGCCATGCAAGGGGTGAAGGCCTGTTCTCCTTAGGGTGGCTAGGCGGTGTTTCCGGACTCAGGTCTTTCTATCCTCTTATTAGCCAGAGCACGATGAACAGTACGATTCCGATAACGACTAGACCGAGCAAGACAGATCCTTCATTTTTCGCACCCTGTCTTGGTTGGCAATTATTTTCAGGTGGAACTGGAACACCATGATCGGTACACCACTGATCATATTGTCCCTTGAGCTGTTGTTTTTCCTCTTGAGCCTTTTTCTCAGCACGGCGTTTTTCTGCATCTGCCATGCCTGCCGCCATAGCCAACCAATCGGAATCCATGGTTATTTACCACCCTTCTATGTGTTGACGTACGGTTAAGGACAGGGCAAGGGAACTTTTTAACTTCCACGACTAAGGTCAGGGGCTTTAGTCGGTCCTAGCCAGACAGTATACCACGGCGAGACAGCAAAGTTTCTGTATTGGCTTTCCGGGTTCTTGTTGTTCATCAATGTTCGCGACCAGTACGCCGCTCAGTCCCGATGAGATTACCGTTTCTGTCCCGAATGTCCACTGTACCGTTCCGGTAGGTCCGAGTTTCCTTCAGGCTTCCATAGCGATCTCGTATTTGGGTTGAGCCGTTGCTGTCGTGCCA
>JAPLJK010000010.1:0-24849 GCA_026388625.1 Deltaproteobacteria bacterium | reverse complement strand
ATCTCTGCCCTGTCCGGGGGGACACTGCTCCAGATATCCTGCAGACCCTGCGGCAAATTCACGATTCTTTCGACACCGAGCGATTTGCGGGCATCGGCCTCTTGAGTGGTCGTGAATTGGTGATTAAAGAGGAGAAAGAGTGAGTGGTGCAATAATACCACCTTCGAGCGCAGGTTCGCCGGATAGTCAGGCGTCCTCAGAAATGCCATATCGTACAGTTTCCAAGAATTCTTCTGCAATCTTGAAAAGTCTGAGGGTCTCTTCTCTATCGGGATCTGGAAGGGGACCTGGATATCTGAACTCTACCCCATATACTGATAACTCTGCCAGATGCTCTCTGTATTCCTCCAGTATTGGGGAAAAGGGCAATACCAATTCTAAGAGTCTTAAGAGACTGTGAGTCTTTGGGAAGGGAACGTGGTAGGTCGTCAGCAATGCCTTGAGAGCTTTTTCCATAGCTTGTTGGGCATGAAAACAAGCTGTGTCGGTCGGGCCATCGCACAGCAACAAGATCTGTCGAGCCGACACGAGATCATTTTCGGCTTTTCTAAGCCAGGCTCTGGCGAGATCAATCTCTTGTTTCTTCATAGACAATTATTCCGCCTTTGAGAGCCTGAGTGACCATGTGATTCGTCACCCCATTCCATTTTTCCATTTCCTCCGGGGTAAAGACAAAGATGTCCATCGCGCAGGGCATTGGCCTGAAAAGCAGTTGCATTTGAACGCTTCGTTTATGAGCGGGAAGGTCACTGGGCATTATCACCAACAAATCCAAGTCGCTATCTGGTGTTGGTGAACCTTCTCCGCCGTATGACCCGAACAAGATTATTTTCTTGGGGGAGAAGCGGTCGACAATGCCCTTGACTACGGCATCGATCAACTCCCGGGGGATCAGATAACCATATTCTTGCTGGGGAATTGAAACTGGTCTCATTTGACGGTCCCGTTGTCCCGTATTCGGCACAGGGTAAGATTGATTGCCAATCCCGAATGACTTCTGCTATCCTTTCTCGAAAATATTCCACATTTGCTTCATGAATGCAACGCGGGAGAGTTGCTGCCACCAATCCCCGGCCTGAGCCGCGACACTAACCAGAAATGTTCATGAGCATGCTTCGCACCCATCAGACAGCGGTAACTGGCCGAACTGTTATACGATTTCCATTTCTTGCGTCTCGCATGAGGCGTTGTGAGACCATCAGTTTTCACCAAGGATCTCTTTCACGCGCTTGACCTTGGTCCATTGTTTTGGGGTGCATTGCTTCTTTGTCCATTTATTGGTCTTTACCCAGACCTCCTTCAGAGCCCGCGCAACCAGTTGTTGATCTTTGAACGTGTCGATCTGGTTGTAGATTTCATAAATCCTGTTTTCCGGGGTTCGGGGATCGTTGAGTTCTTCAACTGCCTTTTCTTCTGAGGACATGTGGGCCATAGCTTCTTTTCGCGCGGCGTCTTCGGCCAATTTGTGTTCTTCTTCCAACTGCTTGTTTCGAGCTAGGACTTCTGCAATCCGCGCCTGTTCTGCACGCGTGGCCAGTTCGGCCTGGGCTTGTGCGAAGAGCCTACTTCTCTCGGATTCGTTCTCCTTACGCCATGCCGTTTCCCTCTGAGCGAACGACGTCGCCTGTTCATTCTCAATTTTGACCAGCACGGCCCAGCCAAAGGGCTTGAGGTCTTTCTTGACAGATGGCTTGTCGTGGTCGGCTGCCAACCAAAGCGTTGTAGCGTTTTTTTCCGTACGGGGAGGTTTGCCTTTCTCCCCCATGATGCGGATCTGTCGATAAGGCTCTATGGTTACCGATTCGGCTCCCGAGTGCCGTCCTACCCGAAGGAGTCCTAAAGCGCCATCGAGTGACGGCATTGAATCGTTAACCCCGATGCTCACGAGTTCCTCGTGCTCGCGTGTTTTTTCCCTTGATAGATAGAAGTCGTTGAGGCTCCCCAAAAGGGTCTCCATGGTTAGTGCCTCTCTAATGTTGCTTTTTGCGTCCGGAGTCTCCAGGGTGATTGATCCCTCAAACTCCGCCCCGGGTAGTATCACCTCCAGAATTTGAGACGGTCCTCTCGCAGCGAACTTGGAGGGCTTCTTCTTTTCGTTTACGGCATAGAGTATTTTGGTCTTTATCTCACCGACTGGCATGAAATCGGAGACCTTGAGCATACGGAAGGGATCGGTGTCGAATGAACCCCCATCAAGCAGTTCCAGTTCGAGCGCCTTGGCATTATTCGTCCCACGGGGACTGTGGGACCGGGCAAGATGATTCAGGTACGCTGTTCTCAGCGCCCCCTTCACTGCAGACCCTGGGATGTATGGCCGGTCGGTGCTTGGCAGGAATGCTGTCCTGGCGATGATGAACTGGTTCAATTCCTGCTGGATTTTTCGTTCGTCACCTCCGGGAATCTGGAGAGTTTTGCGGTAATGATTTACAAAACCCTCGCTAACAGCTACGTTCCTGCCGATTGGCTTTTGGTTCCTCAAGAACTTGTAGATCTCGAGAATGGACGATAGGGTTCCTTTCTTACAGATAGCTGAGAATGTCTGAAGTTTTGTCTCCTCTAATTCGGCCAGAAACGTCGCGGTATCAAATACCACGAGTCGATTTTCCTCTTCGTCGACGACGAAACCCGTGGGTTCGTAGACTTCGTCACAGCCGAGGTGAACAGGCGAGAGAGTCTTGAAGCAGCACTTCAGGAATTCGGTCATGTTTCACCTCCTGCGTCTATCCCTATGGGGAGGCAAATGGAATATCCCTGGACAATTGTCTCCGGCTGAGACAGCGACACGTTGGTCACAGCCTTTCCCCAGTAAGGTCTTCTCAATGCCGCTTCTTCTTTAGGGACAAAAACCGCTCCCTCGTCCGCCATTATGACCGGATTCTTGAACGGGTTGCCTGAACATGCCAGGCTGTCACCGTGTTTTCCGAAGCGCACGAACGGCAAGAAATAGGCCTCCCTGTACGATTCGCCGGCCGGCACCGAGGGAGCCATGCAATAGACGGCGGTGCTGCCTCCAACCTCGGGGAAACTCAACGGCCGAGTCGCTTCGACCGAGAATCGGCCCAGGCCGATCGAGGCGTCCTTTCCAAAACCGAACTGCCCCATTCTCGTCAGGCCGGTTTGCACATTGCCAATATCTGTGACTTCGGTCTCTATCAGGGCAAAAATAGCGATTGTGAGGCCCGGATGGTAACAGCCGGCCTCCTGACTGTAAGGCGCAAATTCGCCGCTACCGGTCGTCCCTGTGCTGCGGTTAATGGTGTTATGAGGCTGCGAGAAGCTGGCCAGCACGTGGGCTGCATCAGACTCCTCGGTCGAGCCCGATGTTTGTTTGAGGAACCGTTTCAGAAGCGCACCGTCGTCTATATATTCCATTTGGGACGCCTCCAGAGCCAGGTCCGCGCCGACAAGCATCCATTTCCTGGCTTTGTTTTTCTTGCGTTCGCGTACGCTGCTCGCCTGGTCTTTACCATGACACGGAAATATCCAGGACAGAGGCAGGTCCGGTCTTTTCATCGCGTAGGTAATGGTGCCCGGTTGCGGCTCAAATCTTGGAAAGCCCGACGAGAATACGACAAAGGGCTTCTCGTGATAACGGCTCACATTGATTTCCAGTCCGTCTTGCACCAGGGAACTATCGTACGCGACCTGCCAGCAATACTGGCCGAAGATGGTGTCTCCCCTCAAAGCGGTGCCCATTGCCCCAAGACGACGGATGGTGATCTCATGGAGTTCCAAGTCTTATCCCTCCTTTTCGAGAGGCATGATGGAGGCGAACCGCTCTCTGAGGTTCTCGTCTTCCAATTCGAACCGGATGCGTCCGTATCCTCGGCTGCCGCTCCCGCCCAGGGCATCCATTTCCAGAAGCTTGAGCCCCTCGAGTAGGTAATCCAGGAGATCGTCGTCTTCGTTCAAGTTTTTGAGGGTGACCGAAAAATCAAATACGGTGTCCGCCGGGACTCGTTCAGTGAACCTGGGATCCTTGGCAACTCCACGGATCCTGTCAATCCAATTCTCCGACTTGACTTCTGTGAGCGGCAGGTGTCTCTGTGCAGCAAGGGCTCGCCAAGAGTCGCTCAAAGAGCAATCGGCAAATGAAACCCTCGTGGGGCCGAGCCTGGCGGCTTCATCACCGTCCGCTCCGCTCGTGCCAAACAAGCGGAGAATCTTTTCCCCCTCCTCTCTCTGTGCCCCCTGCAAATCTTTCAAATGTTTCAGACCGAGTGGTCTTCCTGATGTCTCCCCCATGAGGCCGCTTTTCATCTCAAGAAGGGATCGTACCTTTCCCTTTATGGACGAACCTGGGATGTATGGCTCCTGGGTGTGGGGATGTTTCACCACCTGGTTGTCTGTGCCGCCGATACGCATCTCTAGATCCCCGCCTCCGATATGCAGACCGCTTTTCAGAACTATTTTCCCCTTGATCTCAGTTATCTTCGTGAGTTTCATGACCTATTCCCCCTCTCAGTTATTCGGCCCATAAAGTCGGTAAAATCCCATAAAGGCCTCGAAAAAGTCGGCAAAAACGCGGAGATCGTCTTTGGATTGGACCTGGCCTACAGAATCCTGAATGAAGTTGAGGAAATTCTGTGAAACCAGCTCCCGTCCTTTGGCATATGCCGTCTTGGCAACCAACATGTGAACCTGGGGCAGAACGCTATCCCACGGGACTTGCGTCGACAGGGCCAGACCATTGAGACGGAGTACCTCGTCGTAGAACTTGCGGATTTGTGTACGCTTGTTCAACCGACTTTGATTCTTGTTTTCATTTCCCAAGTCTTCCGCCATCATGCGTGCCTTCTCCGAAAAGAGTTTCGGATCCATTTGCCTTGCGCTTCTGTCAAGCCAAAATTCAATCTTGGCTCCCGACTCTGAGCCCTGGGGCTTGGATATTGTCTCAGGCCCCTTGTTCATGCTTTTTTGAAAATTCCTGTCAGCCATGGCTCCCTATTTACCTCCTGTTATACAGAACTTCCCAAAGGGGTATCTTGACTTTGCTACCAAACTTTGTCAGCCATCCGGCGATTGCCTGGGACATTTCCTGAACCGCGGCCGCATGATCCGCTCCAGTGAGCTTCTTGGCGAGGTTTCTCTCGGCGGAATATGCCAGGTACGCCCGCCACTTTGTGCAGGCCATGTCCGCCAGTCGAAAAGGTTGTGCCCGCAATAAAAGTCTTTGCTCCAGGCCCGCCATGTCAATCAGGCGATTCAATCGATACAGCATCGCGCTGTTCACCCATTCATCGTGCAGCCATCTCAACAAATCGGCCTTTATCTGAGCCAATTCGTCCTGTTCATCATACGTCACGGTATGCCCAAAAATCGTGAGGCGACCAGAAATCGTGTCGCGATTACGATTAGCCGCCTTACTCATTTCGAGTGATTCCTCGGCATCACGCGCCATTTGCTCCAGCGGGGTATGCGCTTTCCGCAACCCGATTCCAGCCGAGAAATGTATATTGGGGTTGCGGCACACATAATCGGCAAAATCATTCTTCAGTCGACTCACCAGGCCTATAATCCGGTTCCATGGACCGATGACGAACAGATCGTCTCCTCCGGCAAAGACCGTGTAGACGTCGCTATATTCCGGGTTCGTTTTCAGGAGATGGGGCAGGTGAAGACTGAAGAAGAAATCGAGCTGACGGCTCAAGGTGGCCAGCCGCGAAAGAGTGAAGCTCTGCTGTGGCAGCCCCCACGCCATGAGGCTTCCCAGTTCGTCGACATCAGCTTTTAGAATGCCCAGCGCCGCTACTCCCATAGGTGTCCCGCCCTCGGGAGAAGGATTGAGCGCCTTGCAGGCAATGTGTTCGAGTGTTTTCGGATCTCCCGGACGGATCTGCTCAATGAGTTCGAGTTTCTTGCCTTCGCTTTTTTCCCCCGCGAGTATTCGTTCGTCACACTCGTCTTCATCCTTGTAGACCGGGATGTAGCCATTAATAAGCCGTGCAGTGATGCCGGTAGGGATACTGCCGTCATCGCCCAGTGAGAGGTTCCAATACCTGAGGAGCTTGCCTTGACGAGCAAGATCATTCATGGCTCCGGTGGAAAAGCTCACCTGGTATTTTCCGAAAATGGGCTCGAACAGACAATTCGCGGGATCTCTGAGGTCGGCATCTGAGGTCAGTACAGCCAAGCGATTTTTCTTGACGAGATTTGTACCCAAGAAAACGTGGTCACGGCACAGCTTGCAGGCCGAATCTACCGACCGCCCAAGCAACTCGGACTTCTCAACCGAGGCATCGGATGGCCGCTTGCCGCACAAGGGGCAGATCCGGTGGCTGAGGTCGTTGTTGAACGAGTTTAGATAGCTGCTGACCTCTCCCCCGTACTCGTTGAGGTCAATTCTGTTCAGTTTCTTGCGTTCCATGTCTTCTTGGGCGGCCTGCCATAGTTTACGGAAATTTTTCTTGGTGAAATCATTGGGGCCTGATTCTCTGGATGAGAGTCCCAGGCTGTTTTCGCCGTACGTTATCCGAATCAACCAGTCGTTGATCTCTTTTTCGGTAGCCGCAACTGCATCTGCTGCGGCTGGCGTATTCGGTGCAATAACCGTAAATTTCCCCGCGGCCTGCAGGAGGACTGATGTAAAGGGCAAGCCTGTTTTCCTGCACAATAGGTCTGCGGCTAGTTCACTAAAGAGGGAAACGGCGAATGATCTTCCCCTCAGCAGCTTTGATCTGAGTTTCTTGGTGTCCCCATACCCCTTGAAAATGAAGTCCTGGATGCCGTAGAAATCTCCTGTCACCAGTAGAAATTTTGCCTCGTCGTAATTTTTGATCGCCTCTTCGTTCATCGTGTCGGTATCCCGATGGTACAGGTACAAGGCCGCGGCAAGAGCCGCCGTGGTGCGGCAATGGTCGTAGAGAGAAACGTCCGGCACAACGTTGCCTGCGCGGGCGGAAGGAACCAGTGACGTGTACACCATCATGAGACTGTCGAAATGTTCGAACCAGAGGGCCACGTTTTCACTGCGGTGAAGAAGCCCGTCCAGATTCTTCACAAAGCTGCTGAACAAACTTCGATAGGCTTCCTTTCCCTCAGAATCATCCTGCAACTTAGCGCCATCGATCCTGCCAGGGAAAATTGTCTTGGCCGAAAGTGGAGCCAATGGATATCGATACCTCCTCGACACTGTTTGCCTTGCCTCATTTGTTCCCGGGAACTGAAGTTCTTCAAATACCGGCCACAGCCTGGTTTTCAGGTAATCTTTTGGGGCTGTCGGGACATCAGCTTCTTCATCATATCCGTGCCTATCCAGGCCGCTGCTCAATCTGTCAGCAACGGTAATGATCCATTGCATGGGAGTTTCGGGTTTGTGGTGCATGGCGGTGAGGTTGATGAATGGATCCCCTTCTCCCCACTGAGCCATGCTCAACTCCGAAGGAAGAAGGTCTTTGTAACGTTCGATGAATGCTGCGGTCAGCAGCGCATGTCTGTGGGTGTAATACCCCTGCCTGGATGGCTGGTAGAGGTCGGCATTGCGTTCAATATAATCAGGGGCAAGGTCTAGTCCATCGACATCAACGGCCTTTCCGACGTCATGGAAAATTCCTCCACCCCCCATCTTCAAAGTAGTGTCACCCATACGTTCCTCCCTCCCTGTCAGGATTCTTGCGCCCGTATCTTCCCTAATCCAAACGTGGTGGCCTTGCCCACGTGGACCGTCTCACAGTACTTGATCAGCCACGAGGCCGCGATAGTCCAAAGGAGGCTCTCCATTCCCGAAATGCTCATGCAGCGTGGAAATCCTGCGCAGCATTCCCCGAACCAGGACATGAAAGGGCAATTCCGCGTGGAACCTGTTCTGAAACTTCAACCGCAAGGGCGTCTCAAGCTTCACCGTAAGTGTCGATCGACGCCCATAAGAAGCCGCGGGAAGCTCGGGCAGTTCAAGGGGTTCCAAAACCGGCTTGGAAAACGTCCCCTCCCCGGGATCGTACACCATGCCCCCTTCGGACATGACCCTGAGGAGTCGAAAACGCGGACGCCTCCCTCTATTGGAGCGGCCGATTCCTGATCGGCCCATTTCTTCGAAGGCGTAGACGAAATAGGCCAGGTATTCGGTGGCGTAACCAAAAAGCAAGAGATCTACCGTGAAGGGAGACTCGCCAGGGAAAAAAGTCTGCTCGGTAAGGGGTGGCTCGATGACAAAAGGATGGGGGGGCGAAGGACTGCGGCGGTCTCCGTCGGGCGGCAGCGTCTCGAAAGCGAGGCAGTATACGCAACGATCACGCAAGATGCACTTTGCACATTGCTGGGTCTTCAGGGCGCATACCACCCTTTTCAAAGCCCATCCAAAAGCTCCCCGGAATGTTGATCCCTTGAACGGGGGGAGTTCAGCATCATCATGAAAGCCACACGCGAGACGGTATCGGCCGAATAGCATGAATACCTCCCCCTCCAGTGCAATGGCCTATTGATACGATCTTGAGACGAACCGTGAAATGTATGGTTATAGCCATACTGGACTATCACCAACCTGTCAAATGGCACTACGAGTCTTCATCGTCTTCGTCTGGAGGAGGAGGAACGCCGTGATCTAAGCACCACTGACAAGATCGTTTCAGAATGTATTCCGCAACACGGAACACAACTCAGGGGTCGGGTTCAAAAAAAAAGCTATACGAGCAGATACTTCTTGCGTATTTCCTCATTTTCCTGAAGAGCTTCAACACTCCCCTGAAACCTGATCACGCCGTTGTCTATGATGTAACCCCGATCACTCAATTCCAGACCAACTCTTTGGTTCTGTTCTGCTAAGAGAACCGTCAAGCCGTGGTCCCTCAGTTCCCGAATTCGCTGTTTGAGCATTCTAACCACCAGCGGGGCTAACCCTTCAGTGGGCTCATCCAGGAGCAAGAACTCAGGATTCGTGATCAAGGCGCGGCCTATCGTCAGCATCTGCTGTTCGCCACCGCTAAGCAATCCGGCTTTTCTCGTATCAATGTGCGCCAGCGCTGGAAAGAATTCATAAACTCGCCCCTTGGTCCACGCTTCAGCGCCGAGTGTCCTTCGCTCTGATATCTCAAGATTCTCGCCCACAGTCAGGTCTGCGAATACCCTCCGATCATCGGGCACAAACCCTATTCCTTTGCGAGCAACCTGATATGGCTTAACGCCTGTAATGTCTTGTCCTTTGTATATCACCTTCCCCTGGCGTGGCGGGGTCAACCCCATGATACTTTTGATGATTGTACTCTTGCCTGCCCCGTTTCTTCCCAGCAGGCACACGATCTCACCCTTCAAGACATTAAGAGAGACATCAAACAGCACATGGCTCAAACCGTAGTAGGTGTGGATGCCTGCGACTTCCAGCATCAGTCGCCTCCCCCAAGGTAGGCATCTTGAACAAGCGCATTGGCCCTCACCTCGTCGGGACTTCCCTGGATTATTGTCACTCCCTGCTGCATGACCATTATCTTCTGGGCAATAGCGAAAACAAGCTCCATGTCGTGTTCGCAGAACAGGATGGTCAGCCCCAGTTCCCGGGTCAGACGATTGATCAAGGCAATCATGTTTGACGTTTCTTCGGGAGACATTCCGGCGGTTGGTTCGTCCAGGATCAGGAGCTGTGGATAAGTCCCAAGAGCTATCGCCATCTCAAGCACTTTTTGTTCGCCGTGGGACAGCGAACCACTGATCCTTTTTGACACGCGGGCCAGACCTACACTGTGGAGAATTTCCTCGGTTTCCTTCACTGCAGAAGAATGAGCTGATGATAAGAGTTTGAAAGTCTTTTCTTGGTGTGAGAGAACCGCGACCCGAACATTCTCGAACACGGTTAGGCGATTAAACACGTTAACAATCTGGAATGACAGACCTATGCCTTTCCTGCAGATCTGATGGGGGGGAAGTCCGGTGATATCTTCCCCTTTGAAAACGACCTTTCCTTTGTCCGGAGCGAGGTGACCGGTGATAAGCTTGAATAGGGTACTTTTGCCGGCTCCGTTCGGCCCGATCACCGCGACTATCTCACCATCTTCGACTGTCAGGTTCGCCTCTTTGACAGCAAGAAACTGATCAAAAGTCTTTTCCAGACCTTCCACCTTCAACATCTATCGGTCCTTTGGCGCCGGCATGATATTCTTAATTTGAAATATCTCCTCAAAATAACCCAGCACCCCCTGCGGCAAGTAGAATATGAGTAACATGAGCACGACGGCTAGAACGGAAGTCCAATATTCCGTGTAGACGCCAACAACGGTTCTTAACGTAACTATGATGGCTGCTCCCAGCATCGGGCCCCAAAAAGTAAACCACCCCCCGAGCAGGCACATGATCAATATCTCGAGTGAAAGAGTCCAGAACATAAGATCTGGGAACACAGATCCTTCAACAGTCACGAAAAGGACCCCGGCCACCCCTGCAAAAAAACCTGCGATGACCTGTCCCACGAGCTGGTGACGTCTTACGTTGATACCTATTCCTTCACTCCGCTCAGGGTTATCGCGGATCGCCTCAAAGACGCGACCAAATGGTGAATTAACAACGCGGTACATAAAAAACAGGGATACGCCACAAATAATCAGGGTGAAGTAATAGGATCCATTGATTGATGCTATGATCGAAGGCATAGGTATCCCGTGAATTCCATCATCGCCGCCGGTAAACGAATACCATCGGAATACAAGAGCCCAAACGAGGGATCCCAGGGAAAGTTGAAGCATACCAAAGTAGAGTTTTGACAATCTGACACAGATTATTCCCATGATGAGAGCCAGGATTGCCGCAACGAACGGCCCCGCGATGAACGCCAAACCAGCAGGCAAGGCCGTCTTGTGGAGCATCAGAGCGCACGCATACGCGCCAGTCCCGTAGAACACGGCATGGTGAAACTGGAACATGCCTCCGTGGCCAAGAACCATGTTCAGACTCATGGCAAGCAGGCCGGTGACGAGGATCAGAGCAATCAAGTAGATGTAGAACCTGGTAAAAAAAAGAGGCGCACAGAGGAGAACAATCACAAACCCCAGCACTAGGGCTATTGATTTCTGTCCTGGGAATACATTGGACAATACAGGGCCTCCTTACCACGTGGCTCGTAGCAACCCCTTGGGACGAAACATCAGGACGGTTACAACGGCCAGATAAGGGAAAACAATGGCAAATTGCGGCCACACCAGGATTCCAATGGCATCTGTAAGCCCGAAGATAAGAGCACCCAACAGTGCTCCCCACATGTTGCCCAGCCCTCCGATAATAACGATCAAGAACGCTTCCATAATAATTGTGTGGTCCATGCCCTGGTTGATGTTTTGAGTAGGAGCTACCAGGGCTCCTCCCAAGCCGGCCAGGGAGCAACCTATGATGAAGACAAATGCAAAGACCAGGCTGACATTGATTCCAACCGCACCCACCATTTCCCTGTCGACTGCTGCAGCACGCGATATCTTGCCTATCTTGGTCTTATTGGTCAGCAGCCACAGCCCCAACGCAACAAGTGGACCGATAACCAGCAGGAACGAATTGTAACGGGGAAACGGCAGTCCCAAGATCGAGAAAGAGCCCTGAAGAATTTCTGGAGCTGAAAAGGAGCGGTAATCAGACCCCCATATAAGCTTGACCAGGTCCCTGAAAAGAAGCGTAAGGGAAAAGGTGAACAAAAGGAGCATCAAATGCTCTCGTTCATAGAGGTGACAGAAAAGACCTCTCTCTACAACAAGACTTATCAGGGCCACTCCCAATGGAGCCAGAATCAGGGCCAGCCAGAAACCATAGGAGCCGCCTCCAACGCAGGTAGCAATAGTGTACGACAAAAAGGCCCCGATCATGTAAAGGGAGCCATGCGCCAAGTTTGGAATCCTGAGTACCCCGAGTACGAGACTCATGCCTGAAGAAACGATAAACAGAATAGTGGTCCTGCTCAGTCCGACCAGGATTTGCTGCGACAAAGCGGACAGAGTTATCCCTGAAGCAATCTCCATGATGTAAACTTTTCTCTCAGTGTTTGCCCTGTGGCGCTCAAGGAGCAAGAACCTGAAAAGGCTACGGAACTAGTGAAAAACCATGTATTATCTCTCATTATGCTCTGCGGAAGAGGCAGGCCCCGGAAAACCACCGGCGCCAGCCTCAGCCTTACTAATTGCTGCACTCACTCACAACGATCAGAGCGACTATTTCTCCCTCAGTTTCTTGATTTCCTCCACTGGAGGCATAGCATCTTCGGCTGGAATCGTAACGATGTCGGTACTTATAAGGAAATCATACCCAGGGACTTTTTTGGTCACGCCCATAAACATGGGCAACATCAACTGATGATCGAAATCCCTCATAGTCAATTTGCCGATCGGGCTGTCAACGGTCATGCCCTCCATGGCGTCGATGAATTTTTCCGTGTCCACGGCGCCGGCTTTTTCATAGGCTTTGGCGATAAACTGGCCGGTGACGAAGCCGACAAGACTGCCGAACGAGGGATACCTTCCAAATGCCTCCTTGAATTCTGCCGCAAAAGCCTTATTCTCTGGAGTATCCGGGAAATAGAAAAAGTAATTGGAAGTTCCCAACACGCCTTCGGGAGCCTCCAGGCCAAGCGGCCTCAAAGTAGACAACTCAGTGGCTGTGTGCATAAAAAAGGGTACACGTTCGTTGAACCCAGTGGCCTTAGCCGCCTTTAGGAATGGAACGCAGCCGGCGCCGCCCGTTGCTACTATCACCGCGTCCGGTTTCGCTGAAAGAATCGCGGTTATGTAAGGGGTAAAGTCCGGCTCGCCGACCTTCCACCAGGATTCGCCAATCAACTTGGCTTCGGGCTTCATCTTTTTGAGATTGTTCCAAATTCCTTCACCCACGGCGTGACCGTATTCATAATCATCGCCTGCTATCCAGTAATTCACAAAAGGCTTTTTGGCCAATCCCTCCGCCGCGGCCCTGCCGATCATTTCGGTGTTTTCGTTCATGGAAAAGACATATCTATGTCCTTTGGCTCCCGTTATGTTCGAACTCTTGGAATAGGTCGCGAGGAAAGGGATTTTTTCTTTTTTTGCAAGATCGGAAACGGCCAGAGCCACGGCGCTGTTGATAGTGCCCATAAGAAGGTCAACTTTTTCTCTCATGACCAACTCTTTGGCTGAACTTAGCCCCAAATCTACTTTGAATTTGTCGTCTCTTGTCACAAAGGTAATTTTTCGACCAAGGACACCGCCTTTGGCGTTGATTCTGTCCAAGGCCATTTTGAAGCCGTCCAAGACATCGTTGGTGTATGTACTCGGTGGACCGCTGTAAGAATCCACGATCCCAACTTTTATTTCCTCAGCAGCCTGACAAAAAATCGGGGTAAATAACACCGCCAATGTCGCGACCACAATTACAAGGGCTCCAAACAACTTACGCATAAGATACCTCCTTTTGTTACTCGTCTACATTGTCGAAACTTTCAGATAAAAACTTCCAAAACTTGTAGCGAAAAAAGTATTGCCTCTAAGCTGGTTTTTCCAACGCGAGTGATCAATCCCGGAGTTTTCTATTTCGCAATAATATTGTAGCCTCGGCGTATCAGATGCGATATGGGGCGTCAAGTTTTTTGATCGACAGCAAGGTCGCCCCATAAAACACAACCCTGGAAACTTTGAGCCTCAATCAAATCAAGAAATTAACATGCGTGCTTGATTTTGTACGACAGGCCCATTTATCATGTCGGCAGATGTTGGTCCATCACTTTACCAATTGATGACTGCTGCGGTCTGGAGGAAGCAATGAGCTGCGCTGCCCCTAATCCTTTGCATTGGGCGGATCTCAGGAACCGATCTAAGGACAAGATACTCAGAAAATCAGGGGTGAGAATATCCTCGGACGATGAAGGCTACGAACTAGAATTCCTCAACGGTGTCTACAGAGTCAATACTGTTTCAGAACGAATCATTGAAATAGCGCCAACCCCCTTGCGGGACCTCACAGAGGAGTTCCAGATATTGCTCATCAGGTACCTGGTAGCTGATTATGCCGGACCAATAGACGGAAAAGAAGTGAGCGAAAAAGATTTTCCCGGAGGAGTGACCTTTTTCCAGGGGCCTCATTCGCTTCACGTGGAACCCATAGTAAGGCTGTACGGGGATAACCCCGAGGCCTTTGAGAAACGCGCTCTAGGCTTAGGAGCAGTCCCGGCGGCTTATGGCGACAAGGCCATGCGCTTCCATCCTTTCCCGCTTGTTCCGGTCACTTACGTTCTTTGGAAAAAAGACGAAGAATTCCCTGCTTCTGTGACTTTGCTTTTCGATTCGTCAATATCTCGATGGTTCGAGTTGGATATGATATTTGCTCTCGTCCTTGTGCTTACAGAGAGAATCATCGAGGGTATTGAGTCCTCAAATCCGGCTAACGATCTTTCCTTGACATGAGGAGGTCTTAGACCTGCAATGGGTGAGACATAATGTGGGTGAAATTATTGACTTTGGCCATTCTTTGTATGCTTGTGACTGGTCCGGCCTATGGGTCCGATTCAGCCGACGCAAGTCCTTCCAACCAGGTGAGCAGGAACAATCACCAAACTCAGGCTCAGCCCGCGGCTGAATGGAGCACTCCCAGAGACTGGGAAACTGAAGTAATGGGAGTCAAGGTACGTGGGACTGCCCAACGACGTGCAAATGATCTCAAAGGAGTCCTGCACATATATCCCCCATTTAGTGATAAGTGGACTTATCATTGGACCGGCAAAATAGAGGGTGACAAGGTATATGCATCTCACACTGACGGCCATGTGTTTCAAGGCTCAATCACGCCGGAGAGGATGGTCGAGGGAATCATAACTACCAGAGACGGCCGCCAGATTCCCCTAAAAACTCCTCTGCCGTGAGGAGCGACCATGGCGCCGCTCAGCCGGCGTCTTGCGCCACAATATGCTCTATGGTGTGAGTCAGATCCCATCCTTCCTTGAGGAGTTTTCCTCCTGCTCGAATCTTTTTCTCCTGAATAGTGATTTTCCCTAGTGCAAGTTCTCTGATGGCGCTTCTCAACAGTGGGAGTTCTCTTATCTCACCCTCCCGGCGGATCTTCGTGAACAATGGATGATTTTCTCTGACATCCAATGTCGTGTCTTGTGTTACCTCACGCTTCCACAAGTCCCACAGATCATCCCAGCCTTGTCCACGTATTGGGAACCTGCAGTAGGAAATCGCTGGTCCACGATCAAGATCCTTGGTAACTAGATGGACCATGATTCCCTGCTCGGAGGCACTCTCAGCGACAAGTTGATGGATTACCTCCTGCCAGGTGCCTTTGGGTCCCCATGGAAGGGCCGGATGAATGTTCACCAGTTTGAGAGTTTCCAGTTCAGGATCACCTATGATCAGCATGTACCCTGCCATGACCACTATGTCTGCCGAAGAAAGCAGATCTATAACTTTTACAACTTCCTTCCCATAGAGGTTGCGCCATTCTTCGAGTGCGGGGTTCGGCTCGGCAGCCGATGGGCTTTCTGCCAGGCCCTTCCTTCTTAGTTCCGGTTTGAAGCGGACGTGCGACAGGGTTGCCACTGGAATGTCGAGTTTGGCCGCAAGGTCAAAAAAGAGTTCTCTTTGTTTGTATTCCTCGTTTGCCGGTCCGTCGCCTGTCTCCCGGTGGCAGAAGATCCAGTCAATCGATGCGGGTATGCCGTTCCGGACGATGTCCAAATAAACGGTCTCCAAAAGGTTACGGGCCGCGGGATCTCTTCCGGTTGAGAACCATCCTATTCGAAAGGGCATAGCGTGAAACCTCCATGTGAATCAAATTCGCCTCACCGTTTGAGTCTCGGGTCCAGAGCATCTCTGATACCCTCCCCGAGCAAGTTGTAGCCCATAACGGTGATCAAGATTGCCAGCCCAGGGAACATTGACAGCCACCAGGCTATTTCGATGTTATCTTTACCTTCGGTGAGCATATTTCCCCAGGATGGGTCCGGTGGCTGGACTCCTATTCCGAGAAAGGAGAGCCCCGACTCGATCAGCACAGCCGAAGCCACGCCCAGAGTGGCAGCAACAAGTATTGGGGCCATTGCATTGGGGAGAATGTGAAGAAAGATTATCCTGAAATCGCCGGCGCCTTGACTGATAGAGGCCTGAACGAAGTCTCGCTCGCGGATGCTCAGGAATTCAGCTCTTACGAGACGAGTCACTCCCATCCACGATGTGATTCCTATGACAATCATGATATTCCAGATACTGGGCCCCACGAAGGCTATCACGGCAAGAATGAGAAAGAACGAGGGAAAACAAAGCATTATATCAACAAACCGCATGGCCACGCGGTCCACCATACCCCCGTGGTAGCCCGAAAGCGCCCCAAGGATCACCCCTATCAGGGTGGATATGCCTACGGCTACAAACCCCACGCTCAGCGAAACACCTGCACCGAAGATGATCCTGGACAATACATCCCGACCCAGTATGTCAGTCCCCAGAAGATGATCGCGAGTCGGCTCTGCAAGAATGTTCCCAGTATCGATCTTGTCAGGAGGATAAGGGGCCAGATGATTGGCAAAGATGGCTATCAGGAAAAGGGCCATAACCACTATCAGACCGGCCATGGCCATCCTGTTCTTTATTAGCCGACCCGTAAAGTCGCCTGAAACTTTCATCGTGAATGATCCAGTGATCTCTCAAGAATGCGGCTCGACCAAATCAATCCGTCACCCGGATGCGCGGGTCGGCCAATGAGTACAGCAGATCTGCCAGCATGTTGCCCAGCAAAGTGAGCACTGCTCCAATGACAAGAATCCCCATTATTGTGGGATAATCCCTCATCATTACCGATTGGTAAAACAACTGCCCCATTCCTGGAATCGCAAAAATGGTTTCAAAAATTACGCTGCCCCCAATTAAGCCGGGAACCGCGAGACCCAGTATGGTAATTACGGGAAGGAGCGCATTGCGAAGAGCATGCTTGAATATTACCGTTCGTTCGTCCAGTCCTTTGGCTCGGGCAGTCGTAATGTAATCCTGACGAATTACCTCGAGCATGTTGGAGCGCATGTAACGGCTCATCCCGGCCAGACCTCCAAAAGCCGATACAAACACCGGCAGTACAAGGTGTTTCATGACGTCCACTACCTGACCAGGAAAGGAAAGCTGAGCATAGTTCAGTGAACGGAACCCGGAAATCGGCAGCCAATCCAGCTTGACGCCAAAGAGTATCATGAGCAGCAAAGCCAGCCAGAAGGTCGGTATAGCGAATCCAAAGAAAACAAATATTGTGGTTCCTCTATCAAAGAGTGAATCTTTCTTGACCGCGGACAGAACCCCAATTGGAATGGCCACGGCGAGTATCAGAATCATGGACAACACGCTAATAAGCAGGGTTATGGGAATGCGTTCCAAAATCTTGTCTAGGACCGGCCTATTATCCGGGGCAAAGGATTTTCCGAAATCCAGCATGAGCATGTTTTTCAACCATTTACCGTATTGCACATATACAGGCTGGTCGAGGCCGTAGTGCGCGCGGATCCGCTTGATCGCTTCTTCGTTCATATTGGGATTGAGATCCGTAAGCAAGCTGGTCGGATCTCCAGGAGCCATCTTCATAACTGAAAAAGAAATAACAGTTATCCCCAGGAGCACCGGCAACATAAGCAAGACCCGTTTCAAAACGTAAAATCCCATCTCACCTCAAGGTTGTATACTGTATTTTTGCAGGGGCTTGGGCACGTACCACTTTATGAAATCATAATTAATCCCTATGGGGGCTGGGACTACACCGTGAAAACGCGAATTGATGATCGGCAGAGAATCCTGTACAAACAAAAAAGTATAAGGTTGCTCTTCTGCAATAATTTCCTGGAATTCATCGTAATACTTCTTGCGTTCCTTTAGGTCGTAAGTGGATGCCCCCAGTTCCAACAACCTATCCACATCGGGATTCTGGTAGTTGATAAAATTCAGTTCTTTCTCTCCTATCTTTCTTGAGTCCCATATATCGATCTGGCTTGGATCAATGCCTATACTCCAGCCGAGCAGGCATGCTTCAAAATTTCGCTTATTTATGAAGTTTTTTAAGAACGCAGCCCACTCGATGACCCTAATCTTCACACTGATTCCTACCTGCTTCAGGTCTTTCTGAATGATCGTAGCTGCGTTCTTGCGAATATCGTTTCCATGGTTCGTAATGATCGTAAATTCAAATGGTTTTCCGCCCTTGTCTATTATTCCGTCCCCGTCCGTATCTGTCCATCCTGCTTCAAACAGCATTTGCTTAGCCTTCTCAGGGTCATAAGGGAATTTCTTTACATTAGAATTGTACCAGTAAGTATCGGGTTTGTACGGGGTGTCTGCCACCGCCCCCAGTCCCAACAAGACTCCTTGAACTATACTGTCTCTGTTAATCGCGATTGTAAGGGCCTGGCGGACCTTCTTGTCCTTGAATTTCCAGTCCTGGAGGTTGTACCCCAAATATGAATAACCGAATGCCAGGTATTTGTATTTGTTGAAATTATTTCTGAACCATTCGCTGTCAGTCTGCCTTGTGTATTGCAAGGGCGTCAGCCCCATTTGATCCAGCCTCCCGGCCTTCAATTCGAGAAACGTGGTGGCCAAGTCAGGGATCACCTTGGTCAAAACCCTGTCAATGTACGGCCTGCCCTCGAAATATTCGTGGTAGCTGTCCAGGACAATCTTTTCTCCTGTTTTCCACTCCGAGAACCGGTATGGCCCCGTGCCTATTGGTTTTCTTTGCAAAGGACTTTGAGTGATCTCTTTGCCCTCAAGCAAATGGCAGGGAAGAACTGACTGCCCCCACGAACCCAACGCGGGGGCATACGGTTTTTCGTAAAAAACCTCAACCGTATGATCATCCAAAACGCGGAAGTCTTTTACTTTGAGAAAATCTGTGGCGTATGCGGTAGGGGTTTGGGGGTCCACATAGACTCTGTAGGTGTATTCAACATCCTTGCTGGAAAAGGGATGGCCGTCTTGCCACTTGACATCTTTCCTGAGAAAGAAGCGTATTCTTAAATTGTCTTTGGAAATGTCCCATTTTTCCGCTAGATCGCCTTCCAGTATGATGTTCTTATCATATTTGACCAGCCCGTTGTAAATCATGCCGGTAACGTCGAAGCTAGCCGAATCGGAAGCCAAGACCGGCAGCAGTACTGAGGCGTCCCCGATACTTCCTTTGATAAGCATGTCTCCGTAGGCAGGTTCATATTTTTCTTGTGCTGCGGGCTGATCGGTCCAGGGCTTTTTTGTGGACAAATCAACTCTGTTATCGCTGGAGCCGCAACCGACGAGAAGCGTTGCGACTAAGGTAAAAATAAGAATTAATTTCTTGGGAGTCATTTTACCCTTCACTGTTTTGGCTGTGCGAGAATATATTGGAAATGCCCCCAACGGGCAAGGAAAAGGATCGGTTCCCGTATCACCATGAATCAGGAGGATCTTGAATTTGGATGAAAGAGATTTAACCCAAAAACAACGAAAGTGGTTGGAAGCATCTCGCAGGATAGGCCCAGGTGCGATGACCAAGACAGAGAAACAAATTTTGGAGAAGTTGTACGCGGACATGCTCCCAAGGGAACAGCAGGACCTGGCTGAGTACATCCGGGCAAGATTCGGCAAAAAAGAATCAATGGCTGAAGAAGGACAAGACCCGATTGAGCAAATGTCAGGCAAGCTTTGGAAGCAACCATCCTCTGCACTTAGATCTGTTTTTGCTAAATTACAAACACTGAAACGTCCAAAGGATGGGGCCTGAACTACAGAGCAGATCTGTCGACATTTAAATTGACCTTCTACAGCGACTTGTTTTAAGGAGATATTCATGCTCGACATAACGTTTATTCGTAACAATCCGGAAACAATCAAGGAAGCCATTCGCAAGAAAAAGATGAACATGGATTTGGACGAACTCCTCGCTACGGATGAGGATGCCAGACGACTCCGTGCTGATACGGAAAATTTGCGCGCTGAACGCAATCGCTTGTCCAAAGAGATACCTAAGCTCGCAGGGTCTCAGAAAGATGCCGCCGTAGCTCGGGTGAAAGGGATTAAGGATAGCTTGGCAGAGAAGGAACCGAGGCTACGCGAAGTGGAAGACAGATTCGAAAAACTTATGCTTATGGTACCGAATCCACCGCTTCCGGACGTCCCTGAAGGGAACTCGGACGACGACAACGTCGAAGTAAGGAAATTCAAAGAGCCGACCAGATTCCATTTTCCGCCAAAGGATCACCTCGAATTGGCTGAATCCCTTGATATCGTAGACATGCCCCGAGCCGTGAAATTTGCCGGCGCCCGGATGTATGTCCTCAAGAACGAGGGGGCCATGCTGGAGTTTGCCCTGTTCAAGTTTGCGCTCGATCATCTCTTCTCCAGGGGCTTCCAGCCCATGATAGTACCGCAATTGGTTCGAAGAGAAGCAATGGTAGGCACGGGGTTTTTCCCCCTGGGCGAGGAAGACACTTTTTTTATTGAGAAGGATGAACTCTACCTTATCGGTACCGCTGAGGTCCCTTTAGTTTCCTATCACATGGATGAGATACTGAATGAAAAAGATTTGCCCAGACGCTACTGCGGGTATTCCACATGTTTTCGCAGGGAAGCCGGTTCTTATGGTAGAGATACAAAGGGGTTTTATCGCCTCCACCAGTTCAACAAAGTGGAGCAAGTGGTGGTATGCGTGAACGACCCTGATGTATCGAGAGATGAACACCAACTACTTCTGAGCAACGCGGAGAGCATAATGCAGGCTCTGGGGTTGCCTTACCGGGTGGCGCTGGCTTGCAGCGCCGAAATAGGCCAGGGGCAGGTGCTCAAGCACGAAATCGAGACATGGATGCCCAGCCGCGAAAAATACTCTGAAACACATTCGTGTTCCACGTTGCATGAATTCCAGGCACGCCGACTGAAGATCCGGTGGCGTGGTAAGGACGGGAAAACCCAGTTCTGTCACACGCTCAATAACACTGCGGTTGCTTCTCCAAGAATCCTTATACCGATTCTTGAAAATTTTCAGAACGAGGATGGCAGTGTAACTATCCCTGAAGTGCTACGGCCTTCAATGAACGGTATGGAGAGGATTGAGCCAAAAAACAGGTAACAATGTCCGGCAATCCCTGAGCTTTGCATCCCGGTCACAGCAAATCAATCAGGTCCGCCCTAGTGGTTCACATTTGTTTAAGTATTGCAACTGAAGTTCCGACTTTCACTCTGCCTCTGGGGATAGTTGCGACGAGTCTCGACTCACTGTATGTCAAGAGGTGCTTCTTCCCTTCTTTTATCCGATAGCCGAGTTTGAGAGCCGCTTTCTTTAGCTGCTTAGCAGTGAGATTCATCGAGCCCAGGCTGTGGGTTTCTTTGAATCCTCTTTAGCATCCATGCAGAGTTCTATGGCATCGCCCAGATTGTCTAATGCTTCTTGTATAGTTTCCCCTTGAGATATTGCCGCCTGGATCTCTTCACAAGTTGCTGTGTAGCCACCGTCTTCGATGTCCGGCCTAAGTGGCCGTAAGCTCTCGCCCTCTTACAATTGGCGTGGGAGCGTTTAGATTCTCTCAATAATTGTAGAGTTCCTCTCCGTAGAGTTTGATCCATTCCTTTGACAGTGCTTCAAACGCGGCTGAGAGGTTGTCCACTCCCAACAGGAGAATTGTTCTATCCGAGCATCCGGCGGAACCTATACATGAGTATAGATACTCAACATTTACCCCGGCAAGCTTCAGAGGTTTCAGTACAGCATTAAGGCCCCCAGGATGGGAGGGGGTCTCGGCTGCAATGATTTCCTGAACAGTTGGAGAGTAACCGGAACTCTGGAGGATGTTCAAAGCTCGAGAAGGATCGGTCGCAACGAAACTCATCGTTCCGGTGGCTGCCTCAGTCCTCGCCGTGAGGGCCAGGATGTTGATTCCTCCTGCACCCAAGAGTTCACTGATTCGAGACAGCTCTCCAGGTTTATTCTCGAGTTTAACGCAGATTTCTTTAACCGTTTTCATCAGGACCTCTACCCTAAGAAATGAACTGGGCTCCCTTGGCAAGAGCTTCCTGGTTGATCTCTATCAAGCGGCGTTTTTTCCCCTCTAAAACGCTTTCGACCGCTTTTGCCAGGGCTCCCTCCGACACAATTCCAGTCACCGCTACCATTGCGCCAAGCATCACCATGTTCAACGCTCGGTCGTTTTCCATCTCATGGGCCAATGAATTCGCCGGGACTTGTACTACCTTGATATCGTCGCGGTGAGGGGATTCGGTTATCAAATCACTATTGAGAAATAGCACCCCGCCTGTTTTGACCATATTTTGATACTTGATCATGGAAGGGTAATTCATGGCTACGACGAATTCCGGAGACGAAGCGACGGGCGAGGCTATCTCCTCATCCGAAACGACCACTGTGCAGTTGGCAGTCCCGCCGCGGACTTCTGCACCGTAGGCAGGAAGGAAAGTCACGTGCTTGTCCTCGTGCATTCCGGCCCAAGCCAGAACATAGCCCATCATAAGGACACCTTGACCACCGAAACCAGAAAATACGGATTTAAGCAACATCCTTGATCACCTGCGGTGGAAAGAATTTCGTCATGGTCTCATCGACCCAACGAACGGCTTGGGCGGGAGACATTTTCCAGTTCGTCGGACACGCGGAAAGTATTTCCACCAGAGAAAAACCCTTGTCCTGAAGTTGAACCTCGAACGCCTTCTTTAGAGCTTTTCTCGTCCTGAGAATTCCCTTGGGACTTGAAACAGATGTTCTTTCGATGTAAACGCTGCCTTCAGCCAAGGCAAGCATTTTGCTAAGATCCAGGGGGTTCCCGTCTCTCAAAGGAACGCGGCCTCCAGGAGATGTGGTGGTAACCTGACCGGGAATAGTAGTAGGAGCCATCTGACCTCCGGTCATTCCATACACGGCATTGTTAACAAAAATGGCAGTGATTCGCTCTCCCCTGTTGGCACAATGAATGATCTCCGCGGTTCCTATAGCCGCAATATCCCCGTCCCCCTGATATGTGAATACCACGCGGTCGGGTAAGACCCTCTTAATGCCGGTTGCTACAGCGGCAGCACGCCCATGAGGCGCCTCTGCCATGTCCACATCGAAATAGTTGTAAGCGAGGACCGCGCATCCTGCAGGAGGTACACCAATGGTACGTTCCCTGATGTCCAGCTCATCTATTACCTCGGCGACCAGCCTATGTATGATGCTGTGACCGCAGCCGGGACAATAATGAAACTGGGCGTCCTTGAGAGACTTTGGCCTTGAAAAAATCTTTTTCACTCTGACTACTCCCTAAAAAGTGTGAGCGCATGGTTCCGTGCGGTGATAATTGCTTGCTATTACTCTTGCTATTTCCTCCGGCGTCGAAACGACTCCGCCTGGTCGTCCGTAGAACCTGACCGGGCAACGGCCTTCCACAGCCAGCCGAACATCTTCCACCATTTGGCCGGTACTCATTTCGAAAACCAGTATCTGCTTCAAGTTTCTGCTCATTGCTGCCAGGGGCTTAGAGGGGAAGGGCCAGAGGGTTTTGGGCCTGAACAAACCTACCTTTAGACCCATCTCTCTTGCTCGCGCTACGCCTCCCTTGGCTATTCGAGCGGCCGTCCCATAAGCGGTAACAACCATTTCCGCATCATCAAGCAGGTACATTTCCTGGTCCGGAATCTGCTCGGAAATCATCTCGTATTTTCTCACCAGACGCCAGTTGAGTTCTTCCTCGAGGGGTGGGTCGAGCCAAAGCGAACGGATTATCCGGCTTTGTCTTCCTTTGGCGCCATCGAGAATCCATTCCTTCTTGGGAAGAGAAGAGGGATCGATAGGTTCGGGAAAGGTGACCGGTTCCATCATCTGGCCCATCATTCCATCTCCGAGAATCATTACGGGGGTCCGGTATTTGTCAGCAAGATCAAAGGCTTCTCGGGTCATGTCAGCGATTTCTTGACCGTATGCAGGAGCTAGGACAATAACCCTGTAATCGCCGTGTCCGCCTCCCTTGGTAGCCTGAAAATAGTCACCCTGGGCAGGGGCAATATTACCTAGGCCAGGGCCGCCTCGCATCATGTTAACTATTACTGCAGGAAGCTCCATACCGGCTAGATACGAAATGCCCTCCTGTTTGAGACTTATCCCCGGGCTTGAGGAGGAAGTCATCACCCTGGCTCCTGCTACGGAGGCGCCTATTACCATGTTAATTGCCGCCAATTCGCTCTCAGCCTGTATAAATGTCGCGTTATCAAGGTTAGCAAAGGCTGATGCCATGTACTCAGGAAGTTCGTTTTGCGGGGTTATCGGATAGCCGAAATAAATGCGGCAGCCTGAGCGAACGGCTGCCTCCCCGAGGACATGCGTTCCCCGCATGAGAAGTTTGCCATCCATATTACTCTTCCTTTAATTCATCCTTTTGTTCCTTGGGCCCTTCTTTTTCGGAACGGTAGACTTCGATGGCGATATCCGGGCATGTGACTGCGCACAAAGCGCAGCCGGTACATTTTGCGATATCATCACTTGAAAGGCCTTCTTCCAAAAAGCTGGCTGGATAGTAGCCTTTGGTGTTTAAGTGGTCGGCAATCTCAATCTGTTTTTTAGGACAAACCGTAATGCACAAGCCGCAGCCTTTGCATCTCTCCCTGTCGATTTCGATGCGGCCTTTCACGCTCGTTCTCCTGGTTCTTAAAGATAAAACTTGATTTTAAGTCTGGGTAATCCTCGTGTCAATAAAAAAGACCGGGATGTCCGTATCCATTCAGTAGGTTCTTCCGCTGACCACGCGTCGTCTACCGTTCTTTGGGGGCGGTCTCCAGCATGTTAGCCCAGTAATCCAGTTCACTTTTCAAGAGCGGATTCTTGGTGAGGTTAGCCGATTTCCGATATAATTCCGCGACTTTTTCTGATTGACCAAGATCCAGGTACATCATTCCCATCATGAGCACTGAAACTATCCGATCGGGATCCAGTTCT
>JAPLJK010000049.1:0-2847 GCA_026388625.1 Deltaproteobacteria bacterium | reverse complement strand
ACCACTACGAGGTGCGTAAGTTTCCAGGATGGCACCACCACATCATAACCTGCATGCTGGCCCATTTCTTTCTCTGGCACCTGAAAATCAGGCTGGGGAAAAAAAGCACCGTCCATTACTCTGTCGCAGCTTAGGGTCTTGATCAAAGTCATCTTGCCAATGAAGCGGCACACGATAGAAACGCTGATCGAACAGGTAATCTGGATACAGAACCGAAACCATCGGGCCCACATGTCACATAGAAAGAAGTGCATGCTTGAAGCATCAGATGTTTAGTAGGTAACGTTGTAGGGTTAACTGCCTTGAGCAATTTTGGTCAGGTCTTTCTTCTTTCGTTTCCTTGCTTCCCTACTTCGCTTTTCTTCTTCCCAAAGTATTAATTCAATCTATTACTGAGACGCCAATGGACCTTCTTAAAATGATTGCGCTCTCGGACGGATGTTCCAGACTCACACAAGGGGGGGGATAAGTGGTTGAAACTTGGTGTTGGGAAACTGGGTTGAGCGTAAAACATGGTGCCACAATATATATTTTAATCTCTTGACTATAAAATACTATGATGATAGTTGCATGGTGTCTTTATTGAGGAGGACGCCGTGTTTTTTCGTTGTAAGAAATCGGGAAAGAATGCGTATCTTCAGATTGTTGAGAATCGCTGGGAGGCCGGCGAATCTAAACAGCGATTTATCGCTACTTTGGGACGACTGGATGAACTTAGGGCATCAGGGCAACTTGATCGGCTTCTTGCTTCTGGTGCCAAGTTTGCTGAGTCGATCATGGTGATTGAGGCTCACGGTAGGGGTGAACTTCCCTCTGTGTGTACGCGGCGCATCGGCCCGGTACTGATCTTCGAACGCCTTTGGGAGGAGTCGGGACTCAGATCAGTGATTCACGAGTTGCTCGCGAGACGGAAGTTCGACTTTCCCGTGGAAAGGGCTATCTTTCTGACTGTTCTCAAGCGGTTATTCGGTGGAGGGTCCGACCGTTTATGCAATAAATGGGTCGTTGATTACAAGATTCAGGGGATTGAGGGGCTAGATCTTCATCATTTGTATCGAGCTATGGCCTGGCTGGGAGAGGAGTTGCCCCAAGAACAGCAAGCTGAGCACACATTCTCTCCACGGTGTACCAAAGACATTATCGAAGAGGAGCTGTTCTTTCACACGCGTGACCTGTTCTCATCGTTGGATCTGGTCTTTTTCGATACCACATCGATCTACTTCGAGGGTGAAGGGGGGCAGACTATCGGCAAGCGGGGATACAACAAGGATCACCGTCCTGATCTGAAGCAGATGGTTGTGGGGGCTGTCGTTGACGGCAATGGTCGCCCGATATGTTGCGAGCTTTGGCCTGGAAACACTGCTGATGTGACGACACTGTTGCCGGTGGCCAAGCGGTTGAGTTCTCGGTTCTCAGTAGGACGTGTGTGCTTGGTGGCTGACAGAGGGATGATAAGCAGGGACACCATCTCGGACTTGGAAGCTGACAACTGGCCGTACATCTTGGGCGCTCGGATGCGCAACCAGAAGGAAATACGACAGGACGTTCTCTCCAGGGCCGGTCGTTACCAAATAGTGAAGACTAACGGGACCCCTCTGAAGATCAAGGAAGTGAGTGTGGAAGGCCGGCGATACGTGGTTTGCCTCAACGAGGACCAGGCGAAAAAGGATGCGGCTGATCGCCAGGCTATAATCTCCGGCCTTAGTGAGGCTCTCAAGAACGGCGACAAATCACTTGTGGGGAACAAGGGATACAGAAAGTACCTCTGTACCGAGGGACCACACTTCCGGATCGATGAAGACAAGGTAAAGGCGGAAGCTCGTTTTGACGGTAAGTGGGTACTCAGAACAAACACAACCCTGTCTGCTGCTCAAGTGGCTCTGAAGTACAAGCAGTTGTGGATGGTGGAGTATCTTTTCCGTTCTGCCAAGTCTCTTCTCGGGACCCGACCGGTATTCCACAAATATGACCGTACAATCCGACGGATGTTCCGGACAAAAAACGACGCACCACAAGGGTTATCTATAAGGAATCTTTATTGTATCTCTTCAATATCCGCCCTTTTGCTACTGCCAACACTTGGGCGTCGAGGGGTGTAGCTGGAGCTAGACTTGCTATCAAAAAGGGAATTGTTTTGTCAAACAGGAATTCGCTTTTTCTCAGGTTGGAAGAAGATTTACATGCCGACATTATCCGACCCTAAATGTCACTTTATTGTCTGATAGCAAAGGATTTGTGAGATTTTTGTCTGGAACATAAGTCCGAGGTCACGTGTTCTGTTCCTTCCTCGCCCTCGTTCTTCGCCGCTTACTCCAAGATCGCATTGATGCCAAAGGATGCTGCCTGGAGTGGGCTGATACGTTGCTGTCGCTGGATAACCTGACTGAAACTCAACTGGACCACCAAGGCAAGCGGTTTATCTTGCGCTCAGACCCCAAACCAACCTGTACGCGAGTGTTTCAAGCGGTCGGAGTCGCTATGCCGCCCATAGTACGACAGCTCCCTTGTGAGGTAGTCGAATAATCCTCCCTCCCTAAAACGAACACAACCCTGGTGCCACTATCTTGTGCCGCGTCCGTAAAATATCAACATGACAATAGGTTACTGAAATGCGGTGTAGAAGATCAGTCTAAGAGTTCCGTATTTGCTATTTTGTCCTTTTTTCTAAATAAATACCGGTCTCTAACTGTCTTAAAGTCCCCAGGAGTAAGGCAATTCAACCTCTTGAGTTCCCGTATGGTATTCCTATCAGCTTCATTTCCAACGACAGGGACCAGGAGCCTATTATAGAAGATTACGTTCCCCTCTGGATTCAAGTATCCGAACTCCACCTTGTGATTAAATCGT
>JAPLJK010000018.1:0-28201 GCA_026388625.1 Deltaproteobacteria bacterium | reverse complement strand
GGGGCTTTTCATGGAGCGAAAAGCCTCTTCTGCCTTGGTCAACAGAGTGTATGTTCGCCATATTTCCTCTGCTGACAGGTCCTTACGACTGCTCTTGAGGAGATATGAACCGTCGAGGCGTTCGGCTATAGTGCGTTTAGGTTGGTTTATGTCATATGAAAAGCTCTTGGCGCTGGGATCATATTCTATGCGATAGTATCGTGCCACTCGAGGATAGCGCTCCTTGATGCGGCCGATAGCTTCTCCGATCTTTTCAGGCTTGACAGGGAGTCCGGCGCTTTTCCCGTTTCACATTAGACCCGTTCATGGTGAAGAACTCTCGGCTGAGTCTGGAAATCTGCAAGTCGTTTGTCTCGGCTTGGAAGAGGAGTTCGTGATGCTGGGCAAGCTTCCTTCAGGGAAGGGAACATGATGAATAGATAAGGTATAATCTGGAACAGTGCCAGCGCTTGTGCAACGTCAGCGAAAATGGGAGTTGGGACGGAGATTTTTTAGAGGAGAATTGGTGACGCTGAGAAGGCCAAGAAAGAAAAGGAAAAAAGCAAAAATGAATGTAGATGCGAAAAACAGAAGAATTAGCCATTCAGGATTATCGGTTAAATGTTATCTATAAAAAATGTATAATGAGATTTGCACTGCTGCAAGTCTTGTCACCGTAGGTATGTCCGGCCTTGCCGGACAAAATTCTGAGATATTCGGACGTTGCTTTCGTCAACAGGTATAATTCCGAGAAAGGTCGAACTAGTGTGGACAACAATATGAGCAACAAGAACGGAAAATTGATACTGGTCACCGGGGGCGCAGGTTTCATCGGAAGCCACATTGTGGAAGGCCTTCTGGAGCAAGGCGACAGGGTGCGGGTTCTGGACAACTTCAGCACCGGCAAGATGGAGAATCTTGAAAGTCTCGGGAATGGCAAGCTGACGCCGGGAAAGGACTTTGAACTCATTAGAGGCGACATTCGTGATCTGAGCACAGTAGAGGCAGCCTGCATGGAAACAGACGGAATATTGCACCAAGCAGCCCTGGGCAGCGTCCCGAGGTCCGTGGAAGATCCTGCTACTACCCAAAGTGTCAACGTTGACGGCACACTGAATGTTTTTCTCGCTGCACGAACTCATAATGTGCCGAGAGTGGTTTATGCGTCCTCATCATCTGTCTACGGCGACAGTGAGAGACTCCCCAAGAAAGAGGGCACGGAAGGTCTGCCCTTGTCTCCCTATGCTCTTACCAAGAGAGTCAACGAGGATTACGGTCGTCTATTCAGTAGTCTTTATGGATTGGAGACGATAGGTCTACGATATTTCAACGTTTACGGACCACGACAAGATCCTACGTCCGAGTACGCCGCTGTTATTCCACGTTTTGTAACCGCACTGCTGCACGGACGTCAGCCGGCTATTTACGGCACCGGACAACAGAGCAGGGATTTTACCTATGTGAAGGACGTGGTGCTGGCAAACCTCATTGCCCTTGATGCTCCTCTCGAAGCCTGCGGCCGCGCCTATAACATCGGGCGGGGAGACCGCTCCACACTCTTGGAACTCATTGCGACTCTTAAGGATCTCCTGAATTCGGACATTGAACCTTTTCACACTGACCCTCGCGCTGGGGACGTCATGCATTCCTCCGCAGACACCGCGTTGGCTCGGGAAACCCTCGGTTTCGCAGCAACATCCGATCTTAGAACGGGACTAAGCAGGAGCATCGAATGGTATCGGATCCATCTGGTCTGAGGATGTGGGTGAATTTCCTCGATTCGCTCGATTTAGCGAAAAATGAAAACCCGGAGCGGGGTTAGGAAGGAAGCGCCGGGTTTTCTACCATGCACAGCCTAAAGCTGGTAGGTATCAAATAAAATAACATGAAGATAGGGCTAATGTCAAGAAATGACAGAACGAATTCTACCTAACAGCTCGATTGCGAATGAATTCCTACGACGTAATTCACACTTAGTAGCAGAAGGGGATCAATATAACTGGGGAGCGTTTCTTGGAAGATTCTGTGGTAATCGCAACAGGGATGCAGGATGCGACAAAAACAGAAACAGTCCGACCCTAACCCCTGTACCCTCAGCCGGACTGAAACCAATCCGGAACATTTCTGTCCCGGAAAAACCAATAAAGTTTATTGAACGAACCGAACATACATGCCCTCTGACTCTTTGTCAAACTAGAAAATACTTTAATTGAAATAGTTCAAAGATGTTAGCTACAGAGAGTGAAAAGCGCAAAGTCTTTCGCGATATATTCGCTCATTCCACTGGGATCACCTGCGGTAAGTCATAGTTACGAGGGGCAATACTTAAAAAGTCTTAATGATTTCGAGCAACGGACCTCGGAATTTTGCGCATACTGAATGGATACACCTGCGCTCGGCTTCTTCTTTGTAAAAAAGTCAATGTGTGGTATGAGAACAAGTTCAGACGAGTATATTCCTATTGACCCAAGATCAAGTTCACACGGGAGGAGGATTTTGTGAGAACATTTCAATATCTCAAACCCACCTCGCTCGCCGAAGCCATAGATCTCTTGGCCCAGCATGGCGAAAAGGCCAAGGTGGTGGCCGGCGGAACCGACCTCATGATCCAATGGAAGAAAAGGCTTGTTTCACCAAACTATATGATCTCTTTGAGAAATGTTCCAGAACTCAACTTCATTAGGCTCGATGGAGATCTCAGCATTGGAAGTGCTACCACGCACCGAAAATTGGAGCTTTCCCGGGAGGTTCAGGAAAAGTTTCCAGTAATCTACGATGCTGTCAGCAACCTGGGTTCCGTCCAGGTTAGGAACTCTGCAACCATAGGCGGCAACCTGTGCAATGCCGCTCCATCCGCCGACACGGCCCCCCCTATGCTGGTGTTGGATGCCCAGGTGTGCATTGCTGCTTCGGGTGGGGAACGGCTTGTTCCTATGGTTGAATTTTTTAGGGGTCCCGGCAAGACGTCTGTGCAGCCGGGGGAGCTT
The DNA here is from genome assembly GCA_026388625.1 of Deltaproteobacteria bacterium. Classification (GTDB taxonomy): domain Bacteria; phylum Desulfobacterota; class Desulfomonilia; order Desulfomonilales; family Desulfomonilaceae; genus CAIXMD01. The sequence continues at coordinate 25,235 of JAPLJK010000018.1, read as the reverse complement.
GCAGTCAGGTTTGACGTCCCTGAACCACTGCCTAACACCGGCATGGCCTACTGGAAGCACACTCGCCGCAAAGCCATGGACCTCCCCATTCTGGGAGTGGCTGTCCTCCTGTCCTTCGAGAAAGACCTTAAGACCTGTCGAAAGGCGGCAATTGGTCTTGGTGTAGCAGGACCCGTGCCCATGAGGGCCTTCAAGGCGGAGGCCTTTCTGGAAGGGAAAATCGTGGATGAGAATAGTCTCACAGAGGCCGGAGAGATCGCATCCGGTGAGGCTTCGCCGCGCACGACGATTAGAGGGTCGGAGTGGTATCGAAGGGACATGATTCGTGTACTGGTTAAACGCACTGGTCTGATCTGTCAAAACCGCGCGCGCGTTCAGGCTGGACTGATCTAAGGTCTCCACTTGAATTCTTGCGCGGGGACGTTGGGCAAAGGCCAGGCTGACTCCGGGACGAAAGGAGGCCTCTGCGGCGTTTAGTGGCCGCAAGCCGGCAGTGAAAGGAGCTGCATAATAATGAGGCACACCATAAACTTCACGGTGAATGGCGACTCGGTCCAGGTGGAAGTCTACCCACATTGGAATTTGCTTCGAGTGTTAAGAGACGAATTGGAATTGACAGGCGCTAAACAGGGATGCGGTGAGGGTGAGTGCGGGGCCTGCACGGTGTTGGTGGATGGAGCCCCCATCAATAGCTGCATCTACCCCATTCTTGAAGCCGAAGGAAAGCATGTTCTCACTATCGAAGGCTTGGTCGGCAAAGGCAAGGATCTGCACCCAATCCAAAAGGCGTTTCTGGAAAAAGCGGGCGTGCAGTGCGGATTTTGCACACCCGGAATGATAATGTCAGCCAAGGCGCTGCTGGATCAAAATCCCGATCCCACAGATGATCAGATCAGGCATTCAATTGCAGGAAACATGTGCAGGTGTACGGGGTATGTCCAGGTTGTGGAATCAATCAGATATGCTGCAGAAATGATGTCCCGGGCGGAATAGGGACCGTCGGGCAAGGAGTGCGAAATGGCAGAACTTTTCGTCGGTAAATCCTATCCCAGGGTGGACAAGGATAAGGTTACAGGAAGAGCAGCGTACATTAACGACATCAAACTACCAAGGATGTTGTACGGGAAGATACTGTACAGCTCCCGACCTCATGCAAGAATAAAGCATATAGATACCTCCCTGGCTGAGAAATTGCACGGGGTAAGAGCTGTCCTCACCGGATTCAATACTCCCCAAGTCCGCGTCGGCTTCCTCGGCGATCAGACCCCCCTGAAAAAAGACAAGGTCAGGCAGTTCAGAGATGAAGTTGCTGCGGTTGCTGCTATCGACGAGGATACCGCTGAAGAGGCGTTGGGACTGATAAAGGTAGAGTATGAGGACTTGCCGGCTGTTTTCGATCCCATCGAGGCTATGCAAAAGGATGCGCCACTTGTTCACGAATTTGATGCCAGGGGAAAACCCAGACGAAACAACATATTGCCTTTACCCTGGAAGCTGGAAGCGGGAGATGTGGACAAGGCACGAGGCGAGTCTGCATACGTAGTGAAAGATGACTTCAGCACCCAGTGGGTGCATCAGACTTGTATGGGGACCAGCGGCGGCATCGCCGAGTTCGACGTAAATGACAACCTCATTTTCAGAAGCGTCACTAACGTCCCGTTTGGCGGCAAGGATCGTTTGGACATGTTTCTGAAGAACATAGGACTAAAGGGGCGCACCCAGGTACTTACCCCTTATGTGGGTGGAAGCTTCGGAAGCAAGCTGGATACTGATATTTATGAGTTCATTCTTGTTCTCCTGGCATGGGAAACAAGGTGTCCTGTAAAAATAGTCTTTTCGCGGCGAGAAGAGTTTCAAGCCAGTCCTCCCAGGCAGCCGGCAATCGCCACTGCGGAACAGGGATGCGACAGGGAGGGTCGGTTAACCTTCAGATCAGTCAACATGATCCTCGATAACGGCGCCTACACGTCGTGGGGAGCCACCACGCCGTCCGTCATGATGATTCCCATGTCATCTCTTTATCGGGTTCCCAACATCCTGTTTCAGGCCACCTGCGTATATACGAACAACATTTACGCACAAGCTATGAGAGGATATGGGAATCCTCAGGCAACATACGTGGTGGAACAATCCATGGATCAACTCGCTGAAGCGGCCGGGATAGACCCGATGGATTTTCGAAAGATTAACTCTAACGTTCCTTACGAGACAACTCCAATGGGGCTCAAGATTACAACATGTCCCATGAAGGAGTGCCTTGAAGCAGTCGAGACCAAACTTGACTGGCCCGAAAAACATGGCAAGCGAAATGGCCGTGGGGTAGGCATCGCCTCATTCGTGCATGTCGGGGGTGGTGCCAGGGTCTATCTGTCGGACGCCCAAGGAATCATTGTCAAAGTGGACGACGACGGTAAAGTAGCTGTGATAACGGGCGGTACTGATCAAGGACAGGGCTCGGAGACCATAATTAGACAGATGGTGGCAGAAGCCACAGGTTTCAGGCCGGAGGACGTGTCGATCTTCACAGGAGACACGGAAGTATGCCCGTGGGACGTGGGAACTCACGCCAGCCGCCACGCCTTCATAGCGGGACATGCTATTCTCATGGTCGCTGAGGAGGTACAGCAAAAGGTCCTTGATTTAGCCGCAAAGTGGATGGCCACTCTTATTGAGCAGGATCTCAAGAGAAAGGCTCAAAAGGACCCTGAATTCAAAGCGCCGGAACTTAATTGGAGCGTGCTTGCAAATCCAGCTAACCTGGATATCAAGGCAGGCACAGTCTTTCTGAAGTCAGAACCGGACAATCCGTACTTTCGAATGCCGGCTTCCCGGATTCTCAGAAAGGCTCATCTGGTGGGTACCGGCAAAGGGGAGATGGTTATCGCAGAGGCCTTTTACGACCCACCCAATGAAATGCTCGACCGCGAAGGCAAAGGGAACCTCTCGTGCTGCTACACGTTTGGGTCACACGGCGCGGAAGTTGAGGTGGATACGGAAACAGGACAGGTCAAAATACTCAAATACGTGGCAGCCCACGATGTAGGCCGTGCAATTAATCCCATGCTGGTGGAAGGCCAAATCTATGGTGCCACAGTCATGGGGGTAGGATACGGGTTGACCGAAGAAATCCAGGTAAATCATGGACGGGTCATGAATCCCAACCTTCTTGATTACAAGATCCTCACGGCAAAAGACTACATTCCCATCGAGCCGGTCATAATAGAGCCCATCGAGCCCACGGGACCGTTTGGCGCCAAGGGTATAGGTGAACCGGCCTGCGTGCCGAGTGCTCCGGCAATTGTTAACGCCATATACGACGCGGTGGGGGTCAGAATAAAGGATCTTCCCGTCACGCCGGAAAAGATCCTGGCAGCCTTAAAGAAAAAAAAGGAAGCCTAGAACCGACGGTGGGGAGTCGAGTCGGAGACGACTCATGCTGATTCACCATCAGAAAATTAGCATTGTGAGAGAAAAGATCTTGCAATGGGGCGGATGTATCTGCCCGCCAATAGTGCATTCTTTTCCCTGCGGACCTTCACGTTGCAGCATCCCGGAATACTTGTTCTGACGACATCTTATCCCAGTCACCCAGACGATTGGGCAGGTGTCTTCATAGCCAAGTTGGCTGTTGCCATCAAGAAACGGGGATACCGGGTGACGGTATTGGCGCCGGCGACTCCTGACTTTCATGGGAGGCGTACCCTTGACGACATAGAAACCATAAGATTCGGATATTTCCTTCCTCGATCTTTGGAACGGCTCACCGCAGGCGCTGGCGGAATTCCGGAAAACCTGGCAGAGAGTTTTCTCGCCAAGCTTCAACTCTTCCCCATGATGATGGCTTTTCTCGCAAGGGCTCTTTTCGAAAGCCGCTCCTCCGACATCTTGTATGCGAATTGGATAGGCGCAGGCATAATAGGGGCCGCAGTGAATTTACTGCGGGGAAACCCTCTGGTCGTTTCATTCCGAGGAGACGACGGGTATTTGGCAAGGGACCGGTTATTATGGAGGATTCTTACCAGGTGGGTCATCAGGCGAGCCGTTGTGGTCACTGCTGTGAGCCAAGACTTGATGGACATCATGGTTTCTGTGGGCGCCCCGGCATCAAAATGCTGTCTCCCTCGTTTCGGTGTTGATATGGAACTGTTTCGGCCTCCGGATCAACCTCGGAGAAACTTAGGAAAGGTCCGTGTTCTTTTTGTGGGAAGCCTCATTCCCAAGAAAGGGTTGCAGGATCTAATAGTTGCGCTCTCGGAGCCGGAATTCATGCACGTGAGTCTTATGGTTGTGGGCGACGGTTTTTATGCTTCGCCATTGAAGTCACTCTGCGAGACATCCGGATTGAAAGAGCGGACCCAGTGGCGAGGCATCTTGAAACCTGGAGACGTTGCAGAGGCCATGCGAGATGCAGATATTTTGTGCCTTCCAAGCCATACTGAGGGCTCGCCTAATGTCGTCAAAGAGGCAATGGCTTCAGGGTTGCCGGTTGTTGCCACCCGGGTGGGCGGAATTCCGGATATGGTGCAGCAAGGTATTACGGCTCTGTTATATGAACCCGGAGATATAGAGGGTCTCCGAACGTGTCTGAGAACCATGACCAGAGACCCAAGGCTTCGAGAACAATACGGAAGAACCGGCCGCGAACTCCTGGTGGAATCCGGATCAAGTTGGGATTCCACTGCCGAGGAGTTCGACGGTCTGTTTCGTCGTCTTCTGGAGCAACATCCCCGCATGAGAAAATGACCAAGGAATCAGCATGAGGGATGATGCTGATTCGCTTTTCCCCTCGTAGCATAAACTGATACCACTTAGCCATTCTGGAGTAGCATTGACGGGTAGCTTTGTCGTTAACCGTGTCACCTCTTTGAACGCAAAATGTTATAAGGTTTTATCACAGTAGGGCGGGCGTCCCGCCATTATCGTCACGATCATGGCAATCAATATGAAATGGACTCTAACTATCATTGAGCGTTTTTGCATCCATCACGGAATACTATGAAGCGCCGGATCTACATGGATAATGCAGCAACGTCTTTCCCAAAGCCTCCGCGGGTAACGGAAGCCATGGTGCATTTCATGACCGAGGTGGGAGTCGATCCGGGCAGGTCCAGACATGACGGATCCGAGGAGGCCTCAAGGATCGTGGATGGTGCCAGGACGAAGCTGGCCCAGCTTTTCAATATCCCTACGTGTGAAAGAATTGTGTTTACTCTTAATGCCACGGAGTCACTCAACACGGTAATTTACGGAGTTCTAAATCCAGGAGATCATGTAATTATTACTCAGATGGAACACAATTCCGTCCTGAGGCCTGTACGGGATCTGGAACGTAACGGAATAATAACGGTTTCTGTTGCTCGATGCGATAAAATGGGGGTCTTGGACGTCCGTAGCCTAAAGTCCATGATCCGGGACAACACAGCATTGATCGCAGTGAATCATGCGTCAAACGTTTGCGGCACGATCCAGGACATCACAGCCGTGAAAGAGGCCGTGGGTCGTATTCCCCTTCTTCTGGACGTTGCGCAGACAGCAGGAGCGGTTCCCATAGACGTTCAGGCCATGGGCGTGGATTTCCTTGCATTTACGGGCCACAAAGGACTGTACGGACCGCAGGGAACCGGAGGACTCTATGTCCGTGAGGGCGTATCGATCAGACCTCTGAAAAGAGGGGGTACGGGAAGCGTCTCAGAACAGGATCAACAGCCGGATTTTTTCCCGGATGCCCTGGAAAGCGGCACGAGGAATAACGTAGGTATAGCAGGTTTGGCGGCGGGGGTGGATTTCGTCTTGGAAACAGGGGTGCAAACGATCCGAAAGCATGAGATGAATCTCCTGGAATCTTTCATAGAAGGCCTCATCGACGTCTCCGGCATAACGCTCTACGGCCCGTTGAAACCTCAAATACAGGTTCCCATATTATCCGTGACGTTTGACCAGGCTCTCCCGGACACCATGCATCAGTCTTTTGGCGGGTGTGGAAACCGGGCCATCCCCGCAACGTTCGAGAGCATTCACCCGCAACGGGCAGGCACGATCCTATCCAAGGAATTTGAGGTCCTGGTGCGAGTCGGATTGCACTGCGCGCCTCTGGCCCATCAGGCGCTCGGGACTTTTCCGGATGGAACGGTGAGGTTCAGTTTGGGATATTTTAATAGCCTGGAGGATGTAAAGATTGCAGTGGCTGCAGTGAAAAGAATTGGAGAGAAAAAGGATTTTCTCGACGATTGATTCTGGTTCGTTTTGTCCCATCTAATCAGTCCGAAATCCATATGAGTGGTTGAAGCAATATTTTTTTGGAGAACGATCCAATGAATATTGGAAGGCCTCGAAAGGACATACTCGTCGAGGGGGCACAATATGGAACAGGCAAAACGCCCATTGATCCAGCCGCGGATTCGCGTGTTTTTAACTTCTGACAGTATTCACACGAGGAGGTTCTCAAAGGTTACCGGCCTCAAGATTAATTACTACTTCCTCGCCCGGGTCCAAACCAGAGAGAATTTCCACCTTTTCGTGATCCAGCTTTCGACCGGTTCTTACGTATCGCGACTCTATACGGCCATCTCGCAATACTTTCACGGTCTCTAGTTGACCAAACACACGGATGGCATTTGAGGGGATTGCGATGACTTCAGAGCTGGTTGTAGCGAAGGTGAGCGTCCCATAAACTCCTGGAACCAGGCCCATGGCATCTGCAAGAGGAGCTTTTACGGTAATGGTCTTGGTTTGCTCATTGGTCTGCGGTACAACCTCTCGCAGGGAGGTAGCCTGATTAAGCTCTATTGACGGTATCGTTACGTCGACGTGTGTGCCAGGCTTCACATAACGAGAATATTGTTCGGCTACAGGTGCTACCAGTTCCAGTGTGCCGGGCACATAGATGGTCAGGAGTTGTCGGCCCGGCATGGCTAGATCGCCGACGTTTACCGTCCTATCTGCAATCATGCCGTCAAAAGGGGCCTTGATGTCCCCATAAGAAAGTTGGGTCCTTGTTTGATCGAGAGTGGCTTGGGCTCTTTGATACGTCGCTTGGGCAACCTCGTATTTCCTCCCTACTTCATCATACTGCTGTTTTGATACGGCTTTCGATTCAAAGAGCGGACCATAGCGCTCAAAATCCCTCTTTGCATTGGCAAAGTCGGCCTTTGCACTTTCCAGGGCTGCTGCCGCCTCAGCCTCTTTTTGGGCCAGTTCCTTCGTATCAATACGCATCAAGTCATCGCCAGCCTTAACAGAGTCGCCGGCATTGACCATAAGATCAGTGATATAACCAGAGATTCTTGCGGAAATGACAGCCCCTTGTTTTGCAACAACTGTCCCTGATACGGTAATCTCTCCGTGGGTCCTCACAATCTCGGCCCGGGCAGTTTTTTGAGCCTGTTGGCTTGGTGACACTTTGCTCTTATCCTGGGCCTGAGCGGTGACACGAAGTCCGCTGCCCATCCAAGAAAGCAAAGTCAAAATACCGCCGACAACAATCAATCGGGACAAGGATCCTCTTGCTTTCATTCGAGTCTCAGTCCTTCCAAGTCTTGTGGTTATCGAGTTCCAAAATCCGGGACACTAGTCTCGTTGGGAATCAGCATTCGCAACCGCTTTGGATGCCGACGTCCTGGCATAAACCAAGTGGTAAATCATGGGAACCACCAGGAGCGTAAACGCTGTCGACGCAAAAATGCCGAAAATGAACGACCACGCCAGACCGGAAAAGACAGGGTCCAGCGTGATGATCCAGGAACCAAATATGGCAGCTCCCGCAGTCAAGCAGATAGGCGTCAATCTGACCGCTCCGGACTCCACAATAGCTTGTTTAAGGTCCTCTCCTGCTCTAGTCCTCCCATGTATGAAGTCAATCAAGATTATGGAATTCCTCACCACAATTCCTGCAAGGGCTATCATCCCTATCATTCCCGTTGCGGTAAAGAAAATAGAATCCGGATATTTCCCTATCGTGTGGGCAAAAAAAGCATTCAGTAGCGCAAAACCCGGCAGTATGCCGATCATGGTTAGTGGTATGGCAACCATGATCACCAAAGGAATAGAAAACGATTCAGTCTGCTGCACCAGCAAGACATAGATTAAAATGAGGGCGCCGGCAAAAGCTAGTCCGAGATCTCTGAAGACCTCAAGGGTTATTTTCCATTCCCCTTCTCCGGACCATTTGACAGAAAACTCAGGCGGCAGTGGGTTATTTCTTGTTGCCGCGGCGAGATCCAGAATTGCCTCTCCTGGACTACGCCCAGCCGTTTCTGCAGTAACATAAACGACACGCTCCAAATTTTTTCGGTAGATAGTTTGTTCCAAAGTCGTTGTCGTGAGAGTACCCAATTCATTGAAGGGCACCATCGAGCCATCTCGCGCTCTTATACGGAGAGGCCCCATGTCCTCCGGTCGTGAACGCAGCGGCAAGGGCAGGCGCAGATTTATCTCCAGAGGCTCTCTTTCAGTGCCGCTATGCATGATGGTCGGCGAGTCTCCACCGAGAAAGATTTTGGCCGAGCGAACAATATCATCTTCCGTTATTCCGTGTAGGCCGGCTTTGGTTCGATCAACAATGAAATGGAATCGTGTCTGATGAGCTTCTATCGTATCATCTAGATCAACGACATCTACAGTGGACTCCATCATCTTCCTGACGCTCTTGGCTTGATCCATGATATCCTGATAAGAGCTTCCTTCAGATCCATAAACTTCTGCAACTATTGTGGATAGGACAGGTGGCCCAGGAGGCACCTCGACGATCTTGATATTTGCTCCATTCTTCTCAGCAATCTTTTGTATATCAGGTCTTATTTTTAATATCAGGGCGTGGCTTTGCTGCCCACGTTTTGATTTGTCTACGAGGGTCACTCGAATGTCTGCCAAGTAACTGCCTTTCCGAAAATAGTATTGCCGAACAAGCCCATTGAAATCAACAGGGGAAGCGGTTCCGACATACGATTCCACATCGCGGATTTCATCCATTTTGGAAAAGAAATGCTCCAGGTCAGAGACTACTGTTGCTGTCTTTTCGAGCGTGGTTCCTCTGGGCATGTCAACTAACACGAGAAACTCGTTCTTGTTGTCAAAGGGCAGCATCTTGAGTGGAACCAGCTTTACCACTATGAGGAGCATAGATACGACTAAAGCTAGTATCACCCCGCCGAGAAACATATAGGCTTTGCGGCGGCTTTCCAGGAAAGGGATAATGATTCTTTGATAAGTGCGATAAACTACACCTGTTCTGAAATCGTAGGGCTTTGAATTCTTGTCATACTCTTTTTTCAGGGCATGATAGGCTGTCCAAGGTGTTACAGTGAATGCGATAACGAGTGACATAATCATTGCTATAGGGACGTTAAACGCCATTGGCCTCATATACGGCCCCATCATACCAGTGATAAAAAAAAGTGGAAAAAAAGAGGCAATAACAGCCAATGTGGCAAGTATTGTAGGCGGACGAATCTCGTCTACTGCCAGGAGAGTCGCGTCCAAAGGGGGATGCGTCTTCAATCTGAAATGGCGATGAATGTTTTCCACATCCACAATAGGGTCATCCACAAGGAGTCCCAACGAAAGTATAAGGGCAAAAAGAGTAACGCGATTAATGGTATATCCAATCAGGAGATTGGCCAGCAAGGTCACTGCCAACGTCATGGGCACGGCAAGTGCAACAATCATGGCCTCTCTCCAGCCGAGGACAATCGTCAACAGAGCAATAATACTAATGACCGCTATACCGAGATGTTTGACCAACTCGCTGACTTTCTCATCAGCGGTTCTTCCATAATTCCGGGTGATAAGCACATTTACATTGGAGGGGATAACCGATTTCTTGAGTTCCTCTATCTTCGCAATGAGCCCCTCCGACACATGTACAGCATTCGTGCCCCTTCTCTTCGCAACAGAGATGGTCACTTGATTGTAGCGTGTTCCAGGGATAGCGGCTCTCAGATTGCGAGTGTCAGGATCACGGGAGGCGCCGGGGCCGAACATTAGGTGAGTATAAGTATCTGCCTCTTCAGGGCCGTCTTGTACTTCCGCGATGTCTCGAATATAGACGGGCTTGCCATCATCTACTCCAACAACAAGGGCCTTTACCTCTTCAACGGAACTTATAAACGGCCCTGCGTCAACGAGAATCTCGCTATTCATTCTAGAGATTGTCCCGGCCCTGAGGTTGACGTTTGCTCCCTTGAGCGCTCGCTCTATGTCTAGCGGGGATACTTTTCTTGCTGCCAGGCTTTGCGGTTGAAGCAGCACCCGGATCTCACGTTTACGCCCTCCTGTAACGAAAGTTTTCCCCGTATCCTGAATACCTTGGAGTCGGTGGACGATCTCGTCGGCAACCCGACGGAGTTCATAGTCAGAATATGCTGAACTAAACAGTGAGAAGGTTACGATAGGGACATCATTGACATCCACGGGCCGGACAACCCATCCGGAAACCCCCGGAGGCACTTTATCCATGTATGACATGATCTTGCTGTGGGTCTTGAGTATGCTGGTTTCGAAATTTTCACCGACATTAAATCGGGCCGTTACAACGGCCATGCCTGGATGCGAAGACGAATATATGTAATCCATGCCGTCTATTTCCCAGAGCTTTCGTTCGAGGTTGATGGTGAGGAGGTTTTCCACCTCCGCAGGAGACGCTCCAGGAAAATTAATGATAATATCAACCACAGGGACAACGATTTGCGGCTCCTCTTCCCGAGGAGTCAGAATGAGTGCAGAAGCACCAGCCAGAAGGGACACGATGATAAAGATGATTGGCATTTTTGAGATCAGGAAGGCCTCGACTATCCTGCCGGTAGCGCCAAGATGATATTTTTTGGAAAGGCTCATGTTTGCAGCAACTCATTTCGTCAAGTTCATGATAACTAACTATTTCTTCCCCACGATTCGTTCGAGATCGTTTCTCAAGCGTCCTATGAAGTTGCCGCCGACTTCAAAGATCACTCCCTTTTCTTCAGCAGGTTCTGCCATTGCGTTTACTAGCTTGGGAACGTCGGGTTTGATTGAAGGGCTTTCCGAGGACTTTTCTTTGGATTCGGGTGTTGCTTCGGCTTCAGCATCTTTCTTATCTCCGGGTTCTCCCTGGCCGTCTTTCTTGGCGGGCTTGAGGTCCCACCCGGCCTTAAGAACCATGGGCTCCTTTTGTCCCATCTTGAAGATGGAAGCAACCAATTGGGGCTTGGCAAGGTGAAGCGCCGACAGATCACCAGGAGCCTCTTTAATCATGTTTTTCCATTCCAGGTCCTTCAGGTCCCATAAAATGGAGGTGACCGACCAACCATCCACGTTTTCGATCTTCTGGGGTTGCTCCAGGGCCCATTTCTTGTCTGCGCCACGGACAGCGAGCCACTTCTTGCCATCCAGATCGATTTCAAGCTTCTCGATGTCAGCCGGGTTGAACGACAGAACCGACCTGTCTCTCAAGAGATTCCGGTCGAGTTCGACCAGACCCTTCAATGTTCGGGCGTCAATGACATATACCGTGTCATGCCCCTTTATTCGTGCGTAAACGTCCGGTTCAGCGGCTGGAGTGTCTTCCTTTCCTGCGGCAATCGCTCCCATATCCAGCGTCTCCTCGATTTTTGGCCCAGCCAGCTTGATTTGTTTGTCAGGATTCTCAAGGCCATAAAGATCACCTTCTTTTAAAGGCTTATCGATGATGTCCTTGGCAGTTAGATTCGTCAGATTATTCAGATCCCTGTTCACCAGTGTGCTTTTGACTCTCATCTCCTCCGGCCGTACCATTACCCACTTTTCTGAGGTTTCCCGTCTCAGTTCTGTTTCCTCGCCTTTCCGCGAGATCACTATGCGGTCCACGTCTGACGGCGCTATGGCCACTACGGTCTTGTCGCGAAGATCCAAAACTGTCTTGTTAAGGCTATTCTTCAGGGTATCGGCAACCAGAAAAAGACGTGGATCGCCACTTATGCGGACATAGTAGGATGTTTTGGAGGGGTTAGACTCTCCGAAGAATATCTCGGTACGAGCGTCCTTGGTTGCAAGTCCGACCGAAAGACTTGGCTGGTCCAAACCATATTCTCCCCAGTTCACGTCTTTTTCCATGAGAACTTTTTCCTGCGCCGCGGATGTAGCCGACTGCAGGAGAGAAGCGATCGCAGACTGGTCAGCCCTGGTATCTAAGGGAGATGTCAAAACCCATACGTCTGCCGGTTTCTTGATTTCTATGCCGGCCGCGTCCTTTGATTTCAAATCGATTTGAACCACCTGATCCTTGTCAATACTGACTATCCTGGATGCTTGTTCCTCAGCGGCCTGCTTTTTTTCTTTGTGTTTGATCTCCACGAAGTAGAGCCACGCCCCCAAAGCAACGAGAATCAGTAAATAGATGACAAGTTTGTTTAATTTCATGCCTCGAACCTCCCCAGGGATGACTGTAATTCGGGTGGGGCAAAAAGCGATGGTTTTTCAATAGTGCGTTGCGCTTGTACCTAATTATGGCGGATATGGACGCCAACCCCACTGCTGGATTTCTAGTCTCACAACACTACCATTCTGATGGCTGATCAATATGAACAGTTGAATCACACCTTCACAGCCCTTCTTCGATAAACGAAAACGGCAATGCCTGCCGCGATCCATGCCAAAGGAATCAAAACCACGGGGATGAGAAAGGTTGTCATTGATTCCCTGGCAGTAAGAACCAGCGGATTGGAACGAAGGGACTTGGGACGTATGGAAATCAAGTTCTCGTCTTCAGCAAGCCATGAAACGGTGTTCATGAACAAATCCCCGTTGCCCTGAAGCTTGTAAAACTTGTTGGCTGCCAAAAGGGAGCTGCCGAACACTACGATGCGAGCCTTCTTAGGCTTTGGAGCACCTTGTTCACCAGTGGAAGCCTGATCTTCCTTTGATTGATCCTGAGTCTTAGATGTCTGTTCTTTCTCAGGCCCCTCTGAAGTTAAGCCCTTATTATCCAGAGTTCTGCCAGGCGTCCCGGAAGTTGTATACTGGGACACCGCCATCACGGAAACAGGCCCCTTTATTCCCGTCTTTTCGTCGAAGTTTGCGTTGCCGCTCGTGAGCTGCTCCTCGTTAATGGTCCAAGACACGGCGCTTGTCATGGCTAATCCTTGGGCTTCCACTTTCGACACAGGCTTCTCCGCTGTCCTGACCGACCTGACCTCCGGAAAAAAAGATGCCAGAGTGAAATTCTTTGTGATCGGAAATTTCACGTACGTGGTAATCACCGGCATCAGGTAGTCGCCGCCAAGCACTCTGCTCATGCGGTCAACCACAATGTCATCTGCAGTTACAAAGCCATATTCCTTGAGGAATTCCGCAAGCTTTGGGCTCTTAAACGGATTGAGCATGACCAGGAGGCTGCCCCCGCGTCCTATGAAACTGCGCATCGCTTCCAACTCAGTATCCATGGGATCTGTTTTGGGGCCGGCAATTACCAGGATGGAAGCATCCTCAGGCACTGCTACTGCCTGCATGAGAACTATCTCTTCAACCTTGTAGTTCTGCTTCTCTATCTGCTCTCTGGCAGTGCTGAAGCCACTGTCCCCGGTTGATTCTGCGGGAAGCTCCCCATGGCCTTTAAGGAGATATACTTTCTTGACGTCGGTTCTGAGTAGCTTCATCAGAGCATTGGTAACCGTTTCCTCGTCCGCAGTGGAAATTCGTTCATCTTTCTGACCGGCTTTAACTACAATGGTCGGATAGGAATCAATTTTATTCTTCAGTGCCACCGCCCTCTCTGTGTCCGGATCCACGAAAGAGTAGGTCAGGTCCGGGTACACGTCTCTATATTGTTCAAGCAGATCCCTAACCTCTTCTCGAGCCCCCTGGTCCTTGCTCTCGTAAAAGGCGAGAACCTCCACCGGTATTTTTTTCTCCCTGAATGTATCAAGCACATTCTTGCTTTGAGTCGCCAGAGTGAAACGTTTCCCCCGCGTCAGATCCCATCTCCTCGGATTCTGTACCATTATGTATTGGATAGCGATAATAATTGCCAGAAAGATCAAGACACCCGCGACAGTTCCGCCACCCATTAAGTATTTTCGGTGAGAATCCTCGAATTTCATTTTTTATCCCCTCCACCTGTAAGTTTCCACAGATCGCAAAGTCAGGAATAGGAAAAAGGCCGTGAACAGGGCGAAGAAGGATATGTCTACCAGTGACAGCACGCCCTTATGAAAGGAATCGAGATGTTCCAGGATAGACAACTGACGTAAAATGGCGCCCAGCCACTCTCCCGAGAAAGATGAAGACCAACTCATGACCCAGAACATGAGGGCAGCTCCGAAAGATACCGCTGCAGCGACAACCTGGTTCTCCGTAAGCGACGACAGAAAGATTCCCATTGCCATGAAGGCTCCACCCATGAGTAAGAGTCCCAGGTACCCGCTTGCCAGAGTTCCCAGGTCCGGGTCATCCAGAAACACGAGGAACAAAGGGAATGTAAGAGTACCTGCCAGCATCGCAAGAAGGACCAACTGTGCGGCCAAAAACTTACCTATAAGCACTCCCGCGTCCGTAATAGGGTAAGTGAGCAACAGCTCTATCGAACCGGATTTTTTCTCTTCTGAAAAAAGCCTCATTGTAATGAGTGGCATCAAGAAAAGCAGTACGATGCTCATGTTTTGGATCAAAGGCCGAATCACAATATCTGTAATGTTTATTCGTGCTGAAATCATAGGGTTGTTCGCAGCCTGAAGGCTTATCAAACTCATGAGAGAAACATTGGCCCAAAAGAAGAAGCCGGAAATCAGCAAAAAAATTGCGATCACAGCATAAGCAATGGGCGCAACAAAAAAATTGGCTGCTTCTTTGCGAAAGACAGCGTACCAGCCTCTCATGAAGCCACCTCCCTTTTCTCGACATCCTCCGTCAAAGACGATTCTTCGATCTCTTCCGTAACCAGATCAATGAAAACATCTTCCAGACTTACATGAAGCGGTCGCAATTCGAGCAGGTCCCAATTCCTATCAAGAACAGCTCTTGCCAGGGCGGGACGAATGTCGGTCTCCGGGGATGCTTCCACAATAACAGACGTTTCTCCGTTGACCGAGTCTCCAGCAAGTGTCACGGAAATGACGTCACGCAACCCACTGAATAAGGCCGTCACCTCTCCTTCAGGGGCCCGCATTACAAGCTGGCAACGGGTTGATTTCCCATAACTCCTGGTAAGGTTGGTCGGAGTATCTTCGGCAACGATGGTTCCCCTGTTAATAATGATTACCCTGTCACAAACCTGACTGGCCTCGGGGAGGATATGAGTTGAAAGAATAACGGTGCGATTCCGCGCAAAACCCTTTATGAGATTCCTGATCTCCCGAATCTGTTTTGGATCAAGTCCTATGGTAGGCTCGTCCAGTATCAATATTGGGGGGTCTCCGAGGAGCGCCTGCGCCAACCCCACCCTTTGCCGATAACCCTTGGACAGAATTCGGATGATCTTTCCCATCACCTCATCGAGCCCCACGCAAGCTGCTACCCGTTCCACTTCCTGGACGCGCTGCCCGGAAGGAATTCTCTTGGCTCTCGCCACGAACTCCAGATACGCCCTGACCCGCATCCAGTCATAAAGGGGAACATTCTCCGGCAAATATCCGACCTTTTGTCTGATTTTAAGGGAATCGGTGTTCACGTCCATCCCAAGGATTCTTGCCCCCCCCGACGAGGCTGGAGAAAAGCACGTAAGAATACGCATCGTTGTCGTTTTGCCGGCCCCGTTAGGCCCGAGAAAACCCACAATCTCTCCCTGACCCACACGGAAGTTCACGTCTTTGATGGCGGCCAGCCGACCGTAGTACTTGGTCAGCCTATCCACTTCGATCATTGGCAATCCTCCTAGACCTACAGTCTTCAAGCCTTCCTTTTTACTAACCAGAGCGAGATTGTCAAGGTATCTCCAACGAAGACACTACAGATGTAATAGCTAATAGACAACGCATGGTTATCAGTAATGAATGCCACTGGAATCACGTACATTCCATAATCACCCAAAATCATGCAAAAAAAATGTAGTGAAGATTGACCGCACGTTTTGCCGATGATATATTTGTTCCAGGAAAGCTTGGCTTCCCGAAGTTCCTAAAGCCCCAGAAAAAAGGAACTCCCGGAATTTATGAGAGGCGTACAATGAATTATGCCGGAATCCTCAGGTCAACTGCTTGTGCGTTTATTGCTATCTTCCCCATGTGCATGATCCAGAACACTGTTTGTGCGAGTGAACCTTCCAAGTCGGTTCAGGCAGAGAACGCTTTTTTTAAGGGAAGTCACCTGTTCTCTCAAGGCAATATTGCAGAGGCATTGCCATCCCTTGAAAAAGCCTTGGAATTGGAACCGGAGAACGTTAACTACAGGAATATGCTTGTAATAGCTTGTAACAATCAAGGACTTAAATTGAACCGGGAGGGTCGGATAGGGGAGGGAATTCGGTTTCTCGGCAAGGCAGTAAACCTTGCCGGAGAAGACAAGGATATTCGATCCAATTTTGTTAATGCGGTTCTTCAAGCAATCTCCGCGCCGGAGGACAAGATCAACACGGAGGCAAAGATTCTGTTTCTCAAGCAGGCCTTGGAGATCGATCCTGATAATGTTGCGGGCCGCAAGGCTTTGGCGGCTCTCATGAATAATCAGGGAGTAATAACAGGTAAGGCAGGTGCGCGTGACACCGAGGCGTCAGAACTCGAAAAAGCCTTGTCGCTCGACCCGTCAAACCCGAAGATCAAGAAGAATCTTTCCACAGCGTACTACAACTGGGCTTTGGAAAAAGGAAAAGCCGGCGGCATAAACGACGAAGTTCAGCTTCTACGGAAGGCAGTCGAACTTTCCCCAAGAGATCCTCTCGTTGTCCAAAACCTCGGGAGAGCACTTTCCAATCTGGCCGTCCTTAGGGGTAAGGAAGGCGATTATTCAGGTCAGATCCTTCTATTGAAAGAATCGCTCGAGAAAGTGCCCGGGGATATCATAACTAAGAAAAACCTCGCGGCAGCTTACAACAATTACGCAGTGTCGGAAAACACTGATTTGAAAGTCACTGATCGGGTGGCAAACTTGGAGACCTCTCTGCAGTTGGATCCAAAAAATCGAGCAACCATAACCAACCTCTGCAATGTCCTGATAAAAGAAGCCGTCAAAGAGGCTAAGGCGGGCCATATTAGCAAGGCGATCGAATTGCTGGAGAGAGCGGGAAAGCTTGATCCTGAGAACAAGGCGGTTCATGATAATTTGGCCGCGGCTTATCATAACGAAGCCCTTAAAAGAGGGGAGGGCGGCAAGCACGACGAGGAGATTCGTCTGCTCCAAAAAGCGGTCAACCTGGCGCCTTCCAACACCGACATCAAAGCCGATCTGGCCATGGCATACAATGACTACGGAGTCATCCAGGGGAAGAAAGGAGACGGAAAGCAGGAATTGCTTTATCTGACGAAAGCTGCGAAGCTGGTTCCCGGCAACAAAGTGATACAAGAGAATTTGGCAAGGGCCAAACAAAAGATTGAAGTTCGGGAACAGAACAAAGACGGTACTCCTGATAAGAAGAGAAACAAGGACGGCTAGAGGTGCTTGGTTCTGTGGCGCTCCTTGTGCTGCGGTTGTCCCGAAAAGGGAAAATCCAGCTTTAGTCCGAACTCGGTGCATGACGAGTTCTTTTCAAACTTTCTTTCGTACTAGCTAGATAGCTGCGAGACGCAGTGTTTCATCTGCAGCCACTGAGATTGTAGACGACTCGATACTAAAGACTAGCCACTTCGCCGTAAACTTGGAAACTTTCCAGGGCCCGCTGTTTGCCTCCGGAGCGAAGTCAGGTCTTGCCGTTCGTAGCGGGGGAGGCATGCCGCCAGCCCCGCGGGAATAATTGCGAAACTGTACAAGGTTGTTCAATGGTTTCAAAGTTCACGCGCAAGGATTTTCTGGAAGCTCTTTTCGGGCAATATTATAGAGAGCACAGAGGGTTCGTCTTGGTTAAGAGCGTAAAGCAAAAGGATCCCAAGATGAGCACTCGTTACTTCCCCAACATTGAAATACTTGCCAAGGAGCAATACGCTGAAGACCGAGATGTCTATTTCGGGATTTGTCCTCGGGAGCGGATGAAGCCGGAAACCGAACATGTTCTTTATGTGACGGCATTATGGGCCGACATGGACATCGGGCCGGAAGGCCACGGGGAAGGCGGTACTTTTATTGAAAAGCCTGAGCAGGCTGCCAAAGTGATCAGGAATTTTCCCCGGCCTCCTTCGATCGCCGTGGACTCAGGACGAGGACTCCATTTGTACTGGCTTCTCGATGATGTTACGTCCGTTTCGGAGCCGGAAACAGTCGAACGGATCCTCAAGAAGATACACTTGCGGCTTCACTGTAAAGTGAATAACAGGCTGGATACGTTGATGAGGCTTCCTGAAACCTTTAGCAATAAGGTACCCGGTGGGACTGTCAGGTGCCAAGTTACATTCATAAATCCCAATTTCCGTTACTCCCTGGCGGATTTCGAGAACCTCGAGACTAGAGTCTCAGTGACTTCACAAGATCACTTTGCCTACACGGCGACAACCGCGAAGCAGGGTATTGAATCGGCTCCTCTTGTTTCTTCCGGGCAACTTGCGGGCGATGAGGCCCCCCAGCCGAAACCGCCGGAGGGGGATTCGAGTACAGTTGACGAATCCTGGAAGCGCCAGTCAATGGAAGGTCCATCACGGCTAAGAAACGACCTGCAAGACCGCCTGATACCATTTTCTGAATCTCTTGCGTATGCCGGCGATGATGGACTTGATACAGGATTGACGATGATCTCAGACGAAGGCAGACAACCGCTCGATGCCGGACGATTACAGACGGCTGCTGAAGTAGGAAAGAGGGGTGAACTTGAGAGGCTTGCAGCCTCGCGGACTGAAGTGGAAATTGCACTCCTGGGTTCGGAGATTACTGTACGAGGCATTGTCACTTGGAATGAAGGCGGCCTGATAGGGGTTCAGACCGGCGAACTCACATACACAATTCCCCTGACCAGCGTGTCGTTCATCAGGTACAGGTTGTCATAGCCGTGCACGTCCGACGGATGTCATTTATATGCTGAATATTATATGGCTTGTTTTACTGGTTGGATCGACAGTTACAGCCGTGTTCACAGGGCATGTCAAGGATCTGGTGGTCGCCGTGACCGAGAGCGCTGGTTCGGCCTTCAAATTGGCTTTAGGGTTTACCGGAATCATGGCCTTGTGGCTCGGAATCATGAGAATAGCCCAGGATAGCGGTTTGGTGGATCGGTTCACCGCGCTCATTGCCCCTCTCATGCGTCTGCTGTTTCCCGGAATTCCCCCAGGCCACCCGGCCCTCGGCAGCATGGCCATGAATATAGTCGCCAACATGTTCGGCCTCAACAATGCTGCAACTCCGTTGGGCATACGGGCTATGACGGACCTGGAGACCTTGAACACCAAGAAAGGGACGGCAACCGATGCCATGTGCATGTTTCTCGCAATAAATACTTCCAGTGTCCAACTTGTTCCGGCGGGAGCCATCGCTCTTCTAGCCGCGGGCGGTTCTTCTGATCCCACAGTCGTGGTGTTCCCCGCACTTCTCGCCACGACCGTTTCTACAATTTCCGGAGTGCTCGCAGCCAGTCTTCTTTCCAGGCTCCGCCGGTTTCGCATTGATTCTGAGAGAGGACCACGGGATGAAGGGTCTGCCTGAGTTCTCGGCAATAGCTTCCAATTTTATCTTCTTGATTTTTCTGGTTGGTATTCCCGTCTACGGATATTTTAAAGGGGTCAAAGTTTATGAGTCGTTTGTAGAGGGGGCACGCGAAGGATTTGACGTTGCGGTACGAATTATTCCGTATCTTGTGGCTATTTTGGTAGTTGTGGGAATGTTCCGGGCATCCGGCGCAATGGATCTTATCACCGGAGTTTTTCCAGACATCATGAAATCCCTCGGTCTGTCGCCCGAAGTTGTGAGTCTAATTCTTATTCGGCCTCTCTCTGGAGGAGCTTCTCTAGGCATTTTGGGCGAGATAATTGCGAAACACGGAGCAGACTCATACCAGGCGCGGCTAGGGGCCGTGATAATGGGCAGTACTGAAACGACCCTCTACGTGGCGGCCGTCTATTTTGGAGCTGTGTCCATCATGCGAGTCCGGTATGCGATCCATGCCGGTCTGATAGCCGACGCTGCCGGTGTTATCGCAGCAATAGCAGTATGCCGGCTCTTTTTCAGTTGAGTCGGCTTGTGAGACAACAAACACGCGCCCGCAAGATGAGATGCCGATAGTGATTAATCTATGCTCATCAGTGGAGTGATCAGGATCATCGAAGGTTGCCGACAAAGGATCATAAAACACGGTAACGGCTTCGTCAAAAGAAACCCCGTGCTTTCTCATATTTCGTTTCTCTTTGTCCCGGTCCTATTCGAACTGCATAACGGCTTTTCACATTTATTTTGCATTGTCGGCTTGCTGGAATCTCATCAAGCTTGTATCGTTTGCGGGCAGCATGCCTAGCAGCAGCCGGAACCGCGACTTGGAGTCGATTTGGTTTCAACATCAGTCTCTTCGGGCTCAATCACACAACAACAAGAGGAACTATTTCGCCCCAGAGCAGCGTTGATGAGCGCAGCGGCACACCCCACACCGGAACGCACTTTCAGGGCCTCAGAAGGGCAGTTCCTGGCACAGGCGCCGCATTCCATACAAGCGTCCCGATCCTTTATTCTGACCCGGCCGTTGGGCCACCCGTCCATGGCGTTCATGCATTTGTGTTCAGCGCCTCTATAGGATCCAGGCGGGCCGCCTTCCACGATGGATAAATACCGAAGATCATACCAGTGGCAACGGAAAAGACCAGTGAAAGAATTAAGTACCCGACGGCTATTAATACGGGCATGCCCGAACTCAATTTCACCGCTTCAATAACGACAATCCCCAGGACAACACCTAATAACCCGCCAATAATTCCCAAAGAGGATGACTCGACCAGGAATTGAACGAGAATATCCTTTCTCCTTGCACCCACTGCCCTGCGAATACCTATCTCACCCACTCTCTCTCTTATGGAAAGCAGCATCACGCCCAGTATTCCCACCCCACCGATGATCAATGAAATCAACGCTATACTTCCGATCAAGAGGCTGAATGTCCGTGCAATGGCGGATTGGGCCTCTATGACATCAGCCTGATTCTGAATCGTGAAATCATTGTCCTTTCCCTCACGCAGATGATGCCTTTCCCTTAGCAACCACCGTATCTGGTCTTCGGCTTGATGCACCTTCTCGAAACCGACAGCCTCGACGAAAATATTGCTCAAGTACGTGACATTCATGAGCTTGTTCATGGCCGTTCGTAACGGGACAAATATCTGATCGTCTTCATCCTCTCCTGAGAGATTGCCTCTTGGGCTGGTAACTCCTATCACCCGAAAAAGAACCTTTCCTATCCTGATAGACTCTCCGACAGGGTCATTTCCGTAAAATAGATTTTGGACTACCGTGGGTCCGACTACAGCCACCGGCGCCATAATTCTGTTGTCGTCTTCATCGAAAAAAGTGCCGGACTCTATGGAAACGTTTCGCACCCTCTGAATCGCTGGAATCGTTCCTACAACTTTTGTGCTGTAACTGACATTTTCATATTTTGCCGGGATCTTCTTTGAATAGGCTGGAGCGACTTGGCTCACTGCTGAGCATTCCTGCCCGACGGCTATGGAATCCTTGAGTGTCAAAGTGGTCATAATGCCAATCATTCCCACCTGTCCTTTTACGGCTGTTGACCGAGCCGCACTTACCACCAGTAGATTGGTCCCCATTCCCTCGATTTTACGCCTGATCTCCCTTTCTGCTCCCTTGCCGATACCTACCATCACGATGACCGACGCGACACCGATCATGATCGCAACAAGAGCCAGGGCAACTCTCAAGGGATGCGCGATCAATGACTTCAGAGCGATCTTGGCTCCCCGGAAGGGTCTCGTACGCATGTGCGTTTACTTCAAAGCCTCAATCGGATTCACGGCTGCTGCTTTTCTCGCCGGTTGTATACCAGCAACAAGTCCTACGAGAATGGCGCTTAAAAAAGATAGTAACATAGGCTGCCAAATCACAGTGGAAGGTAGTTTCATGAATGCGGACAATGTCACCAGTCCCAGCAGCCCAATAACAATTCCAATGACTCCTCCAACTGTGGCGATGCTCACGGACTCGATGAGGAATTGTGTCAGAATGTCGTTTTTTCTGGCTCCCACAGCCCTTCTGATTCCTATTTCGCCTCTCCTTTCGTTCACCGCAATGAACATAATGTTTGCAATGACTATTGCGCCTACGATTAACGAGACGCCCGACACAAGCAAGAGGAATAGTGTGAAAGTGGTTGACACTTTAGAGACTATGGCCATGATCTGAGAGGGTGTGACTATGGTAAAGTCGTCCTCTGTTCCGGGCGGAAGATTGTGGCGCTCCCTGAGTAGTGCTTGGACATCCTTCACGGTCTGGGCCATTTTTGATGGGTCTGACAAAACTATCTTCATCATGAAAAGGTAGTCCTGGTTAAAAACCCTCTTTTGGCCGGTTGTAAGAGGAATGATAACCCTAGCGTCCAGATCCAGTCCAGCCGGAGAAGTGCCTCGAGGTTCAACAACCCCAATCACCTCAAAAGGGTTATTATTAACCAATATCTGCTTTCCAATCGGGTCGTCGCCTTCGAAAAGATCCTTCACGATGGTGGGGCCAATGACTGCGACTCGGGTCAGACGTGAAATGTCTTCGTCGGAGATGAATCTTCCTGCCTCAACGCGGGTATTCCAAACGGATGCCCAATTTGGGTTGGCCGCAAGAAGGAGCGCATAGGAATTCTTGTTCCCGAATTTGACGGGAAAATCTCGGCGATTGATCTGAGGCGTGACGTCTTTCACATTTGAGACTTCCGAAAGCATAGCCTGAGCATCCTCAACTCTCAAAGTCGTAGGTATTGGCTGAGGGACACCAGGTTTTCTCCCCGCCCCTGCCATGATCATTATCTGATCAAAACCGAACTTCTCCACTTTTTCCATGACCTCGCTGCGTGCACCAAGGACGGAAGACGCAATGACGGTAAGTGTGGCGACGCCTATAATGACTCCCAGCATCATCAGGAAGGTTCTCATCTTATTTTCCATCATGGCTCCGAGCGCTTGTCCCCCCATTCTGAAGAGTCTCATCTCGTCACCTCATCAGCTTCTCGAATTGGCCGGTGGTCACTGAAAATCCTGCCGTCCTTCATCTCTATGATTCTATGAGCCTGATCCGCCACGTCTTTATCGTGCGTCACAACAACCAATGTTCTCCCTTCTGCGTGCAGTTTCCTGAATATGTTCATCACATCCTGCCCGGACGTAGAGTCAAGGTTACCGGTAGGTTCATCGGCAAAGATGATGCGTGGATTGTTGATCAGTGCTCGTGCTATAGCGACCCTCTGTTGCTGTCCGCCGGACAACTCGCGTGGAAGGTGACTCACGCGATCTCCCAAACCCACTGTCTCCAAGGCTTCTATTGCCCTTGTCCTCATGTTGGAATCACTGTCACTGTATATCAGAGGCAGGGTTACATTTTCCCAGGCGGTCATCCTTGGGAGAAGATGGAACGACTGAAACACGAACCCAAGCTTTTCGTTTCTGATGCGGGACAACTCGTCATCGTCCATTCCTTGGACCGGCACATTGTCAAGAGTGTATGTGCCGCCCGTAGGCTTGTCCAGGCATCCAAGGATGTCAAGAAAAGTGCTCTTGCCCATCCCCGATGGCGCCATTATGGCCACGAACTCACCCTCGTTGATAGTCACGGAGATGTCTTCCAGAACGCGCACCTCCATGTTGTCCTTTTTGAAAATCTTTGAAAGGTTCCTAACCTCGATCATTTACTGCCTCCATGACAAGCTTACTTACGAATAAGTTCCCCGATGACCACCAATTGCCCCTCGGTCAAACCCTCCATGACTTCAGTGTAAGACGAATCTTTCCACCCCGTCTGCACGTAGCGTTTGTCCGGAACCCCACCGTCCACAACGTAGACGAATTTCTTTCCTCCCTCACGCTGGACGGCCTTGTTCGGCACCGCTAAGACTCCCTTCTTCTGATCCAGAAAGATAAGTACAGTGGCCGTCATGTCCGGCATCAATTTGCCCTCCCTGTTATCAACGCTCACAGAGGTGATGTAATACACCACGTTGTCCTGTATGGTTGCCGACGGGTAAATCGACGTAACGTCGCCCTTGAAGTCCGTGCCGGGATGAGCCGCCACACTGAAGATCGCTTCGTGACCCACTCTCACTTTACCAATGTCATTCTCATCTACATAAGCGAGAACTTCCAGGCGGTCCAAGTCTATAATCTTTATGAATGTGGGTGCATTGAGCCCTGTGGTGACAGTCTCGCCCTGAATGGTATTTACAGACGCCACAGTGCCCTTGATAGGAGCTGTTATCGTAGCATAGGACAGTTGAGCTCTTGCAATATCCAGGTCAGCTTCAGCTTTTGCCACTCTCGCCCTTGCAATCTCATACAGTGATCCGGTCAGGTCAAACTTCTGGTCGGATATGGATTTCGTTCGTTGTAACTGTTCATCTCGTTCATAATCTCTTTCTAATCGCTTCGCCTCGGCTCTCGCTTCGGCAAGAATAGCGTCCTGAAGCTTCACCTTAGCTACGAGATCATCTTGCTCTATTTTTGCTATTACTTGGCCTTCAGCTACCCTGTCGCCTACGTTAATTGGTAAATCGACGACTTTCCCCGGTGTCCTAGCCCCCACTTTCACTTCGGCTCCCACCAGCGCCTTGACTATCCCGGTAGCCTGAACCGTAGCCCCCAGGTCTCGTTTCACGACCCTCGCAGTTGGGTAACCTTCGGATGACTTGCCAGGCAAAATTCGGCTCATGCTGAGTATGAGCACGGCCACCAAAACCGCGGCCACCAGTAGTGAAATGCCAATGACTTTGCGTTTCATGGTAATTCCTTATGCTGCCTAAAAGGTTATACAGTAATGTCTCACAAAACTTGCGAAAAGCGCGATTAAAGATGCATATTGCCTGCTTTTCGTCCGTGGTGATCAAACACGCATTGATCAATTCCTTGTGAACATCAAGTCCACAGCATACCTCGTGCATCACTCTCAATATTGATGTATTTTGCTGCTGGGTCATGGCATCCTCCTGACTTTTTGAAATTGTAATTCTTCAGGTAGTATGCCATGACTCGCTTCTAAACCGTATTCTCATTGTTGGTTGCGCCCGCACAAGGCATGGATGTTCA
>JAPLJK010000042.1:0-20964 GCA_026388625.1 Deltaproteobacteria bacterium | reverse complement strand
ACGGACCTCCACGCGCCTGACCACCTCCCGATCTTCTGTCAACGCTACAGGTGTTGCAGGATTCATGCCCCCCTTAATAAACAATTCCGAACAAAATGTCCACAAAAAAGTGCTTAATGATGCAAATACTAAGGATTATGGTCTACTATGACTTGGCCCTGGGACTTTTGGCTTGACAAAACAGAAAAAACGGTAATAGTGGTATTATCGAAAATAGTCTCTGGCGGGTTCCGGTCAAAATTGAGGGGGTAGGCCTATGGAAGTTTTAACCGTTTTTCAGGCAAGCCAGTACTGCGGCGTGTCACCCAAGACCATGGCAAATTGGATCGATGAAGGGCACCTCACTGCTTTCAGAACCGTGGGAGGCCACCGGAGGATCAGGAGACAGGATTTGGACTCTTTCCTTCGGAAGAAGGGCATGCCGATCCAGACTGAGCTTGAGGAAAGCGAACGAAATAAGATTCTCGTAATCGACGATGACAAGTTGATTGTCGAGACCATAGTTACTGCCCTGGAAGAGGAACCCTATAACTACGAAATTGTCTCTGCCTCGGACGGTTTCGAGGCCGGGATTCAGGTCAGTCATTTCCAGCCTCACCTCGTGATACTGGACATCATGATGCCCGACATTGACGGATTCGAGGTTTGCAAGAGACTCAAGCGGGATCCTGCGACCAGCCATGTTAAGATTCTCGTGCTCTCAGCCTACATGGACGAGGAAAATCACGAGCGAATGAAGCAGCAAGGGGCGGACGTATGTTTCTCAAAGCCCCTGCCTTTGGAGAAGCTTAAGAAAGAAGTGGCAAAACTTCTGGGAATCGGCTGAGAAACGACCACCGCATTAAAAGGGAGCCCGATCATGGAGTTGAAGGAATCATTAGAGAAAAGAAAGTTCATTATCACTTCTGAGATCTACCTTCCACAAGGACGTACGCCTGAGGAATATCTCAGCGAACTATATAATCTTTGGGGCCGGATTGATGGAGTTCGTTACCACCCATTTGCTGCGGATGCGGCTGTAAGTGATTCTCTGGCGTTGTGCCGTCTTCTCAGGGAGAGGAAATTTGATCCTGTCTTTGAGGTGATGACTCGGGACCGTAATCGGTTGGAGATACAGGACGCTCTGATTCATGCTTCTTCTGCAGGAGTAGAAAACCTTCTTGTGTTCAGCGAGGATTACCGGGTTACGGGGGATTCTCTTCAGGAGATGATGTTTTTTCAAGTGGACATGGGAAAATTCTTTTCAGTGATTGAGAATCTCCAACGAGGTACAGACGTACATGGGAAGGACCTTGATGGTGAAAAGGATTTCTTCATAGGGTCCGGTGTGGATGCCAGTGCAGGCGGCAGGGCCCCGGATTTGGAGATTCGGGAGATGGAGCAATTGGCGGAACGAGGAACCAAGTACTTCCTTACCACGCCTGTGTTCGATATTGACCAGTTTGCCGCATTTGTAAAGAGAGTTGCCCCCTTGAGAATTCCCGTAGTTGCTGAAATCATGATGCTGCAGTCCGGGATGCAAGCCCGCATGTTGAAGCGTTATGGTGGGATCTACATCCCTGATCACCTGATAGAAAGAATTGAGAGGGCCCCTGTGAAGTTCGACGAGTCCGCTAAGATCATGTTGGAGATGATCAATTCTATCAAGGATATCTGCGCTGGGGTTCACATTATTCCGTTTGGTTGGGAAGGCAAGATAGGCAAAATCCTGCAGGAAATTAGGCGATGGCGCTGAGGGCTCCGATGAACAGTGCCATGCGAGTTTTTGGTCAAGAGATCCGCCCCTATGAATAGTCGGGTGTTTCCGCCTGTATGTGGTAAAGCGGGACGGACAAACCTCGGAATTTGATTTAGCAGTTTCCTTTCAGACGGAGGTCCACATTGGAGACCGTTACCATTTCGCTTAACGGTCGCGAAGTTGCAGGATTGTCAGGCACGACGATTCTGGATCTGGCGAGGCAGGTCGGGGTGACGATACCGACGCTGTGCCATCACCCCGTGCTGAAAAGTGTCGGCGCATGTCGCGTATGCCTCGTGGAGGACGCAAAAACCGGCAGATTCCTCGCTTCCTGTGTTACACCTATCACAAAGGGAATGGAGATCCTCACTGATTCCCCAGCCGCTGTTGCGGCCCGACGTGGTGTTCTGGAACTCATTCTCTCCGATCATCCGTCAGCTTGTGTTGTCTGCAGCAAGGGAAACGAGTGTGTTCTACGCTCGCTGGCCAAGGACCACGGCATCTGCGACCCGGAACTGGACGCCATCAGGCGCTGGATGCCCATCCAGGAAGTGAATCCTTTCATAGTTCGAGACCTGACCAAGTGCGTGCTTTGTGGTCGCTGCATACGCGTGTGCAAAGACTTTGAAGCTGTCGGCGCGATCGAATATATGGAGCGCGGCTACAATAGCCATCCCGGCACAGCCGGCCGAACCCCGCTGGAAGGTTCGGAATGCAATTTCTGCGGCTCCTGTGTCGCGATCTGCCCCACCGATGCCCTTGCGGAAAGACAAAAGCTGTCACTAAGCTCAGGGAAGGATTACGCTGCGGGAATTTGCTCCTATTGTGGCACTGGGTGCTGCATGGAGTACGAACTTTCCGACGGAGTAGTGTCGGGAGCGAGAGGCATTATAGAAAGCCCCGTTAACAGTCTCTCTCTTTGCGTACGCGGACATTATGGACAGGATGCCTTGTCGTCTCCAGCCAGGCTCACCGATCCCCTTATCCGCCGGCAGGATGGGACATGGGGAAAATTCTCGTGGGATGAGGCACTGGGAGAAGTTGCCGGCCGTTTGACGGAAGTCATAGGACGGTGCGGTCCCTCGAGCATAGGAATTATTGCAGGGACCCGATGCTCCAACGACGAACTGTATCTTGCCGGGAGGTTTGCTCGGTCAACCATAGGGACCCCAAACATCGATTCCACAGCGAGGTTTTCTTCCGGAGCGGCAGTAGACGCACTGGCAGACGCTATGATGGCGATCCTGCCAACTGCTTCTCTTGAAACCATCCTGGAAGCCCAGACGATTTTATTGGTAGCAGCAAGGCCGGATTATAGTCACCCTGTTGTAGCCCGCAACATCCGACAGGCGGTCCGTAACAGAGGGGCAGCCCTGGTTCAACTCGATCCTCTGGTTACGAGCCTTAGTCCTTTCGCCGGAATCCACTTCAGAGAAGACACTGATACGCTGCCAAGTCTGTTGATCGAACTCATGAAGGAACTGATCACCGGCAGCCCGCAAACCGAGGATCTTCTCAGACACAGTGGAGTTAATGTCGAGGAATTGCTCTCATGTCTTGATACACTGCCCAAACACCAAGCTCCGAAGGAACAAATAAGAGAGGCGGCACTGCTCATGAGCGAGGAGAAAAAGATCGTTTTTCTCGTCGGCCCCATGGCAAGCAGAGCCGCTGAGGGCTATACACTCATTCGCCTGGTAGCGAATCTCGCCTTTCTCTGTGGACAGCCTCAGAGCGTTCTCTTCCTCTTCGAAGGATGCAACGAACTAGGGGCCTGGGAGATGGGCTGTTCGCCGAATCGGCTTCCAGGCTGTGTTTCATTGGAGGACGCTACCGTCTTGGAGGCTCTCGGCATTGCTTGCGAAGCGGACATAGTTGCCCAGCCCGGGCTTGACGTCATGGGCATGATCCGTGGTGCTGAGACAGGGGATCTGAAAGCACTCGTGTTCCTCGGAGTTGATCCTCTGACGGTTTTCCCGGACACGGAGAGAACGCGAACAGCACTTGGCGGGATGGAGCTGGTTGTCCGCACCGGGTTGTTTCCCGCCCAAATTGAGGAATTGGCTGAATTTGTGTTTCCATCGGCTGCGATAACGGAGGCCGACGGGACATATATGAGCACTGAGGGTTGGGTTCAGAGAGTCTCGAAGATCACGGATCCTCCTGGAAACGCACGTCCCACCGCCCGGTTCATCATTGATCTTGCGGGAAGGTTGGGCTCTCCGATGGGCTTTCTCACTGCAAGAGACATATTCGAGGAGATACAGACTGTCTGTCCGGCATGGCAGGCACTGACATGGGCCGATGTAGGAAAACGTGGGGGTATGCCCCTTTCCAAGCACGACGAGAGGCACGTGTCGCGAGATCCTCAGGAAAATGGTCAGTCAGGTCTCTATGTGCCGGCGGATTCTTTCCCCGCTCGTGTTCAGGCCCCGCCGGAGCGTCCCTGGAGGGTATTTCCGGAGGAACTGACCGTTCATCCGGGTGATGGAGTGGTTTCAGCTCAATCGTATGGGCTGGCCCGATTCGCCAGAGAGGACACGGCACGGATGAATCCGACGGATGCCGCAAGAATCAAAGCCGAGAACGGAGCATTCATACTGGTGAGTTCTGAAGCAGGGGAAATCAAAGTACGACTTTCGGTGGATCCCCGTGTTCCTCCTTCCGGTATCGTCATTCCAGCAGGCGGCCCCAGGTACATCCTTCAGAGACTTCTCTTGTGGCCTGAGGAATATGATCCTCCTGGCTGGGTCCACACTTTCGTTTCCATATCGACGGTGGAGGAGTGATGGAGCCTGGTTTTGACATAGAGCGGCTGGAAGAAGTTTTGAACGGGATAAAGCCTGCTCGGGAAAACCTTATCCCGGCACTGCAGACGGTTCAGGAAGAGTTCGGCTACATTGCTCCCGAGAGCATACCAGTAGTGGCCAAGCACATGGGGGTTTTTCCTTCCGAGATTTCAGGCATAATAACGTTCTATGCCCAGTTCTGCACCACACCCCGCGGCCGCAATGTCATACGTGTGTGCCGTGGAACCGCTTGCCATGTCCGGGGAGGGAGGACCGTTCTCCAGACCGTAAAGAAGTTCACGGCGATAGAGGATGGCGAAACCTCGGTTGACATGCGTTTCACCCTGGAGACCGTCGCTTGTTTGGGAGCGTGTGCCCTGAGCCCGGTTATGGTAGTGAACAAGGCCTATTATGGCAAGCTGAACCCTGGGAGGATTGAGGCCGTCCTCAAGAACCTCTCGTGATATGGTGATATTATGGACCGTCTGAATTCCGCTTCTGATCTTGAGAGGTTACGCCTGACAGTCCGACGCCGGCGAGATCCTTCTTTGGTAGAGATAGCCGTGTGCGGAGACACAGGCTGTCGGGCCTGGGGAGCGGAAGAGGTTATCTCACGATTTGAATCGGAACTCCGAGAGCAGGGAGTCGCCGACAAGGCAATCTTAAAGCGGGTGGGATGTCCAGGCTTTTGCGAGCGAGGACCGCTGGTAACGATTAGGCCCCAGGGTATTTTTTATCAAAGAGTCTTGCCGGAAGATGTCCCTGAAGTGGTTTCCGAGACCTTGAAGAAGAGCAACATCCTCGGAAAGTTGCTGTTTACGGCTTCTGATAGTGAGAAGCGTTTCGTCTACGAGTCGGAGGTACCTTTCTATGCTAAGCAGAAAAGGTCGGTGCTCGCTCTCAACGGAGTGGTAGATCCCACTTCAATCGAGGACAGCATAGCTTTTGGAGGGTATACAGCCCTGGAAGAAATTCTATCTTGGGAAGCCACGCGGGTTATAGACACCATCGAACGGGCCGGATTGAGAGGGAGGGGCGGGGGCGGTTTCCCGACTGGAACCAAATGGCGATACGCTCGGTCGGCTGCCGGAAAGCGCAAGTTCATCATCTGTAACGCAGATGAAGGGGACCCAGGGGCCTTTATGGACAGGGCCATCCTGGAAGGGAATCCTCACTCCATCGTAGAGGGGATGATAATTGGCGCCTACGCCATTGGAGCGGGAGAAGGGTACATATACTGTCGGGCGGAGTATCCTCTTGCCGTAGAACGTTTGGGAATCGCAATTCACCAGGCCGGCGTACTCGGCTTGTTGGGAGAGAATATCCTGGGGAGCGGGTTCAATTTCGACATACGGCTTTACCAGGGTGCAGGTGCTTTTGTTTGCGGAGAAGAGACCGCTCTTATTGCCTCGATAGAAGGGCGCAGAGGGATGCCTCGTCCCAGGCCGCCCTTCCCTGTTCAGAGCGGACTTTTCGGATGCCCCACAGTGATCAACAACGTCGAAACTTTTGCCAACGTTCCCCGTATCATTTCCATGGGGCCCGATGTCTACGCTTCCGTGGGGACAGAGAAGTCTAAAGGCACGAAAATTTTCTCGCTCACCGGCAAAGTGAACAACACCGGACTGGTCGAAGTGCCAATGGGCGTGACCATCCGAGACGTAGTATTCGACATCGGAGGCGGAATACCTAAGAACAGGAGGTTTAAGGCTGTTCAAATGGGGGGCCCTTCAGGAGGATGCATTCCTGAAAAATTCCTGAACTTGCCGATCGACTACGATTCCCTTCAGGAAGTTGGGTCCATCATGGGATCCGGCGGTATGGTGGTCATGGACGAGAACACCTGCATGGTGGAGGTGGCTCGGTACTTTCTTTCATTCACGGCCGAAGAATCCTGTGGGCAGTGTTCACCTTGCCGTATCGGCACCCGCCAGATGCTCAACATATTGACGCGGATCACCTGCGGGCAGGCCACAATGGCCGACTTGGATCGTCTGCAAAGGATCGCTCTCCAGGTGAAGAGTACCAGCCTTTGCGGCCTGGGGCAGACATGCTCAAATCCGGTGCTCTCTACTCTTCGGCACTTCCGGCATGAGTACGAAGCGCACATATTAGCCAAGAGATGCCCTGCAGGGGTGTGCGACGCCCTGGTACTTTCTCCATGCCAACATGCGTGCCCCGCCGGAATCGATGTCCCCGCCTACGTGGCGTTTATCGCCCAGGGGGATTTTTCTAAAGCCTTGGATGTGATTCGGGAACATAATCCCTTCCCGGCAGTCTGTGGGCGTATATGTCACCATCCGTGTGAGGACAAGTGCCGACGAGGTGAGGTAGAGCAGTCCTTGTCCATACGATATCTGAAACGTTTTGCCGCTGACTGGGTTTACGAAAACCTGAAAGACCCCTCGGAACCGTTCCCAATAACCAAGACCAAGCAAGTGGCCGTGGTAGGGGCCGGGCCCGCCGGGCTTAGTTGTGCGTTCTTTCTTGCGAAGATGGGGTACAAGACCATTGTTTTCGAGGCCCTTCCAACCGGTGGGGGCATGCTTGCAGTGGGCGTTCCGGAGTTCCGCTTACCCAAGGAGGTGCTGGAACGAGAGATTGGTTACATCGAGTCTAAGGGGGTGGAGATCTATTACGACAGCCCCATCAACGAATATCACACTGTGGATGACCTCAAGGCCGAGGGTTATGACGCAGTTTTCATCGCTGCCGGTGCACACAGAAGCCAGGAATTGGGAATTCCTGGTGAAGATGGAAAGGTCGAAGGTCTCGTGCAGGGGCTTCACCTACTCAGGGGCGTCAAGACCGGGGAGCTTCTCCGAGTAGGAAACCGGATCCTGATCATCGGAGGGGGAAACACCGCCATTGATGCTGCTCGTAGCGTTCTACGAAAAGGGGCCCTGCACGTGACCGTACTGTATCGCCGCTCCAGAGAAGAGATGCCTGTCTCCTCAATCGAGTTTCGTGAGGCCGAAGAAGAAGGGGTGGATTTTCAGTTTTTGGTGTCTCCAACGAGAATAGAATCGAGCGAAGGTATGATCCGGGGAGTAAGGTTCATCAGAATGAAGCTGGGAGAGCCGGATGATTCCGGCCGGAGGACGCCTTTGCCTATCGAGGGGAGTGAGTTTTTCCTTGAAGCCGACATGGTAATTCCAGCAGTGGGACAAGTGCCTGATCTCAGCTTCCTGCCCCCTGACTTCCAGTTGGAACGAGTGGCCTGGGGCGCTCTCAAAGTAAACCCAGATACTCTCCAGACGAATATTCCCTGGATCTTTGCAGGGGGAGACTTTGCTACCGGCCCATCTATGGCCATATTCGCCATAGCGGCGGGAAGACGAGCAGCCCTGGGCATTGATCGCTACTTCCGAGGAGTCAAGGGACCGTTGATCATAAGAGACGAACAATATTACCTTCGGCCTGAGCCGCCCCCTGAACCGGAAAGGCTCGACCAAATCAGACCTCGTGTCGCTATGCCACGCATGCGTCCTGAGGAAAGGATTACTGGATTCGATGAATTTGAGAAAGGTTTCATGGAACAAGAAGCGAAGATGGAGGCTTCTCGGTGCCTCCGATGCGACTTGGAACGCATCAGGGATATGCAAACCGAAGATTGGTAGCCGAGGCCTGTGAGCAGCCTATTTCATATACTGAGCATTAACAGGAGAATCCGAGGGTAATGCGGCTACGGCCAGGAAATTTTCATAGGGGTATTTCGCCACAAAGGGACCAGCCATGAAAACAATTACGCGAACAAAACCTTTCGAGCAGATCTTGGAAGATATTTCTTTGGATACCAGGGTGTTCATAGTTGGATGCGGCACGTGTGCGACCCTGTGCCACACCGGCGGGATTGACGAGGTCGCTGCCATGGCTGAAAGGCTTACCGTGGCCGGCAAAATTGTAACCGGAGTTGCTGTTCCTCCTACTGGTTGCGATGAAGTTACCGGCGAAATGCGGTACGTTTTCAGAGATCAGTTACGTGCCGCTGACATTGTTCTGGTCATGTCTTGCGCCTTCGGCGTGCAGACCGCAGCTTCACAGCTCAAGAAACCTGTTGCGCCTGCCCTTGACACCCTTTTCATGGGTAAGGAAGGCCCTGCAGGCCATTATTCAGAGATCTGCATGCAATGTGGTGAATGCGTGCTGGTGTACACGGGTGGGATCTGTCCCGTGACTGCCTGTCATAAGGGACTTCTCAACGGTCCCTGTGGCGGAACCGACAACGGCATGTGTGAAGTAGGTAACGGTAGAGAGTGTGCTTGGACGCTCATTTACAACAGGCTTCAGAGTCAGGGGAGACTTGACCACATGCGGCGATATCATCCCCCTAAGACACACAACGCTGTGCTCAGGCCGGGGATTATCGATCTTACTCACTCTCGCGAGGAAGCCGCTGCACAGTAGAACAAAGGTTTTATCTTGCGAATGCGCAAGAGACCGGTCCCAACATCATGATCTAACGCAAGCCCATCGCTGGGAACGAGGTGGCTGATGAGTCGATTCAAAGAAGCTCTCGATTCCGGGAAGTTCGTTATTACTGCCGAGATAGGTCCTCCAAAGGGCGTCAACGTAGAACCTATGAAACACCACATTGCCCTGCTCAAGGATCGAGTCGACGGCCTCAACGTAACTGATAACCAGAGTTCCGTGTTGAGGTATCCCTCTCTTGGTGGAGCACTTCTGGTGAAAGAAATGGGGGGCGAGCCCATTCTTCAGATGACGTGTCGAGACCGAAACAGGCTGGCGCTCCAGGCTGATCTTTTTTTTGCCTACAGTCGTGGTATCACCAATGTGCTCTGTCTCACCGGTGATGCAGTGGTTGTCGGAGATCACAAGGATGCCAAGGGGGTCTTTGATCTCGACTCGGTACAGTTGCTGGATGCGATTCACACACTCTCTGAAGGCAAGGATTTGGCGGGCAACCCCCTCGACGGAACACCGCGTTTCTGCAAGGGAGCCATTGTGACACCCGAAGCGCAGCCCCTGGAACCACAACTTCTCAAATTCGAGAAGAAAATCGAGGCCGGCGCCGAGTTCATTCAGACCCAGGCCATCTACGATTTGACCAATTTCAGTAATTTCATGGATTATGCGAGAAAGTTCCAGGTCAAGATCCTGGCCGGTATTGTCGTGCTGGTAAGCGCGGGAATGGCCAAATTCATGAACAAGAATGTGCCGGGTATATTCGTCCCGAAAGCGCTCATTGACGAGTTGGCTGGAGCGCCCAAGGGCAAGGCGCTGGAGACCGGTATCAACATTGCTGCCCGGACGATCCGGACTATCAGAGACGGACGGATGGCCGACGGGGTTCACATCATGGCCATAGGCAGAGAGGAATCCGTTCCGCGAATCCTTGACCTGGCTGGAATACATTGAAGAATTGTTACCTGGTCACAGTGAGGTAGAAATGTCTCGTCATACTCTCTTGTCAGTCATCGATATGAACATGGAGGACATTGAGGACCGCCTACTGACAATCGAACGAAGCTATGAGGAATTTTTCGCCGAGGCCCGAGACGGCTTCTTCATCTCGACGCGTGAAGGTGGGCTTATAGATTGCAACGACGCTCTGGTGGACATGTTGGGCTACAAAGTGACTGAGGAAGTCTTGACGCTCGATCTTTTCAGCGACATCTGGATGAACTCGCAGGACAAGGCGGCTTTTCAGGCAAAGATCGAAAGTCAAGGAGAAGTCAGGGACTACGAGGCCGTTTTCAGAAAAAAGAGCGGTTCACATCTCAACGTGGAGTTGTCCGCTCAAGTATGGAGGGACCGATACGGCAACATTGGGGGATACCGTGGATTTATTGTGGACGCCACCCATCGGAAGTTCATGGAGGACCGGCTTCAGAAGACAGAGATCAAGTTCGGAGAGCTGTTCGAAAACATACTGGACGGGGTGTTCATCTCAGACGCGGACGGGAGAGTCATAGACTGCAATAGTGCCTTGTGCGGCATAGTGGGTTACACTCGAGAAGAATTCCTCGGCATGGATTACTACAAAGAACTCTTTGTCAGTGCCGACGATATAGCCGATTTCAGAAAAAAACTCACATCGGAAGGCTCAGTTAGAGACTACGAACTCCAGGCACGCCTGAAAGACGGGAGTGTGCGAGACATTTCCATGAGTGGCTATGCCAGTATGAACAGTTCGGGAGAAATCATCAACTACCAGGGTCTCATGAGAGATGTCACGGAAACAAAGCGCATACGTGCCCAACTGATACAGACCGAATCAGCCATGGGGAGAATGGCATCTCAACTCGCTCACGAACTCAACAACCCCATATACGGCATCATGAACTGCCTGGAACTGCTCAAGGACGCTATTCCCGAAAGCAACGAGAGGAGAAGGTATCTGGATCTGGCCTATAATGAGTGTCAGCGCACTTCGGGACTCTTGATCAAGATGCTGAAGTTCTTCAAACCGGACAACGAAGAGAAAAAGCCTACAGACGTCAATAAACTTTTGGAAGAAACTCTTCTCTTTTATGAAAGGCAATTCAAAAATCTCAACATTCGCGTGCATGTGGACCTGTCCTTGGACCTCCCTCAAGTAATGGCCATCGGAAGTCAGTTGAAGCAAGTTTTTATCAACATGATCATAAACGCCAATACGGCCATGCCCTCCGGAGGAGACCTCAGTGTGACCAGCAGATTCAGACCGGAAGAAAATGACGTCGCGGTGACCATCCGGGATAGTGGCGTCGGAATATCTCCTGAATACCGGGAAAGAATCTTCGAAGCCTTCTTCACCACAAAGAAAAAGGTGAAAGGAGTAGGACTGGGCCTCAGCATATCTTACGGGTTCATCCGAGAGCACGGCGGCAGGATTGATGTGCAAAGCGAAGTAGGCAAGGGGACCACGTTTAATATTTATTTACCAAAGGACGGACAAAAGGCCGGGAGCAGCCGAAATCCCGAAACGAGTGATTTTCTGCGATTGTAGTTGCCAACGCCATTTCCTCAAGACAAGAAACGAACTTTCGGTGACTCAGGACACACGGGTACTGAAAGACGTTGAACAATCGAGGGTCTTTAGCAACTTGCTTTTAGAGACAGGCGGAGGGCGGTGTCATACCCGTTCCTTGAACTCCACCCCCAAAAGCCCTTCGGGGCGCAGCAGCAGTACCACGATAATGATTACGAATGCGAGGGTATTTTTGAAGGCGATGGAGATGAAGCCTCCGGCCAGTGCTTCGGCCACCCCGAGAATCAAGCCGCCGACTATGGCGCCGGGGAGGCTGTTCATTCCGCCCAGGATGGCGGCCGCAAAGCCTTTTAGGAAGGGTTCCAACATGAAGAACGGATCGAGTAGTAGTGCTGGAGCGAGAAACAATCCTGCCACAACTCCCAGACCTGCCGCCAGTCCCCACGAAAGCGCCAGCACCCGCCGGGTCGGAATCCCCAGAGTCTGAGCTGCAGGCAGATTTTCGGAAGTTGCCCGCATGGCAAGTCCCAGCCGCGTCTTCTGGACCATCAGATAGAATAGGAAACTGGCTGCAAGGCTTATTCCAAGCGTGCCAAGGCTCAGTTGGCTGATGTTGATTTCGCCGATCTTATACAGTTTAAATTCCGATAGCGGGAAGGGAAATGACTGGGGTTCCGCACCCCCGAAGTACAAAATTGCGCCCTGTAATATGAGCCCCAAGCCGAGCGTGAGTATGATCTGGCCGAGTTGAGTCGCGTCTCGGCGTTGAGCAGGAACGAGAATGACAAAATAAAACCCCATAGCCAATGCAGCGCCAAAAAGAATCGCCAGCGCAGAGGCAAGGCTGAAAGGAGCCTTCATGTTCAAAAGTGCAAAAGCCACAAATGCTCCCGCTGTCGTAATATCCCCATGGGCAAAATTCAAAATGCGGGTAGAGCGATAGATCAACACAAGGCCAAGCGCTACCAGGGAGTAGACGCTCCCTGTGGCTAATCCTGAAATGGTATATTGGAAAAACTGTTCCATGAATCCCTACCTCACGGCAACTCTTTCAACGGAAAGGCCAATTTCGCAAATACAGCCTCGTTTTGATCCACCGGCCGGCGAGGCCAAGGGGTTCAAATATCAGAACAATGAGAATGGTCACCCCGAAAACTATGGGAACCATTTCCTTGAAGGAACTGAACACCTGGGGCACCAGTATAACAAACGCCGCACCCATAATAGAGCCCTCAATGGACGCCAGTCCGCCGATAATGACTGCCACAAAAATCGTGATGGACTCCATGAATGTGAACATATTCGGTTCAAGATAGCCTATAAAAAGGGCATACAGGCCTCCCTGTATTCCGGTGTAAAAGGAGCTGATCGCAAAAGAAAGCAACTTATACCTGGTCAGGTTTACACCGATTACCTCTGCAGCGATGTCGTTGTCACGTATGGCGATGAAGGCTCGGCCCATGTAGGAGGAAATGATATTGTACGAGACGATGGTCATAAGAAGAGCAATGAAAAAATTGAAATAGTACGAAAAGGTAATCTTGGACAAGCCAAGGACTGGTGCGAGCTTGGGGACCGTAAGTCCCATGCGTCCACCGGATAACGCCTCAGAGTTGGCAAAGATCTGATAGACCGCTATGCCGAACCCCATCGTTGCAATAGCCAGATAGGGGCCTTTCAGCCGAAGTGAGGGAAATCCCACCAGCACACCGAACAGTGCCGAACCAACCCCTGCGCACACGAGCGCCACGGGCCACGGCAGTCCAAGACG
This sequence comes from Deltaproteobacteria bacterium, assembly GCA_026388625.1. Classification (GTDB taxonomy): domain Bacteria; phylum Desulfobacterota; class Desulfomonilia; order Desulfomonilales; family Desulfomonilaceae; genus CAIXMD01. Next base: position 7,732 of record JAPLJK010000042.1, on the reverse strand, counting down.
GGCCAGATGGCCAAATGTAAATGCGCCTATAGCAAGGAAACCTGCCTGTCCGAAAGATATTTGGCCCGTATAGCCTATAAGAATATTCTGGCCCTGAATCCCGATGGCATATATGCAGATTATTGTGGCTATGTATGTAAAGTGTTCCGGAGTGTACCACGGCAACAGCGCGAGAGAGGCTACAACACCTCCCACCCATATACGGGTCCACGGTTTCCGAACAAGTTGCAGCTCGTCGCGATAGCTTTCAATGAGGTCCATTATTCACTCATTTTCCGTAAAGGGACTCGATGAGATCTGCGTATCGTTTCTCCAGGAAGCGTCTCTTCACCTTTTTCGTAGGAGTAACGTCTCCGTCTTCTTCGTAAAAGCGCCTGGGAAGCAGGGCGAACTTCTTGATGGACTCTGCCTGTGAGAGGGTCTTGTTGACTTTGGAGACTTCCTGATCAATGAGTTTGAGTATTTCAGGATTTCTGGTCAGGTCGGCAAAGGTGGTGAAGGGGACGCGATTGTCCTGGGCAAACTTGGTGACATTGTCTTCGTCTATGAGTATGAGCGAAACAAGGTATTTTCTCGCTTCGCCTATGACCACTGCATCCTGTACGTAAGGGCTGAACTTGAGTTTGTTCTCTATGAATGCCGGAGTTATGTTCTTGCCGCCTGCAGTAATGAGTATGTCCTTCTTTCTGTCCATAATCTTCAGGAAACCGTCATCCATGACGCCCACATCGCCTGTGTACAGCCAACCGTCAATTACAGTCGAAGCTGTGAGTTCCGGTTCCTTGAAGTAACCCTGAAATACTCCGACCCCTTTCACGAGGATTTCACCATCTTCAGCTATCTTGATTTCCATGCCGTCGATGGATTCCCCCACGTAGCCCCAGCGTGGATGATCTATCCGCTGTAAGGCAATAACACCACTGGACTCAGTCTGCCCGTAACCTTCTCTCAGGGGAATCCCGATGGCATTAAAATATTCGAAAAGTTCGGGTGACGCAGGCGCTGCGGCGCAAATGGCCCAGCGCACTCTCTCAAGGCCCAGTTGCCGTTTAAGATGACACAACACGAGCCCATACAGTGGCCAATATGCCATGGCCCATAAAGCCCTCTCACCGCTTCCCTTCGCAGTTCGCACATACTTCAAGCCCACAGCCACACTCAGTCGGTACAATGACTTCTTGAGGAGCGTTGAGTCGGACATGCGGATTTCAATCATGGAGGCGAATTTTTCCCATATACGAGGAACACTGGCAAAAACAGTCGGGGAAGCCTCTCGAAGGTTTTGAGCTAACGTGTCCATGCTCTCCACGAAATTCACGGTCCCGCCCCCCCATACAGCCTGAAACAGCGAGATGAGGTTTTCGTAAATATGGGCAAGAGGCAGGTAGGATACCATTTCGTCAGTGGTCGGGGGAGGGTTGACAGCCATGAAAGATTCTGTGATTCCCAGGATGTTTCGGTGCGAAATCATGGCCCCTTTGGGCCGTCCCGTGGTTCCTGACGTGTAGATGATCATAGCCGTGTCATCAAGTTGAATTGCGCTGAGAGCTTCATCAAAGCATTGCGGGTCTTGCCGAAGTTTTTCACGTCCTAAATTCATGAACTCGTCGTAGAAGATTATGTCAGGATGTGAGAACCCCCATAGACCCTTTGGGTCCCAGACTATTACCTTGATAAGGTTTAGCTCCGTCAGGATTGAGAGAACCTTGTCAACCTGCTCTTCATTTTCGACAAACAGCAATCTGGATTCGGAATGCCCAACCACGTAAGCGATCTGATCGGGAGCTGAAGTCGGATAAACGCCGCAAGTGACTCCTCCAATGGACATTGTGGCAAGATGGCAGACCAGCCATGCCGGCCGGTTATCGCCAAGAATGGCCACCCGGTCGCCGCTCTTGATACCCAGCGCTATAAGAGACGCACCTGATTCTCTTACCCGGGCTCCGTACTCCGTCCAGGATATACGGTTCCAAATACCGTAGTCCTTGCGGCGAAGGGCTACCGCATCTCCTTTCAGCTTCACCTGACCGAAGAAAAGCTCGGGGAAGCTATTAACCGATGCGGTCATTACCATCTCCTTCTTTTCTTATACAAACGCCACCCTTTGGGAGAAGCCGCTGCCTCGCCTCCAAGTCCCAGGTACAGCTCCTGCACGTCTTCGTTTTCGGAAAGCTCTCCGGCCGTACCCTCCAAGACTATACGACCGGCCTCCATAATGTACCCGTAATGGGCAATTCCCAGAGCCAGCCTGGCATTCTGTTCAATGAGGAGTATGGTAGTCCCTCCACGGCTGATTTCCTGAAGAGCGTCGTAAACGACTCTGGCCACCATTGGAGCAAGTCCCAGGGAAGGTTCATCGAGCATGAGCAGTTTAGGCCTTCGCAACAGGGCCCGTGCCATGGCGAGCATCTGCTGTTCGCCTCCTGAAAGTGTCTCGGCCTGCTGGCTCGAACGGGTCTTGAGGATTGGAAATAACGTGTAAACATGTTCCAGATCCTCTCGCACCTCCCTGCCCTTCCGACCCCAACATCCCAGATCGAGGTTCTCTTTTACAGTCAGTTCCCTGAAGAGCCCACGGTCTTCCGGCACATATACAATCCCCAGAGATGCAATCCGTTCCGGCGCAAGCCTGTGGATGCGACGACCTGCGAATTCGATGAGCCCCTTTTTCGGTTGGTCTTTTAGCAATCCTGCAATGGTTTTGAGCAAGGTTGTCTTGCCCGCGCCGTTGGGACCCAATACCGCAAAGATTTCTTTTGCCCTGACCTGCAGGGAAAGCCCATGAAGAGCATAGATTCGGTCAAAATAAAGTGTTTCAATTCCTGCAATTTTGAGAAGAGGCTCTGTGTTTGACTGGTCGGACATGTATCACCCCTCCCCCAAATAGGCTCGAATCACTTCGGGGTGACGCTGAACCTCTTGCGGGGTACCTTGAGCAATCTCCAACCCGGATTCGAAGGCAACCATTCTACTCGCTAATCGTGAGGCTATACGAAGATCGTGCTCAACAAGAAGAATGGCAGTCTTGAATCGCCCGCGAATCTCCATAATTCGGTAGGCGGATTCTTCTTTCTCTTCTGATGTCAAACCAGCTATTGGTTCGTCCAGAAGTAACAGTTTCGGTTCAAGGGCCAGCGCCCGCCCAAGTTCCACCCTCTTTTGAACTCCGTACGGACAGTCTGCCACCCGCGCTTGTCTGTACGCCTGCAGGTCAAGGAAGTCGATGATCTCTTCGACTACCTCCCTGTGGCGCAACTCTTCGGATCTTATTCGCAAAGCCGCGTGGATTGGATTCTTTCTAAATTTCACATGCCTGCCCAGCATCAAGTTGTCCAGGACATCCATGTGAAGGAACAGCCGGAGATTCTGAAAGGTGCGAGCAATTCCTCGCCTGGCGATGAGATCCGGAGAGAGACCCAGAAGGCTCTCTCCCCGGAATAGTATCTCACCCGCCGTCGGATGGTAAACCCCGGAAATACAATTAAAGAGGGTTGTCTTGCCGGACCCGTTGGGACCGATAACAGTCAGGATTTCATTTTCCTCTACGTGAAAATCGATTCCAGACAGCGCACGGATCCCTCCGAAGCTGATAAAAAGATCTGTAACTTCCAGCAACCTCATAAACTAAAACCGAGGCTTGAAAATCGTAAAATCTTCGAGAGGGACATGTTTACCGCCCTTGGCCTGACTCATACGGGACGCATTTACACCATGTCTTCGGTCCGGAGCGTAGGTCACCGGAGCGCCGATGCCTTCGGGCAGCCAGTCTTTGATCTTCTCCATTCCTTTTATGAGGGTTTCAGGCGTGAGATCTCGTCCGGCATTCTTAAGGCCTTCAACCATGTGTATCATGGACATCGCCCCAAAAAGGGCAAGGTATTCTTTCCCCTCAATTTTTGGATCGTATTTTTTCAGGATTTCCACAACCTTGTCTGAAGCTGCGTCAGCTCCCGGCAAACCCGAATTCCCCGGTAGAGCGATGTAAGTGCCTTCCCATGACTCTCCGGCTGCCTTGTACATGATAGGGTCGCCAAGCGTAAAGGTCGTCAAAGCCTTGGGTGCGTAACCAATTTTGTGCATTTCTTTGAGTATCAAGGCTCCGTGTGTAGGAGTGGTATAGATCATCACCGTATCCGCGCCTGTTTCCTTCATCTTGAGAGCGTGGGTTCCAAGCGCCCTCTCCGTGATTTCGTAAGGCACAGATCCCACAAATTCAGCCTTGCCGGGATTCGCTTCCAAGGCCTTCTTCAAACCCTCCATAGCGTTTTTGCCATAATCGTCGTTCTGGTAGAAGAGCGCTATTTTCTTTGAGTCGAGTTTGTTCAAAGCATACTTGGTAAGATACTCAGCCTCGTCGCCATAGTCAGGGTAGGCTATGAAAACATACTTGAGCTTGTCCTTGGGCATCTGTTCCCAGATTCGGACATCTGCGTATGCAGTGATAAGGGGAATCTTGTTTTCCTCGTAAAAGTCCTTGGACGCATTGAGAATAGCCGTTCCAATCGGCCCGCACACAGCAAGAACGCTGCCCTTCATTTCCTGAAGATTCGCCAGACCGCGAGTTGGGTTGTATGCGTCGTCCTTCATGACGAATTTAATCTTTCGACCGTGTATCCCGCCTTGATCATTCACGTAATCGGCCCAGGCTTTCATGCCCATTCCAGTCGTTCCCCACAGGGCTGCCGGACCTGACAAGGGAGTGGTGCACCCGATGACCACCTCGGTGTCAGTGACTCCAGGGACATCTGCAGCTACCGTAATGCCGGGCAGCAGAAGCAGGACGGTTGCCAATACAAGGATAATCCGTCTGACGCTCATCGCCTAACCTCCTTTGTGAGTTCTTGTTCAACCTGTCTTGAGAATACTCTCGCGAGTTCCAAAAAACTTCGATCTGCAATTATAAATCACTGCAGATGGAACCGCATCCTCGCTCATTGCGGGAAAGACACCATAGGACACCGACACCCGGTATTCCAGTCGGTAAGAATTGTCGGGGCATGCGCAACAACAAGGTTGATCTTTCAGTTACATGAAAATACCGGTCAGATCAACTGAAAAGGGAGCGCGAGTCCGATTTAGTCACAGAATCATTTTGGAGATGATCTCCTTCATGACCTCACTGGTACCGCCTCCAATGGACAGTATCCGGCTGTCTCTGTAAAGTCTCTCCACCAGGTATTCCCGCATGTATCCGTATCCACCGTGAATTTGTACCGCAGCATGGCACACCTTATCGCAGATGTCGGCAGAGAAAATCTTGGCCATTGCGATTTCCTTGATCATACTCTCTCCTGCCTGAATCTTCGCCGCGATGCGGTACGTAAACTCACGACTGACTTCCACCAACGTGGCCATGTCCACGAGTTTGTGTCGAGTGACCTGAAAACCGGTGAGCGGTCTCCCAAAGGCTTCTCTGAGCTTTGAGTATTCAATGGACTGTTCCAACGCCATTTGGGCTGTGGTATTCGCCATGAGGGCCAGATAAAGTCGCTCCTTTTGAAAGTTCTTCATCAAGCCATAAAAAGCGGCACCCTCTTCACCCAGGAGGTTGCCGACCGGGACTTTCACGTCTGAAAGTGCGAATTCCGCCGTGTCGGAAGCCCACCAGCCCATCTTGCGTAGTTTCTTGGATACGGTGAAGCCGGGGCTGCCCGTTTCAACTACGAGAAGGCTGATGCCTCTGTATCCCGGATCCCCTGTTCGCACCGCCATGGTGACGAAATCGGCCCGACAGCCTGATGTGATCATGGTCTTTGAGCCGTTCACAACGTAAAAGTCTCCGTCCCGGACGGCCCGCGTACGAATATTAGCCACGTCCGACCCCCCACCCGGTTCAGTGATTCCAAGGGAAGCGATTTTCTCTCCTGTCAGTACGGGCGGAATGAAACGTTGCTTCTGTTCATCGTTACCCAGAGTCAATATCGGCGGTAGGGCGATACTGTGGGACATGAGACCGGCTGCAACCCCGCCTGACCCGGAACGGGTCAGCTCTTCAGTCACCACCACTTCGTGAAACAGGTCTGTCTCAATTCCACTCCATTCCGTAGGGTAGCAGGCCCCCAGGAGTCCTATTTCCGCGGCCTTAAAGTAAAGTTCCCGGGGGAATTCTCCTGCTTCCTCCCATTCGTCTACGTGAGGTTTAATCTCTTTCTCCACGAATCGGGTTATCGTTTGACGAAGTATCCGATGGGACTCCCCAAAATAATCTGTATCGCTATTCATTACTTTCCTGCACTGTCGGGAAGTTTTTTCGCTCTATGAGTGAGAGAACAGGCATCCAAGAATGGTTCATGCTGATCAGCAACGGTTCCGCTCATATTGGCGGTTGCCGGCAATGCCATCGAGCATCCCGTGGCGCATGAAGGCCGGTCTTCAAACCGGATAACCGGTTTTTCACGCTTCCTGAGTATTTATGTTAACGATAGTTCTTCCGGGCGTGGAGGTGGTATAACGATGGCCTCTCCGGTGGCCACGGTCTCTCCCCGCTGGTTCGTCCACAAAAGGTCTAGTTTTATCCGCCTCTTGGCCTCGAGCTTTCCCACGATTTCAGCGGTAGCAGTTATCGTGTCCCCGAAGAAGGTCGGGGCGCGAAACCGCGTGGTTATTTCAAGCAGTATGGTACCGAGTCCTGGAAGTTTTGTCCCGAGCACCGGAGCAATAAGACTTTGAGGAATGGCCCCGTGGGCTATACGTTTGCCAAAAGGAGTAAGTCTCGCAAACTCCTCGTTCACGTGCATTGGATTAAAATCGCCGCTGATACCCGCAAAGAGAATGACGTCGGACTCAGTAATGGTCTTGGCAAAAGATGCTTTCATACCGACTCGGCACTGATCGTAACTGAGTCCCAGTTCTAATTCCATGAGGTTCTCCCTTATCGATTGGCCGTCTGACTATTTGAATGTTGAAGTCCGCTTACTTGATCGTGCTCAGCAAGGAATACGTATCGTCAGTTCCGAAAATATAGAAAGACGTGTTCTTTGAAAAGCTTTTTCGTTTCCCATCTGAGAAATTTGTGTTTATCTGTGAATCACTCGATGTTGTAGTGCGAACTTGTCCTGGCGTATAAGATTAAGGACATTAGTAGGTCGACAGGTCTTTCACGGGTGACTCGACCCGAGGAGGTTAACGTGCGGATTGCCGTTGTTGGTGTGGGTGCCGTCGGCGGATATTTTGGATGGCGTCTTGTTCAGGCAGGCGAAGATGTGGTTTTCGTAGCCCGCGGCGACAATTACAAGGTGTTGCGTGCGGGAGGGCTGACAGTTGAAACACCTGACGAAAATTCTTCAGTCAAAGCTGTCCACGTTGTTGACGATCCACAGGAATGTGGTCCAGTGGATGTGGTTCTCCTGGGGGTGAAGGCCTGGCAGGTTCCGTCGGCGGCTGAGGCCCTCCGGCCTTTGATCGGTTCCGACACTTTCGTGGTTCCCTTGCAGAACGGCGTCGAAGCTCCCTTTCAGTTAGCCGACACATTGGGTTGGCGCAATGTCTTTGGTGGGCTGTGTTACATAGTCTGCTTCAAGCTGGGACCAGGGCATATTCGCCACGCGGGGATGGAACCCTACATAGCTTTCGGTGAAGTCGACCAAAAGTCGAGCGAAAGGGGCAGACCGCTCCAGGAGGCTTTCTTGAAAGTCAACGTGAAGGCGGAGATCCCTCCGGACATTCAGGCCGCTATGTGGGAGAAATTTCTGTTCATTGGTTCCTTGAGTGGTGTAGCGGCAATAAGTCGGGC
>JAPLJK010000112.1:0-4755 GCA_026388625.1 Deltaproteobacteria bacterium | reverse complement strand
ATTTGATGTTTTTAATAAATCCGATCTTTTTGCTCCGGAAATTTCCGGGCGTCTCGAAAGAAATCTGTTGAGGGTGAAGAGATGGCTGCTCCTTTTTTGGAAGCTCGTCACAGGCAACTATGCTTTTGTTCACCTGCACGGGTCGGTTCGGGCTTTCAGGGGAGTAACTTTCTGGATGTGCATCGCCCGCCTGGCCCGAGCCAAAATACTTCTCCACTTGCACGGCACCAATTGGGGACGATTCTACGCCGATACGACACGATTCAATAAATTCATTGTCAGGTTCGGCCTTTCGCTCCCGTTTCACATAATCGTACTGTATACGGAGTGGGTTGAACAAATAAAGAACCTGGTCCCCAGTGCAAATGTTGGGGTGATAAACAACCTGCTACGGTTTGCGCCGCCTCCCGAAACCTCTTTCATTGAGCGGACACGCTCTGATCTGAAACTTTTCGAGAAAGACTTTATTGTCGTTTCCGTGGGGACCGTAGGATGGAGAAAGGGAACGTTTGAAATTTTAAAGGCGGTTCCTTTGGTTGTTTCGCAGGATGATTCGGTCAGATTCCTTTTCGTCGGAGGCGAAGAATATCCTGGACAAATGGCTGAACTGACAGACCAAGTGAATCAGAAAAAACTCGGTAAATGGGTGCGCTTGCCGGGAGAAATGCCTCAAGAGGTGGTCCCGGTTGTATTAGCCATGTCGGAAGTATTTCTTCTGCCTTCTTACAGTGAGGGGATGCCGGTAGCGATAATTGAGGCTATGAGAAGCAATACCGCCATCATCTCCACGCGTGTGGGGGCGATACCCGACATGATAGAAAATGGAGTATCCGGATTGTTGATAAAGCCGGGATCTCCGGAAGAAATTGCAGAGGCGGTGATGCTCTTGAAAAAGGACGAACATCTCCGTATGAGGCTGGCTGACGGGGCCAGGCAGGCGTTTGATAACAATTTTGAGGTTTCAAAAGGCATAGGAGAACTGGCCGAGGTCTACAAGACAGTGTAGATGTGTCGACAAACCGGGCTTTGCCGGCACCGCCTCGAAGGATAGCGCAACCCTTATACTCATTGCCAAAGTTCTTGTCCGAATCAGGATTGATGAGTGGCTGCAAAGCATACCCTAAGGTTCTGCCCTTACCGGAATCCAGGGGAATGATAGCCAATATCTAACTTGTTCAAACGGACAACTAATTTGGGAATCGCTATATGTTGTTGGTCGGAAATTCCGTGCGGTTTTCTGGGAGCGCAGGCATCTTGCCTGCCTGGAATTGCTGTAACGCCTGCAAACTGGAAGCCTGGGCTCCCAGAGGGATTCATGCCTGGTACTGGACAGCGAATCGGACATTCATTTTGACGCCGGCAATAATCTTCCTAGCCACAGGCGCGTCTGGCCGCCATTTTGCGGAAGAACCGGCGCAACGGTACCATACATTTTTAGAAGTTGAAGACTCGGCGTCATAGGATTCCTCTATGTACGAGCAGTACCATCGCTACAAATCCGTCCTCATGATCTTGGACGTTCTGATAAGTGTGCTCGTGTTCGCGTCGATGGTGGAATTGAGGCCTTTGTTGCCCGGCGAGATCATGGATCCGGACAGCGTGATGCCGAATTCGGTTATCTATGTGATGCAAGCCCTGCTGTGGCACATGGTTTTCGCCCTGACAGGCGTTTATTCAACAGACAGAATATTCCGCTTTCCTAATCAGTTAGGCCGTTTTACCTCCGCATATATTCTTGCAGTGTCGGTTTTCGCAGGGCTTCTGTTTTTCAGCTTTAGAGAAACGTCCAGGTTGCTGGTCGTTTATTTCTCCGTGACAAACTATGCAGTCCTGGTGACGGTTCGGTATGTTTTGAGTGTATATCTAAAGCTCAAACGCAAGGAGGGAAAAGGTGCCCCCACAGTCATCATAGGTTCCTATACCAATGCCATACGAGTTGCTGAGAGAATACTGCGTGATCACAGTGCAGTGTTGCAATTTGTAGGATTTTGCGATACAGCGGCGACTTCTCAAGGTGATCTTCCGGGTCCCTTCCTGGGCAGCGTCAAGGATCTGGCTGGAATTGTCCAGAAAAACAAAGTTGAAATGGTGATCATAGCAAGGTCGGACGTTCATTCCTTGGAGTTGGAACCGCTGCCCTTGCAGTCAATAATGTTCCAACTGGAAAAACTAGCTGTAAAAGTTTATTTGGCCCCTGACGTTTTTAGCCTGGCCTTGGTTGAGTCGGATGTACAGAAATTCGGCGACCTCGTCCTGATCGGGCTTCGTGAGCCGGTTATAAGAAGTCACAGAAGAGTGCTCAAGAGGATTCTCGACCTTGTTCTGTGTACGATTGTTCTGTTGTTAGCCTGGCCTCTGTTCATCATCATCTGGATACTCATTAAGTGCGATACCTCTGGCCCCGCGGTTATTTCCGTGCGGAGAGTGGGACAAAACGGCAAAATATTCAAAATGCACAAATTTCGCAGCATGATTGTCGGCGCGGAACACCTGCAAGACAAGGTCATCATGATAGATGAATTTGGAGAGAAGATTTACAAGTCTAGAGACGACCCACGAGTTACACGAGTGGGCCGGTGGCTCAGACGCACTTCCCTGGATGAATTGCCTCAGGTATTCAATGTCCTTAAGGGAGAAATGTCCTTCGTGGGGCCTCGGCCTGAACAACCCTTCATTACTGAGCTTTACGAACATTGGCAATGGCAAAGGGTTAGTGTACCGCCGGGCGTTACAGGATGGTGGCAAATTTCAGGCCGGGCAGACTTGCCGATGCACCTCAACACTGAGTACGACGTTTACTATGTGAAGAATTATTCCGTATTGCTTGACTTGAAAATACTCTTCAAAACAGTTATAGCCATCATCAAGGCGAAAGGCGCCTACTGAGGAAAGACCTGACTGCGCCGGTTTCGGAGTTTTCCGCCATGGAGCTTACCGTATCACGACCTAGGAATCTCACTTTCCTCATACTGGCGTGTATTCTGTTCCCTCTCTTTGGTTTTGCCTACGTAAGCCTTCTTGGCCTGGGCTGGAGAATGTTCCTGTACATCCACGGGGCCATCCTCTTCTTCGCCGGCCTTGCAGTTTTCATGAAGGATGCCAAGTCGTTCCTATTGTTTGTCTTGGTATTTGCAGGTACATTCGGATTTGGCCGACACCTGGTTTATGAAAAGGTGCCCTTTGAGTCGGTTTTGTTTGCCGCGGGCATTCGAATCGACACGGTAGACGTCATCCTCCTTGTACTGTATGCCCATTGGGCATTGTCCCTCGGTACCGGTGAAAAAGGCGAGCAGGCAGCCACCTTGGGCGGATGGTTGGGCGCTCTTTTTCTGGCTTGGGTCGCTTGCCTGTTCACGCTGAGTGTCGGAGTAGCCAAGATATCACGATTTGGTTTTTATGAGACCTTTGCTATTGCGAAAGGCTTCCTGCTGTTTCTCTACCTGGTCAACAACGTAAAGACCCGTCGAGATTTCAAAATAATTGTGTACGGATTGATGGCCATAGGCGTGGTACAAGGGTTATACTTAACTTTTCAGTTCATCACAAAAACCAACTACACTATTTATGGTGAAGTGGCAGGCGCCGCGGCAACAGGAGCGTTCAGATCCAGGGGGTTCTTCGGATCATTTGACAATCACGCAATATTTCTGGCCACAATTCTGCCTATTTTCCTGGCGGCCTTTTTCGTTTACACCCAGCCCCTGAGGCGGCTGATGGCTCTTGCCTCAATGTTCATCATATTGTTCGGAGCGACGGCTACCAGAGCTAGAATTGCCCTCGCGTCAATTGGCATATCGGCCGTCATAGTGTTGATTGTGAGTTATCGAAGACGTCGTATAGCAGCTCACACAATGGTCCTGACGCTCATCGTGTGCGCACTGGTCGGCATGATGTTCCTTCCCATGGTGTACCACAGATTCGTGACCGCGCCTTATGGCGAAGATCGAGGGCCTCTTATGGCGACTGCGTTCAGCATGTTTGCCGACCACCCAATCTTTGGTGTAGGGCCCAACAACTACAATTTTTTTGTAGAGCAATATGTGCCGCCACGCTACAGGGGGCAATGGGAGTACACCGTTCACAATGAATATCTCTTGAGAATGGCTGAAACCGGCATACTGGCTACAGCGCTCTATTACTCGATGATCATCCTGGCAGTGAAGAAATTTGCCCAATCCATAAAGTCTGAGGATGGACTCATTTATTCGGTTTCTGTTGGGCTATTCTCGGCTCTTTTGGCGTCCATTCCCCACCGGTATGTGTCCATTTATCATCACGAGCAATACTTTTCGCTGTTTAGCATCATCCTCGCCCTGGCGTATATCATGGGCAGGTTGAAAGGGCAAAACTCACTCGGATAGCATTCTCACCGAACGAGCAGCAATGAGAAACTGTGCAAAATCAATGGAACTCCCCCAACAACGCGCATTTCTTGGCCGAAACATGATTTGGAGCTATATTTAGCTTCATTTAGAGCCGGATGGTCCTACCTTGCAGTTCCTTTAAGGCAATTTTAAGCAGTTTGGCGAAGGTTTTGTAAAGGCAGGTTTATGTGTACTGTTAAGGCGCACCGGAGTAAAGCGTAGTGTATAGCAGGCTCTCCAGGTTCATACCGGCCGGCCTAAAGAAACAGGCGAAACTCTGTTTGAGTTGGATCCCTCAGACATGGAGGTATGGTTCGACCTACCGAAAATGGCGCCGGTTTGTGGAGTCAGCACAATACTGGCCTTCAGATGAAATCCGACAATGGCAGTT
>JAPLJK010000098.1:0-97728 GCA_026388625.1 Deltaproteobacteria bacterium | reverse complement strand
TTCAAAGAAGGGTTGCGGAACACTCCCTTGAAAAGCCAATGGACGATAGTTTGCTACACGTTGAGATTTGTCCATCTTGTATCACTGATTATTTGCCGGCGCTGATGTCATTCATTGACTCATCGGCCAATTTTTGACCAGACCAGCAATGAGTTTGCGTAAAAAATGCTTCACAGAACCATTAATATGCCTATGGAGGTTGTACGCCGCATTTTAAACCTTGCAGCTTCAGAATGGTTGGACGAGAGCGGAATGACTTGGCTTGAACATGCTCCCAAGATTCGCTTGCTACCCAGAAATGACGTAAGAGGTCCCTACCCTATTTCTTGGGACGAACAGATAAAACTGTTCAACCAGTTGCCTCTACATCTCAGAGACATGTGCTTGTTCGCCGTAAACACCGGTTGTCGGAACCAAGAAATTTGTGGGCTCAAATGGGACGATGAAGTGGAAATTCCAGAAATGGGTGTTTCTGTCTTTATCATTCCCGGAGAGCGCGTTAAAAACAAAGAGGATCGTCAAGATTTACTTGGACATAAGTCAGGCAGAATGACGACCCATTACAGCATGGCAGAGTTGAGCAATTTAATAACCGCTACGGGATGATTGTATTTTAGTGGCTCCCCGAGTAGGACTCGAACCTACAACCTAGTGGTTAACAGCCACGCGCTCTGCCAATTGAGCTATCGGGGAATATTCTCCTGGCTGCTCGGTCTCAGCCAAACAGAAGCTAATCGTGTATTTTGGACAACTGGATTCCGGTTGTCAATGCCGAAAAGAGTCAACATCGAATATTTGACGTGATTTCATCCCCTTGAAGTCTCTATCCACTTGCGTAACGCCGGTAGCTCAGCCAGTTCCCATTGTTCCGAGATGCGCAATTTGAGGAAGTACTCAAAAAGTGTATCCACGTGGCCCAGGCCTTCCTCGATCAGGTACACCTTCTCCAGAAATGATCCCTCCCTATCTTCGTCGGTTTCGGATGCCTCAGGCGGTAACGCCGGCGGAGTTCGAAATGCCCCGAAACAAAACCACGTTCCCTTGATTACCATGGTGAAATCGTTTTCCATTGCTCTTATAGAGACTCGGGCTTCTTCTATCTTCTTGCCTTCTCTGAGAGCCGCCAGACCCTCTCTGAGTTCCGACTGTCCCCCTTTCAAAGTCACAGTCTCGGGACTGTCCGAATCAGACAGGTCAAGAGTCATTTTGTCCAGGAAAAACACCTCTATGACCTTTTTGCCGGGAATATCTATGCGGCCCCCGGACCGGTCTGATTTAAACCATAGCCACGTTAGAAATTCTCGACCGAGGAACGCCTTTTCTTTCAGCACATCCAGAAAATCCATATAACTGCTTCCTTATGAGACCATAGCCGACGGCTTCAGCTTTTCCAGGAACTGCCTCTCAGCTTTGTCTTTGAGCAATTGCTCTGCCCTCAAGTAGGGGATCAAGGGGACGAGAGTCAAACCGAAACTTTTTTTGAAATGGGTTTCAACATGTTCCCTTGCTTTCACGGAGTGGCTGCCAAAGTAGGCGACTGCTCCGGCTGTGTCCCAGATGAGGTCGAACACCTGTATGGATGGAAAAACCTGCGTCTTCAATTTCTCCTTCAGCCGATCTTTCAGTTCCACGCGCTGGGATGAGGACAACCGCCGTCTTCCGGTCTCTTCCAGGAGTCTCTTACTCTCCTTTTTGAAATTCAATTCGATTACGCGTGCAGGTACCCTGACAGTGTCAACGCGTAGAGCCAGCGCCGCATAGTTGCCCCTGGCATAGGAAGCTCCTCTAAACTCATTGTCGGTGAAATCATCTATTGAAACCCATCCGAACCCCACTTCAAGAGAGGATGATTCTACAGTCTTGAATGCTCCGTTTCTAACACCTTGGTCAATTACTTCCCAGAAAGATCCCTCTACATTGCCTCGCACTTCATATCTAAGGATTGATGAAGATCGTGATAAAAAGCCCATCCAAATTGCTCCTGCGTCTGCTAATTTTGCATCCCGTGAAACAGGGATTTGTACGTGAAAAACATAAAAACGGATTTCCCATGCGTTTCTAAAATGGATATCGATCTAGAAAAACACCTAGATGTTCAACTAAATAGTCTTCCTGGCCAATGTGAAAATGATCCGCTCCGGGCAGGACCACCCCCATTTTGGGTTCGGGAATTTCTTCCACTAGTTCGAGGAAGGCGGTCTTTGAGCAAACAAAGTCCCTATCGCCTGCAATAAGCAGCTTTGGCCGTGTCTCGTCCTTGAGGAACTCAAAATCATAGCTATTTACAGGTGGTGAGATCCCTATGAGCCGTGCCGGCCGGCGATCCCGGATTGCTGCTCGTAACACGACCCAGCATCCAAACGAATAGCCGGCAACCACAAGGCGTTTTGAATCTACCTGTTCCAGGTTGTCCACAAAATCCAATGCCGCTCTAACGTCTTCAAGTTCGTCTACCCCGTTTCCATGAGATCCTTCGCTTTGCCCTGTACCCCGGAAATTGAATCTCAGGCAGATCATGCCACGGTCCAGCAAACCGTTTTTTACTGCTCGCGTCACATTATTGTGCATATTTCCGCCAAACAACGGATGGGGATGGCATATCACAGCCCCAGGACATGCAGTCTTAGCGCCGGACGGAGTCTCCAATACGCCTTCAAGAATTAAAACACCACAACTGATAAATACGTCTGTGCGCGTTACCATAACAGTCCTGCTTTTAAGCAGACAGCTATACCACACCTCAAAAAGGTTTATCGTCAGAGTATAAGATCACAGGCTGTCACATCTTTAGCCCTGAGGCTGTCTCATTTTGTTTTTGTGCAAGCGACGTTGAACCTTCCGGTGTAGGGATAATCTCTGTAGAGCCGCCATCGTCCGGTGGAGCAGATTTCTCCAGAAGTTCGGCATAGAAGTCCGGACCAGATTTTTCTCCTGGAGGAGGGACAAAATCCTGATCGGCTTTCGCGCTGTCGGCGACATTGTATTGTTGGGATGAAGCTCCCTGTTGAGTTGTGGTAGGAGAGCTGATGGTATCCCAGTCTATGGTGTTACGAACATCTGAAGTCAGTTTCTGGAGTTCTCTGTACAGCCTTCCGGCCACCCTTGCGGTCTCCGTAAGCTGACGCGGTCCAAGCACGATTAACGCCACCAGCACTATAAGAGCAATCTCCCACATCGATATGCCGAACACGAAAGTCCTCGTCAATGGTAAAATTCCACGGGGACATCATTAAATCTAATGACAGTGAATGTCCAGCAATTACAAAAAGACCGGCAATGGAAAAGGAGTTCTGTCGTGTCGGGGCGGAAATGATATGGAAATTCCAAGGCCCTTGAAAAAACGCCCAACTCACCAACATGAGCTGTCAGATGTTTCAGTCGAAAAATACTACGAGCGCGTCAATTTTCCGTGACTCCATTTTATGCTAGAATTAACTCACAGCATCCAAGAGGAGAAGATCAAATATGCGAATGATGTTGCCTACAACTTTTTTGGCATTGATAACAGCGCTGTCCCAGATCACATGGGCTGCAGGGCCAAGCATCGGCTTCGATAAGGAAACTCTTGATTACGGGAAGGTTCTCTATGGCGACAAGGCGAAAGACTCCTTCACCTTCTCTAATAACGGAAACGAAACTCTGATAATAGAGAAGCTTAACGCCAGTTGTGGCTGCACTAAAGCTATCAAGGGGAGTAACGAGGTGCCGCCGAAAGGTAGGAGTTCCATCACGGCCGAATTCGACACCAATGGTCTCAGGCCAGGGCGCAAAGAGAAAAGCATTTTCGTGCACTCCAACGATCCACAACGGCCGGTTGTGAAGCTCACTCTGCTTGCAGACGTGATAAAGGATTTGACCGTAGACCCTCCCTCTCTGGCAAAACAACTCCCTGGTTTCACCGAGAACATTTCCTTTCCCATGAGAATAGCCAATTCTTCCGACAAGCCGTTCACGATCAAGGGAATCAAATTGAAGCCCGACGGCCTTCAGGCATCGCTCAGTGCGGTTCCTGTCATTGTTGAACCCCATGGAGCAGTTCCATTTACGATCAAATTTAAACTCGTCAAGGAACCGGATCGGTACTACTACATGGGGCGTCTCCTCCTGGAGACAGACCACCCCAGGGAATCGGAGATTGAAATTCGGTATTTAATAAAACTCGGGAAGGCGGAGTAAATTTTTCGCTGACCTGACTAAATCCCGCCATTGCAAATTGCAGGAGAAATCTTCCGAAAAGATGAGCATCGGTGGCGCGTGGGTGCTCAGCAAAATCCGGAGTTACGGCTAGCCGGCAATAGGCCAAGAGGACGGTTTTCCGTCGGAGCGCATGACAGGAGGGTCCATAAGAGGCCTGACGATGTTGTCGGGCGGCAGTGCTGTATTGACGGGGCGGATGGCGGGTTCTTCCTGATGTTGGAACCTCAGGCTCTTGATAAGTCGCAGCGCCTGATCTACGCCGTATTTCCACAGGACAAGGGCCAGGGCCCCCGAAGCAGCCAGCCCAAAGAGCGACATGACAAGCAAAATGTACCCTGTCCATTTTGCTCCGAGGCTATCTGAAGAAATGGGGATCACTAGCAACAACAGAAGAAAAAATGACTTGGGTAGGGATCCCAGGCCGGCCAAAAAAGCTTGAACACAATCGAGAATTTTGACAACTATTTTGAATGCGCCCCATATCAGCCCCCCCCCGAAAACTAGGAATGCGCTGAGGCGTGCCAGTAACAACGTGTTGGACGAAACCTCAAGGCCGCTGAAAAGAAAATTGAGTTGGAAAAAATTTTGGACATGTACCAGATTGTCCCAAGGGATTTGCATAGGCCCCTCTCCTCTTATTTGCGTGCGCAGTCGGCTCTGCATTACGATAAAAGTTTAACAAGTGATTGCAGCTCATCGCAATCATTAATACTATTAAGTCACAATATGTACTGTTAAGCAACAAAAAACGAAGAGATTGGCCTGCATATAATCCTGAGGGTGGCTTTTGAATTCATGACTTGTGTTCGCATTGACCTGAGAAGACCGGGTTTATTGACAAATCTGTCTCCTGACCGTAAGGTGAAACTCGGATGGCGTGGAACAAAGTGTTGATTCCCCTGTGGACCATCTCTTTTTGGCATAGGACAATTCAGTGGCTGCGTGTGGGCCGTTCAGGGTCTTCGCACAATAGTTAGGGTTTCCCAATATATGAATATCGTGACGTCCATGGATTTGAAGAAGTCTCGCGTTGTTTTGTTGACCGCCTCATTCGTGCTGGCATTGTGCTGTGGCTGCGCACGAACGCCAAGTTCTCCGTTGGACCTGGCGAGTCGAGCCTTGGACAAGGGAGACTTTGCCGGGGCAATTGGCATTCTTGACCGAATTGTAAAAGAAGATCCGTCCGATTCCGGGGCCTTGATAATGAGAGGGAGGGCGAGACAAGCCTCTGAAGAGTTTGACTTAGCGACCCAAGACTTCAATAGCGCCATACAGGTGAGTCCGAACTCCTGGGTGGCGTGGGAGGCGAGGGGTAAGTCTCTCGCTTATTTGAAGGATTATGACGGAGCGCTTCGCGATCTTTTGAAAGCCTCAACCCTTCATCCCCAATCATCTTCGCTGATGTCTGCCGTTGGCCTCACATATTTTTCGAAAGAGGACTACCAGGAAGCGCTACGTTTCTTCGATAAAAGCTCTTCGCTGGATCAAAATGATGAGAGCGCTTATTTTGGCAGGGCCGCTATTTACATCGAGGAGAAAAAATTTGACACGGCAATTCAGGAAATGGATCGGCTACTCAAAATTAGTCCCAACAATGCTCAAGCGATTTTTCGTCGGGGTTTTTCATTTCTCAAATCCGGTCAACCTACCAAGTCATTAGCAGATTTTAACAGGGCACTAGAGCTTGATCCGGACATGAAGGAAATCTACTGGTACAGGGCAGAAGCTCACTGGGCAGCCAGTGAGTTCGATCAAGCGCTTCAGGACTACAAAAAAGCTGAATCAACCAATCCAAATGATCCCATATTATTTCTGAATCAAGCCTCCATATTGATGATGATGGGAAGGTATTCAGAGGCTTTGACAAACTTGAGACGATCAATTGTGTTGGATCCCGAGAATCCGAGGCCTTACGTAGACAGAGCCATACTTTATCTGGGAACCGGTAATTTTCTGACGGCACTAAGAGATATTAATAAGGCTCTGGCTATTCGCGGTGATGATCCCTGGCTGCTCGAAAAACGCGCGTACATTTTTAAGCTTATGGGACGGGGCGATCTTGCGTTGGAAGATTTGAACTTGGCAGTGCAACTTGCCCCAGACGACCACGAGGCGTGGCTCCTTCGCGGGAGCATTTATTTTAGTGAAAAACAATTGCAACGCGCTTTGAACGACCTCAAAGAGGCAATTCAACTGATTCCAGACAATCCTGCGCCTTATCAACTAATGGCCGAAGCCTTTCTGAAAAAAGGAGATACTGCAGAGGCTTTGGATAAGGTAGGTCAAGCACTCGAAAAGGAATCGTCCTTTGTTCCCGCCTACGTGACCATGGGCGATATTCATATTGCAGATTCGCACGCTGACAGGGCATTGGAAGCTTATTCACAAGCTCTAAGCATTGATCCAAATCACTTCGAAGCCAGGCTACGCAGGGCTAAGCTTTACATGGAACTTAACGACCATCAACGTGCCGTGACTGATCTGGAACAGGCAGCGAAAGCCAACGCTTACAGCGGAGAAGTTTACATGCTCAGATCTCAGTGTTATGAGATACTAGGAGATTCCGAAAAAGCAAGGCAGGATAGCTGGAAGGCCAGAGTGTTTGCCCACCGATAGGAAGGGACTGCCCCATCCCTTGAAGGGAGTAGGGGCAGTGACCCCTATCTCTATCGCTCATCTATGATACGTTTGGCTTTTCCTTCACTTCGCGTTATTGATTCGGGCGGAAGGATGTTTACAGGAACGTTGATTCCTATGATCTGTTGAATTCTTGAAGATATGGCCTTGGAAAGTTCTTTGACCTTCTCTGGGCCAGCCTCGTAAAGCGCCGGTTTGATTTCTGTCTCCACAGTAATGTGGTCGATATAGCCTTTTTTCCCAAGACGAATCTGGTAGAGCGGCTCCACTTCCTCAAACTCCATCAGCACAGTCTCAACCTGTGAAGGAAACACATTTACTCCGCTGATGATCATCATGTCATCCGATCTACCGAGAATTTTGTCCATAGTAATGAGAGTGCGGCCGCAATCACATTTCTCGCGTCTGAGGGTACAGATATCACGTGTTCTATAGCGGATCATGGGCATTGCCCGACGCCGCAAGGCTGTGAAAACCAGCTCCCCTTCCTCACCTAGTGCAATCGGCTCCAGAGTCCCCGGATCAACTATTTCCGGATAGACATGGTCTTCGTTCACGTGGATCTTATAGTTTTCGCAAGTGAACGACACCCCTGGCCCCATAAGTTCGGTGAGGCCATAGTGCTCATAAGCATGGATACCGCTTCTGGTCTCGATCTCGTTTCTCATTTCAATAGTCCATGGTTCCGCTCCGAAGTGGCCTGTCTTCAGAGCTGTTTTCTTAAGATCGACGCCGATTCTCTCACCTTTTTCGATGATGGTAAGGCAGTACGAAGGAGTGCAGAACAGGGCCGTAGTTCCGAAATCCTGTATCAGCATTATCTGCCTCTCTGTCATCCCGGAACCTGATGGTATGACCGCACAGCCTATTCTCATTGCGCCCTGGAGAAAACCGAGGCCTCCAGTAAACAGACCCATGCCGTACGCATTTTGAGCAATGCTGTCCGGCCTTAACTCCTGAGCCCACAAACCTCGCGCCATGCAGTCGGTCCATTGGTCCATGTCATCTGCAGTGTACGGGCCTGTAATCGGTTTGCCGGTAGTCCCCGAAGATGCATGTATACGAGTTACATCCGACATCGGAACCGCACACAGGCCGAAAGGATAATTATCCCTGAGGGCTGTCTTGACCGTAAAAGGGAACTTTTTGATGTCCGAAAGGTTTTGCAGGTCAGACGGCTTTACCCCTTTTTCATCAAAGGCCTTCTTATAATAGGGGACTTTTTCATATACCCACTTTAGAGTCTCTTTGAGTTTTTCCGTCTGAAAAGCGTGCATATCCCCTTCGTTCATGGTTTCGAACTTTTCATCCCAAAATCTTTTTGACATGCGAGTCCTCCTAGTCTATGAGTACGTTTTCGGTTATCGATTCGTTTGTCTGGAAAGGGCTATATTTATTATGAATACAGAATCTAGCAATGGCTGTCAAGTCAAAAGGATGGGCCGAGTGACCTGATCTTAAGGAGCACACTGATTAATTGGTTACTTCACCTGAATGAAAGTTTGTACTTCAGTTGATTAAAGCCTTAAGACGAGAAACGGTGGATTTGTCCAAGGCTGACTCAAAAACAGGCATGACTTTGCAATCCGACACTGGACCGCGCAATCGTACAATGACGGTAACATTTTCTTTGGGGGACTCCGGCTGGGCAGCCTTTTCAGAGCCTGAATCCGTCGACTCTATACCCAGGCGCTTTAATTCCTTGTCTAGCCCAGTGATTTTCAGCAACTCTTCGTTTTGTTTGACAAGTTTCTGAACTGCTGGAATTTTTCCTAATACGCGGCCGGCGGCTGCAACCGTCTGAGAGGATATAGCCGTCTGAAAACATGCGAGAGCGTCCAAGGTTTGAGATGTCAGATTTAGACTTCCTATGGCTCCAAAATTTCCGGCTGGGGCCCTGAGCCTTAGGTCTTCGGTGCGTACCGTGCCGGATTCGAACTGGCAGGATGCGGAAATCGACTCGATATCTAAGATGTCCCCAGACAACTGAAACCCAGGCTTTATTAGATTCTGGACGACAGTCAGTGTCTGACGCATGATACTTCTGAAGGCTTCAGCTCTTATCGTTCCTTGGCCCACCTCTACAAGTAACTTCCCGTTCAGCGTGTCGGGAGTTCCGATCTGACCCAGCTTGCCTTTGACTTTGAGAGGCGCCTCGACTACTCCCTTAATTCTACCGGTGATTTCCGGAATCTGCAAGGAACTGCCATCCAATTCTAGAGGACCCTTTATTTTGGTCAGAGCCCAACCGGCATTTTGTGGATGAATATCCACTTCCAGCAGTCGAATTGTCCCGGTTTGCGCTATGCCCTTTTCAGATCGAGCCAACCGGAATCGTCCCTCCACAGGTCCAGATAGTCCCTTATCCGAAGCAGCAGGGACCAATTTGGAAATCTCACCAAGTTCTGCCCTTTTGACATCCAAGGTCAATCCCGTAAAGTTTCCCTGCCTATCCAGGACTTTCCCCTGTCCGGTCATCACCAGACCCGGCAAATTCAAATTCCCTTTAGTGAGAATCAGTTCACCTTCAGACCACTTTCCTACAGCGCTCAAATCTCCCGCGACGCCGCCGGCTTTTTTCAGCATCTTGCCCGCAGTGATGTCAAGGTTCGTTAGAGGGATCTGAACTGACCACTCCAGAACTGTGGGAGTTCCAGAGAATTTGGTGTGAAAAACTGTTTTCCCACCGATGGAAACATCGGGGGGTACTTCGAATCCGGTGTGCGCAGGCAAACCGTTTTCAAAACTGATTGCGGCATTCAAATCAAGCCTGGCAGTGTCGGATCCCAACTCCAGAATGTTTCCTCCGGCAGAAAGGATTTCACCAGAATGTTCCCCCCTTCTTAATGTAAGGACAAGATCCCTCAGACTAAGGCCCCTCAGATCTGGAAGTACTCTTGAGTCTAGCTGTAAACTACAACCTTGCAGCCATTGACCCCTCGGAGACATTCGCAGATTTATTCCGGACAGCCCCGCGTGCATGAACATCTCCGGCACTGCACCCGTTGTCTTCAGATTCGTTTTCAGCAGCAACTTTCCTTTTAGGGAAACGCTCCCATCGGTATCCGGCCTCTTTTCAAGATAAGGAGCCCATGATATTCCTATCTGCTTCAAATCACAGACCACATCTATAGCCGGGTCCTCTATACATCCCTTGACAGTTCCTTTTACAGGAACGGAGCCCGTGACATTCAAGGCTTCCGGCAGTTGAGTTCCGAATTCTTTTATCCAGTGGGATCTAAGGACTGCTTCTCCCTCCAAATCAAGCTGTGGCGAGGCGGAAAACGGTCCGGATATTGCGCCCCTCAAGGATGCCAGCTTTGTCGATTCAGAGATTTCAAAGTTATCCAACAGAAAGTTTTGTGGATCCAGTTTTATCTGTGTCCACACTCGAACCTGCCTTGCTAATCTTCGGAATTTTCCTGCAGGCTCGGCTTGTTGCAAATCCAAGGTGCCTTGAAGTTTCCAATTTTGATCGCTGCTCCATGTTCCAGTCACTTCTGCCTTTATAGACCCTTTTTCAGGATCGAGCAGGAATTGAGTGGGCAACAAGGTCTTGAAAAATCGCAACGGTAATCCGTCGGTTTCGGCTGTCCCGCGACATTCCTCTATGCCTTCAAAATTGTTTGGAACCAACAATTGACCCCGAAAATTAATTTGAGCGTTTTCGGGTGAATCAGACTTTATCGATGTTATGAGGGAGATTCTAGCCGGCTTGTCCTTTTCCCATGTCATCTCAGAATCGACTGAGTCTATTTTGAAATCTTTGGCCACCAAGCCATTACCAGGCAGGTAAGGCTGAAAAGACATTAATTTGATAGATTCCGCATGAAATTTCACTTGAATTTGGTCTAGACGGGCCATGTCAGATGAATGGGATGCGAAGCCTTCCACGGTCAGAGAGCTTGATTCGCCTTTCTCTGGGACTAACTTTCCACTTAACTTGAACGCAAACGACGCCCCCTGCTTGTGTTGCTCGGCGCTACCCTTCAGTTCATTGAGAGAAATCATTATCTCTCGATCCTGAAGAGCGACACTGTCTATCCAATCAATCCTGGAATTGACAATTCTTACCGAACGCACCGACCATCTGAGCGGAGCACGCTGAGGATGTTCGTGAGATATTATGTCCGCAGAATGGGGCGCTTCCTGCGTTTTCGATTGTCCTGCGTTTTCGGTTTCCTTCATTGTCATCGGGTCAGAGGATTGCTGTGGCATGTCAAGAGGTAGAAAACCGGCTTGTATTGTTCCACCAGGCCTTCGCCTAACCCACAGGCGAAGGCCTTCCAATGTTACCGATTCAATGGCAGCCTCGTGCTTGAGCAGAGAAACCAGCGACGGGGTTAGAGTCACCCGGTCTGCTGAGACAAGTTTTTCCCCCTGTTTGGATGACACGGCAATGTTGTCAAGAGTAAGGTGAATCAGATTGGGGAATGATATAGAGACGTTGACCATTCCTAGAGCGACGTCCTGCTTAGTTATATCCTCAAGCGAATTGCGAACACTCTCACGGATGAAATCACTTTGCGGCAGGGCTCTCAAGGCCACAAACAGCCCTGTGGCTAACAACAATACCACAACTAGACTTATCAGCAATGTGCGCTTCAAGCCCCTCATTTGTCATACTCCGCAATGACCCGATGCCGACTTGCGTTCAAATTACGAGTTAGCCCAGTTTGAAAGCAAAATCTACAATGGGGATAGAGTGCCCATTCCACGATCTTCTATACGCTCGGTTAATAGAAATAGATTTGAATTCAACTAAGTAAAATGTCCCCAAATCTGTAACATTTTTCCGGACGAGTCGTCTTACTAACTGCTTCAGATTCAATTTATAACCTGGTCACTCATAATTTCCAGCCGATTGTTCCCACGAACCACTTCTCAAGAATCTCCACACATCGCTCATCCAGCCGCAATCGGTGAACGCCTCCAGGAATAATGTCTAATTGGGCAATTCCAGCAGGGGCACGTTCAAATATTTCGCGAGCGTGGCTGACTGGTACCAACTCGTCTGCATCTCCGTGAACAATCAGAAGGTGCTTGCCCCGAAAATGAGTTACCCATCGGCTTGGCTCAATTTCCTCGAAACCATTGATCCATTTTTGGATGTTCACGGGGAAATCCGGACTTCTGAAGAGCCCTCTGTCTTTGAAATCGTTAATAATTTCATCAGGGTCTTTTTCGAATAGCCTGAAGTTGGCAGGTGTTCCAACAACAGCCATACTGTAAATCATAGAATTGCTCGCCCCCACGTAAATGGCCGCAGCCCCTCCCCCACTAAACCCTAGCACCATGATACGAGTTGGATCAATGTATGGTGTATTCAGAGTCTTGTCAATGACGGCTTCCAGGTCGCGGGTCCACCCCAAAATGTCAAAATCACCTCCGGAATCGCCACATCCTCTGAAATTAAAGATGACCGCCGCCATCCCGCAAGATAAGAACTGTCGGGCCAGGACTTCGTATCCGGGATCATTTTGGGGTCTAGCCGTACCACGGCCTGGGATGCCGTGGCATATTATGAGTGCTGGATACTGCTTTGCCGGGTGTGATGACGGAAAGAAAACTGTCCCCCGTATCTTGATACCGTCCACCTCAACCGTAAATGGTTGCTTCGTGTAGATACCGGGAGTGCCGACTCTGTCCGCCGCCTGCACCGTTGTCTTGATTCTGAGGGCCTCCACGAGCCGCTTGAACATGATCCCTATAATGTTACTTTCCATGTGAAATCCAGAAAGGATGCTTTGCGTGATCGCTCCGGCGCCAATGCCTCACCACTGAGTGTCATCCCGAAGTGCCTGAGGTAGGTCTCGATGACCAAGCCAAGGCTGCGGCAAGATATGAGATGTCCGCCCTGGGGTAAGATCTTTTGCAGCGAGGACAGAAATAGACTTTTTCGCGGGCAAGGTACAAAAAAGCTCCAACTAGTGAGAAAACAGCTCCAAACAAAACTATTATCCCCGTAATGTAAAAAACTGTCAACCGTCCTAGTGAAGGTCCATCGAAGAAGCTCAGACAGAGTGAACCTACAAAGCCAAAGGCAAAACAAATTCCTGCCATGACCAGAGAATGCATACTCCTCGAACGGTCATAGATGTTTCTAAGGGCTGGAGCCATTCGGCCTTTGCAACTGTCACAGCGAACACCGGGTAACGGAGAAATCGCTCTGGATTTGGCAACATGACTGGAAGGTCTTCTTGGAATGCTGCTGTCGTCAGTGTAGGCCCTCTGAGATGGTGTTGCACGCTCTTCCTTACTGACAATTGTCGTTTCTTTCTTGTCTTTCTCAACTGAGGCACGCGGTTCCGTAACCGGGTCTGATCTGGAAGGTTGAACAGTATGTCTCGTTATCACAGCAAGAGAATCATCGCTCTGTTTGGTTTCGCCTAGACTTGGTCCATTCAAAGAAGATTCTATTGCTATGGTTTGAGCTAACTTGTGTGTTTTTTGACTTTCCTGATCAATGGTTTCCAGAAAGCTAACGGAGCAATTCGGGCAAATATCAAACATAGTATGCTGAGACGTCAGACATGACGGGCACATGAAACTGGACTCTTCAGCTTCCAGGGCTTGCCCATTTTCTAAGCCGCAACCATTAAGCTCTTCCGGACCCTGGATTATTGCCCCCGTGCTGGATCCCATATCAAGGTCCCCAAGCATGTTGCCGAGTTCCTGAAGTCTTATGAGAGTGACATAATGTTTAGTTAATAGCGTATCCTCGTTCAAGCCTGAACGGATGTCATCAAGGAGATCCTTGACCTTTGAATGGTGATGTTTATGTTTTTCCTCAGAGTTTTGGATGGAATGCATGGGAACACCTCGACCGGAAAGGCAAATTGCTTATAGCAAATGTCGCGAGAAACAGCAAGTATAAAATAATGTTATGTAAATTTAATAAACTTAATTATTAACTATTTACGTTCACCACAGACCTTCATCGATTTGACGCCCCTGCATAAATGTTGCAAACATAATGGCTTTGGGCTAGATTCTCATGCCAACCAAGCGTCTTGAATACGCTGAGATCTGGAACTGTTTTGCGAGGTCTTGGTTTTCTAGAGGATATAGTCTTTTGGCCCGTCTCATTAGGAATAGGTTGTTCCCTCAGGTTATTTTAGTTGTTTTTTGTTTGATCGGATTATGGCTTCCTAATTGCAAGTCATCAACAGAGGCCGGAGCCGACCAGAATATATGCAGGCCCATCTTGAGGGAATCACCCGGTATTGAACTAGGAAAGGCAGGCCAGTTTGAATGGACTTGCGTGGGAGGACAACATGACGTTCAAGGGTACTACATTGTTTTTGTAAGACCCGCGGGCACGTACGTGCTGCTAAAGGTCCCCCAAGGAAGGACTTCATTTGAGTTTACACCTGACGTAGAAGGAATATGGCGTTGGATAGTTATCAACACTGATCCAGACAGAACAAAGCCCGATTTGGAATCTGAGGCAGGTTACTTCCGGGTGATCACAACTGACGGACATTGAAACGAACCGGGGCCGTCGGACTAGTTACACACTAATGAACAGGGACCAGCTAAATTAGTTCAAGAACCAAAATCAACGATACTGGTCCAATCGAATAGGATTTTCATGAATAGAAGGAGAACCATCTATGACAAAAGGGCTTTTAAGGTCCATGCCGATTCAGGCGGTTGCAATTTTTGGAACAGTCCTGTTGTGCGGCATCTCGGCAGTTAACGCGCTTGCTTCGGCTCCGGCAGTGTTGGAGCAAATGGACAATGCTTTCGTCCAAGTGGCTGAGAAAGTGACACCCGCGGTCGTAAACATAAGTTCTACGAAAAAAGAAGAGCAAGGTCCGGGAGGGCCGGATTTGGAACAATTCTTTAAGAATTTTCCTCCTTTTAGAGATTTCCACGGGGACGAATCTTTCAAGAAGTTCAAGAAGGGTCCAGGGCAAGGTGGGGGTTTCAGACATCAGGGGATGGGTTCGGGCGTAATTGTATCGGCCGACGGAGTGATTCTTACCAATTCGCATGTGGTCAAAGATGCTGACGAAATCAAGGTCAATCTATCCGACAAGAGATCGTACGATGCGAAAGTCATTGGAGCTGACCCGGAAAGTGATATTGCGGTGATCAAGATCGACGCGAAGGGACTTCCAACAGCGCAATTAGGTGATTCATCGAAGCTTCGTGTGGGAGAAATAGTAATGGCTATCGGCAACCCATTCGGGCTCAACAGGACGGTCACCTCTGGAATCATAAGCGCCACGGGTCGTACCAATGTTGGAATCATTGATTACGAGGATTTTCTACAGACGGATGCGGCGATTAATCCAGGAAATTCCGGCGGCCCTCTGGTAAATATTAGAGGTGAAGTTATCGGTATAAATACTGCGATTGCCTCAAGGAGTGGTGGTTACCAGGGTATAGGATTTGCGATTCCTTCAAATTCTGCGAAGCTCATAATGGATGACCTTATCAAGGATGGTAAAGTCAGGCGCGGATTACTTGGGGTCAATATTCAAGATCTCAACGAGTCGCTGGCAAAATCGTTTGGGAGAAATTCTTCGGATGGGGCGCTTGTCTCGCAGGTGATTGACGGTAGTCCAGCCGAAAAAGCCGGTATCAAAGCCGGGGATATCATAGTCAAATTCAACAGTGAGCCGGTTCAGGGCGCAGCGCAGCTCAAGAACATGGTGGGGAAAGAAAAGCCGGGCACTTCGGTGAAACTTACGGTATTCAGGGATAAGAAAACCTTTGATGTGACAGTGAATATTTCGGAGCGCTCACCAAGAACACTTGCATCCGGTAAATCGTCTCCTGAAAGTCAAACATCTAACGAGTTGGGAATCGACATCGAACCTGTGCCTCCCGTAATGGCTGAAAAAATGGGCCTGAAAGAAGGGGAAGGACTTAGAGTGAAGGATATCTCTGAAGATGGAGCCGGAAGCAGAATGGGAATCAAATCCGGAGACGTCATTTTGGAAGTGGACGGAGTTCCCGTGTCGGAGAGTTCTTCGTTTAATAAGGCGTTGGCAGAAGCCAAGAAGAACCAGGTTATTCGCTTGAAAGTCCAGAGAAACAACCAAAAAATATTTCTCGCTGCTCCTCTGAGTTGATTGTTTCAACTCACCCCCAGGTACTACTGAAAAATCTCTTCCGATGCCTTGGTTAGAGAGGGCGCTTTTCGAGGCGTCCTCTTACCTGCCAACGACAAGCTTGTTCCTGAAATATTTGTTGAGGCTTGACAAACGGGGGGCGATAGGTTTAAAGAATCCAAGTTCATGCGGCAGGCACAGGCATGTCTGCTAAACTGAGCGAATTCAGTTAATTGGCACCTCGGAGGTTGTGCATTGAAGGGACAACCTCCCTTAATCACTCCAACAATCAATTCTAGTTATGGACCGTCGTCCCGGGTCTCATCTTGTGATAATCTTTTTTTTGTGATTCATTCTGTTAAGCTTAACGGGCGTACTATGACGAGGCCCGTTCAAGATCTTCGGAAGTGGCTGATCCAATCCCTGAAATAGGAGGGACGCAGGAACCTTATGGAAGGTTGTGTTAGCAAAATGGAACCCTGTCCTGTAGTTGTTAAGGGTAATCGGGAGTCCGACAGACCTTATCGAAAGGTGGATTGCGACCATTACGGAGACTGTTTAGACACGGCGTTAAAATGTCGTTGGTCGGATTTTTCTTGTTCCGAATGCGCCGCGTATACGAGAACTCGTTTCATAGAGCAGGCCACCGGTTTGGATGATTATTGGTAAACCGTTTGTTCATATCTGTTTCTCTCGAGGTTCGCTTGACACGAGCCTTACACACAATGAACAACAGATGGTGACTGATTTGATGCGGCTTTGAAGTCGGCCTGACGCGGGAGTCACCGTGTCAATGGCGGCACGGGCAAGCATCACTACGGTATTTACCAGTTAGAGTTTCTTATGAGTTACACAGGAGGCTTCATGGGAATGCTACCGCGCAACAGGCCGATTTCACAAGGCTATGACGAAAATAAGCTGGGCTTTGGGAACATTTTTACAGATCATATGTTGACGATCGAATTTTCTGCTAACAATGGAGGCTGGCAGAAACCGGTAATAGAGGCTCTCGGAAATCTCCCTCTTCATCCGGCAACCATGGTGTTGCACTACGGTCAGCAGGTTTTCGAGGGACTAAAGGCTTTTACAGGCCAGAATGAAAAGGACATACTTGTCTTCAGGCCGGACATGAATATTGCCCGTTTCAATAAGTCGTGTGAGCGTCTTTGTATCCCGACTTTGAACCCAGATCTGTTCATGAAACAGATGTCGGAGCTTGTCCGAATAGATCGTGACTGGATCCCCAGAACCCCGGGGACGTCACTCTATATACGCCCCACAATAATCGCTACCGACCCTTTCTTGGGGGTAAGACCTTCAAATAAATACCTTTTTTATATCATTCTTTCACCTGTCGGCGCTTACTACCCGGAGGGGTTTGAACCGGTCAGAATAATGGTTACCGACAAATATGTTCGGGCTTGCCCAGGGGGGATCGGGGAAGCCAAGACATCCAGCAATTACGCATGCTCATTACTGGCAGCAGAAGAAGCCCATGCGTTGGGATTCACCCAGGTCTTGTGGCTAAATGCTATTGACAAGGTCTCGGTTGAAGAAGTCGGAACTATGAACATCTTCTTCTGTATCAATGATGAGGTACTTACCCCGGAGTTGGGAGGAACTATCCTCCCAGGAGTTACAAGAGACTCAGTCATCAGGCTCGCTAAGGATCTGGGCATGAAAGTTACAGAACGAACGGTGTCGATAGAAGAAGTCGTTAGAGCCGCAGGGGACGGCACTCTCCAGGAGATGTTCGGATCAGGAACAGCGGCAGTAATTTCCCCTGTCAGTCACTTTCAGTACAAAGGAAAGGATTTCGTTGTGGGGGATGGGAGAACCGGAGAGGTAGCATCTGAATTGTTTGATCGCATAACTGGAATGCAGACTGGTTTAAGGCCGGACCCTTACGGCTGGGTGGTCAATATTGGGCTGTGATCGGTGAGCCGAGGAGCCCCTCACCCGTTGACCACCGACGAGGGATCTTGAGTTCGAGGTATCATGCCCAACAAGATATGAAAAAACCAGGTAATTTGAGGATGTAGTAGGCCGTCCAGGACCTGAAAATGCATGAGCGCAGCGGTTATGGGGAGCAGCAGAGCCATGGCGGGTAAGTAGTTTTGAGAGTCCTTTTTTCTGGCAACGCGAATCAACCTGAAAAGCAAAATGATAATGGACGCGGTGTAAAGGATCAAGAAGGGGAATCCTAAATCAACCATGAAATTTAGGAAGATATTTTCGGAAGTCACTATCCGGGTGACGGACTCACGAAATGTCTCTTTATTTACATAGGGATACCTGATCTCATAATCTTCGAGATAATCTTCTCTAGGAGCCCTGAGTCCTATACCTAAAATTGGATGCTTCTTCGCAATGTGCCATGAAAACGGATAATTTTCGGCCCGATAATAAGCCGGTTCGTAATCGAGTCCTATTTTCACGGCCGGCAGCGAATGAAAGAAAATCCCAAGTATCAATATTAGTGGGACGAGAAGCGCAGCAAAATATCTGAGGCGTATGGTTCCAAAAATTACTGCTATTACTCCCAGAGCAACAGGAATCAAAGCGGCGGATCTTAAGTTACTTACCAAAAATACCACGTAACTCAGACAAAGTAACGAGACGCCCAAGATTACGCCCGGTCTACCACCTCTCAGGATCAAGGCCAGAGGAGCGAAATAGAGAATAAGAACCCGACATGCGATGGGATGCGGGTTCACATCCAGGAAATGTACAATGTCGCCGGAAAGAAGCTGTCCCAGAATACTCAACGCAATTATTGCCGCAAGAATAATCGTGCAGAACTGAGTGAACAGAGCCTGGCGCGCATCGGTGTCAAGCAGCATTCTGGCACACCAAAAGCCACCTGCAGCCGAGGCGACCACCACCAAACCCCTGAATGACGAGGAGAGTGCCGTACAACTCATGAGACCGCTTAAAATAATCAGAACACTCAATATAACAGATACTGATATTTCGGGAATGCTGCCACACCTCACGGGTCTCTTTACGAATAATACACAAGCGGCCAAGCTCAAGGCACACAGTAGCCCCGTAAAAAGCTTTGCCCTTTCTCCAGGGACAAGGGTCACATTGGGTTGAAGAAAAGCTGCCTGAATACAGGTAAAGACAAAAAGCAGAATTGCCAGCCTCTCGCCTCGAGAGACAGCCGATACACTGTTAAAATAGGGCTGTAAGGCACTGTTCTTGATCGAGATATCCAGATTCAACTCCTCACTGAGTTCAATCGTACATTATTCCAGGAAAAACAAAGTACCTCAAAATTAATGCGGATTAGTGTTCCAAAATCGAACCAACTGAGATTCCAGGGCCATGGCGGTATTTTTTCCAAGCCAAGTTTATCTGTTGCCGAGTCTTATGAATGGCAGGTCCCAGAATATGATAGGGTGCTTCCCCTGCCAGTTGCACGATGTATTCTCCCAGATCAGTTTCTACGACCTCCATTCCTCGTGATTCAAGATACTGATTGAGGTGAATTTCTTCAGTCACCATGGATTTAGACTTGACGATTCTTGTCACATCGCGGTCTCTGAGAATGTGAAAGACTATATCGTTGGCAGTCTGTGCATCGCGCGCTCGATATACTACGGCTCCCGCCCTTGTGGCACTTCCGGCAAAGGCGTCAACGTACGAGGGCAGGTCTTTCAGAACTTTGAATCGAATTTCCGACGCCGCGTCACGCCACGACTCCAACGGCACCGACATCATTCCCTGCTGCCTCTTAGAACTGAGCAAATCCGTTGCGGCTCGTATCGCCTTGCGCAGAGAAGGGTCTGTCACTGATTTGGCTGCGTTCCGTCTAAAACTCAAAATTTTTACGACGTCTTTCACAGGTCTCTACCAATCACCCAGATGTCCCCGAGCACCTGATTTGTCATGGGAGTGAGTAGCTTTCTTGTTAGGCGGGCAAGACTATTTAGTGTTCAGAATTACAAAAAATCTTGGAGTAGCTCAGTAACCCATCCAGCGTCGATACATTTGTTCATAACTCTGCCAATAATTGTTGACGCTGCGACGGTACGGGTCACCCTGGCTCGCTTCAGAATAAGGCAAAATGGTCTCTCTCCCCTCAACTTCTTTCACTTCGGCGAGGGCGAGTAATGCTTTGTCGATAAGCGCACGATGTTTTTTCTGTAATGCGCTAACATCTTTATTTCTAACTGATTTCCCAGTGGAAATACACTCTTGCAGTTCCGAAAACGCCTGATTTTCAAGATTCATGAGATCCCGGCATTCTGTTCTCTTTACATTCAAGATATCATCCTTTACCTGCAAAGCATCCGAAATCTGTTTTGCAATGGACTTGCCTGATGAGTTTGTTACAAGAGAATGCTGAGTGATCTTTTCTACGGGGAACTGTTGAACCGCAATGTAACTATTCAGTTTGTCTTTGAGATCCTGGTGAATTTGCTCCCATTTGTCTTTGGTCACCGTGCATTGTGGATCAACATCCTGGGACAAAGCGCGACTTGCAGACGCCAGGCAGCCTATCAGAGACAGAATCATCACTATGGAAATCGATTGACCGATGAACTTGCTCTTTCTAACCACGTGTACGAGTTCCTTTCAACAGCGCCGATGGGCGAGGGTTCACCACTCAACCTCCTTTGAGTTGGACCAATATTTTAAACTATTTTGGTGGAAGTTGCCATACTAATGATTAATTCTATGACTTTTTTTGCCATAGCCTGCTAGAGTAGTACTCCAAAGACCTTTTGCGCCTCCCGTGTCTCAAGAACGCTCAAGGCTCACAACATGTTGCGGCTACGGTCCGCTACCTCTTGCATGATCGCGGATATTTTCTCCGACAACATATAATTAATTCCACCGCGTTCGAACGAATCTTGAACCATCTGAATAAACTCGTCAAAGGCACCTTGGGTTTCCAGAATAACAGAAGCGTTCAGTGCTTCCTCTTCAGTATATTCCTTGCCCTTGTTGTTCGCCACTAGGGCGAGGGTTTCTCTAAGCTCCTTCTTGCCGCCCCAGAATACGACAACATTGTCCATATAGTCGTCTATTTCTCTAAGACGATTGATAATTTCTTGCCCACTCATACTTTCATAATCCATGTTTGTTCCCCTGGGTCATGGTTGAGCCCCAAAAAAACTCGCTATTCTTCGAGTTGAAATATATTGAAGAAATCACGGCGTCAACCATTGACGAGATCAGTCATGACCGCACACGTCTTCCTTCCTATCCAGGCCGACGTTGTCAATAAGCTACAAAACAAGTTCGAACTGTTCAGAATCCTAAAGGGAGTTTCTTGATCTCTCTCAAGTCTTGGGTTTCCAGCATACGCAATATGTTGTCCTCCCAGCGAAAAAATTTCCTTGAAAGACACTCAACTCTGCTCAAAATTTCACCCACTTCATCGGCCAATTCTGGATTCCCCTCTTTACGAGCCTTGCTGATTTCCTGTTGCAAATGTTGAATCAGCTTTCGAGCCTGCTCAGGGGTTTCCAGAAAAATACCGGGATCATATTTGTCCCCGCGCCTTTCTTTCGGGTTCCATCGAGTCATGATGTCGGTAATGTGTTCTCGCAACATAGAGCGTGAGTTCCTTGTACAGTTGTATCGCAACCAAGCGAACTTCAGAACATTTAGTAGCGAAGTCGCGTCTGTAACCAAGTCGAAGGTGCACATCATTAGAGTGGCTTGGCCACTCCTGTCACTACTCACAGTCGATGGGGATGTTACACTATCTGCAAAGATATTTCAATCCTGGCCTTAACCTCACCCTTACTGGATGCGTGTCAACGGGTTAGGGACGATTTTTCATCTATAGTTTAGAGTTCCCGTGCCAACATTTCGAACAAGAAAAAGAATAACCGTCATTTTTGACCCTAATCTGACAAATCAATAACCAGCACGTCATCATCGGTTTGCGTAGACTCTTAGGTTTATTAAATATATACATCAATTATCCATAAAAGTTGTTAATATTAATTAATATGATTGTTGACTTTTATGTTTTATTTCTGATATAATTAATGAAACAGCAGATTTCAGGAGGTCTATGGTCGCTCATGAATAGATTATACACGTTGGCCCTACTTTTGGGAGCCGCCCTTTTCATTCTGGCCTCTGCCGAATTCGGAGGCTGCGGCCAGTCCTTTGGACCTCCCAGGGGTCCGTCAGGTCCCGCCCTTGGCCCCGCGTATCCACCGCAAGGTTGTAGTCCTTTCCCCCAGCCTTTCTTTATGAGACCGTGCCCTCCTACAAACCAGTGCAGATCTCTTGCCTTTGAAGGAGGAGGACGAGGCTATTACAGCGGCAACTCGTTAAGGATCCTTTGGAACGGAGGACCGGACATCGATTTTATAAGAGATCTCAACTTTGCCCAGAACACGCTGGTAGCAGAGATTTACGCAGCGTTGCGTGTTGTGCCGACTCTTGCCTTGACGTATTCTTACATGATTCCGCGTGAAGACAACGGAAATGGGTTCCTCCCTGTGGACTTCAGAGTCGGGAACACGATTTTTCCTTCAGGAACCGTTGTCAGAGCTAAGTCGAACACGTCTGTGCATCGATTGGAAGGCGAATGCTTTTTTGTGCTCGGGTACAACTATCGAGTCGGTGGACTCTTACTGGGTGAAATGTGGGTTGAAAACTTGCGCATGGAAAGCGCAACGGCAAGCGACTCCCAGGAAACTACCGAATTCCTTATGGGCGCGGGTGGTACCGGAGAATATGGTCCGGGATACGGTATCTTCGTAAAGTTCAAAGGCGCTTACACCTTTTTGCAGAAACAGAACGGCATGTACCTAGACTTTCAGGGGAAATTCTTTCCGGAATTCAACAATGGATGCGGATCACAGATTCGGCTTTACGTGACCGGAGGATACCGTTTCAGAAGTTCCGAATGGGTCTTCAACGTAGACAGAAAGATCCAAGCCACCAGCCAGGGACCCTATGTCGAACTTGGAGTGATCTTCTGACACCCGTGTCAACCTCTGTTGTTATCGACAACAGTTTCTTCTTTATTGTTGTGCCTGTTACGGCCCCGGGGTTTTCTCAAGAGACCATCCTTGGTATAATTTTTCCAACCGGGGCCACCATTCTGGAACACACCGAGTCCAATCCTGCGTACAGAATTAGTTTCAAATGAGTGTTGAGACCATACCTGACGAGCGAGAGTGCCTGGAACTCCTAGAGAAATACCACACCCCCAATCATATCATTCTACATTCTATAAAGGTCTGGGAAGTAGCGAAGTTGGTGGGGCGAGGCCTGCTGAGACAGGATCATCATGTTGATATGGCCCTCTTAAGGGCATCCTGTCTGCTTCATGACATCGGCAAGTACCCCTGCATAGTGGAGGGGGGAGGCTACCACGATCTCAGGGGCGAGCAGATACTGGGAGAGGAGGGCCTCCAGAGCGTAGCGCGCATAATTGTACAGCACGTGGTTCTCAGAGGCCCAAAAGACCGCCCCGTTGCTGAGGAACACGTGGTGTTTTATGCAGACAAGCGCGTCGTGCATGACGAGATAGTGAGCCTTGCAGAGAGGTTTGTCTATCTGGAGCAGACCTACGGAAGGTCCGATAAGGCTGTACGCAAACTTTTGGAAATGAAAGAAGAAACCATTAAGCTGGAGGAAAAAATTTTCATGCTCCTCGATTTTCTGCCCGCAGACGTGAGCGGACTTATCGGATTACCATAGAAAGTTTTTCTGTTGTGGATGGGGCATTGCCAGGGAATATTCAGGTTAATCTCTGACAGATCCATAATAATTAATTGATATTTTCAGATTATTATATTATTTCGTAACAGCATGATATCTTTTTTGTCACTTATCCTATGAAATAACATATCAATATTTGTAGTATTTCTGCTAGTATCAATATTACAGTGGCTTATCAATTAAAAAAGCTTGACATTATCTTGTTCAACCATATTCTATTGATCCGTATCGACAATAAGTTCGATAGACGTGTTTAGTGCCTAGGCGAACTAGGCTTGTTTTCCTCGTTCAATTTTGCTATATTACTTTTTTGTAGCAAACTTATTGATCTGAAGTGTGTTTCGCTTTCTGGTCGTTGCTGATGGCGCGGGACCGCAGTTACCGGCCTACACCGACACTCGTGATCCGGAGCAGGATAACTGGTCCGTTTTTCAGTTCGATGGCGCCGGCTTTTAACTTGGCTCAAACACCCAAGGTCGTATGTTGGCTTGGATCAATTCATTAAGTTCTTGTATCTGCGATGGTGGAGGATGGTGGATTCTACGTCAAGAAAACTTTTTGTAATCACAGCGGTGATATTGCTCTTGTCAACGCAGTTGGCCGCGGAAGAACTTGGCTTGTCACTTCAAAGACATGCAAGGATTAGCGCGGAAAGCGTCAACACCGAGCGAGACATTGAGGAGTCACTAGACTCTCAGGTGCCGGAATGGCTGGATCACATTCTAACCCGATTGCCCAACGTAAACCGCGATGAAAGTCTTGAGGCGGAACCGGTAGCGGACGAGCCACCTGCCGCCAAAGACGCATTGCCCGAAACTGATCCTCTGTTTCCCCGGCCTCCAGAAATTGCTCCTCTTTACGTTTCACCGAAGTTGGAGAATGAAGGAGTATGGATCAGTCAGGATTTGCCAGTTGGTTCAGATGGTCGTCCGTTGGCTTACAAGACCGTTTATCGTCCGAGTTTGGACTTCCCCAATTCCGTAGTATATATGGCCGTTTTCGACATGAGCCGGATTAGATCTCGACTATTCATAGGTCAGACTGAGCCCGGAATATACCAGATTTCCCATTTGCCTCAAAATGAAGACCTAACGAAGATTGTGGCAATAACGAATGCCATGTGGATGCAACAGCATTCACGTGGCGCAGGAGCCATATTCAGAGGCCAGGTCGTTTATCCCATGGTTCCTGGAATGGCATCCATGGTGATTTATAACGACGACTCGGTCGACGTCCTTGAATGGACGGATGACATTCCTTTGTCCCTGGTAAAGGATGCCCGTCAGTTGCGCCATCTTATAGTCAAAGACGGTGCGATTGTAGAAGAAGTTTGGAAAAACGGCAAACAGCAGGAAGCAGAAATCGGTTTAGGCGGTTTTCTTATAGACACCCAGGGTAGAAGCACCATGGGAAACAAGGCGTGGTACCTTGCGAACCGAACCGCCTTTGGCATAAAGGATGATGGGAATTTAGTGTTTGCCATGGGGCATCACGTAGGGACCAGGGACCTTGCCCGGGCTCTTGTGCTGGCCGGTTGCAAGAAAGCCATACATGGAGATGCAAATATCCACAATATAGTCTGTAATTTCTATTTCCGAGGCGAGAATAATAAGATTCTAAAACGCGATAGACTTTCTCCCGAACAGTTACAATACACGATGAAACGCTATGACCAAGGATATGCCAAAGACTTTTTTGCATTTTACGAAAAGTGACTTGGGCGAGAGCAAAGGCCTTGTCGGTTAAGCAAGAATCGGATCTTGGCATGCCCAGGATGAGGCTTGTCATTCGAACACCAAGGCAGCTCACATAGTCCATGGAGGTAATATGAGTAAAAAAGAGAAAGAACCGGAAGAAAAGAAAGAAAAGCCCCTGGAACGATGGACTATCAAGGAGTTGCGGGAGGAAGCCCTCAAAATCCCTAATGTTCAGGGTATTCACGGTATGAACAAACAAGAGATCATGTCAGCTCTCAGGGAAGTCAAAGGCATCAGCGCGCCGGAAACAAAAAAGAAGACCGATGGTGTCAGGGCGGTGAAACTTCAGGTCACCGAGATGAGAACAAGCAGGAACGACGAACGAAGTGGTGGAGCCTCAAGGGAACGGCTCAATATTCTAAGAAAGAAAATTTCACGACTGAAGAAACGCACGAAACAATAGCGCTCATAAGGTTGAGCTTTTCTCCCAAGCCATATTGGCCATCATTTCAAGTTGTTGAATGTTAAGACCCGATGCGTCTTTCTCTATTGCAGAAAGACTTTTTACGGTCGTCCCGTTATCCAGGAGCGATAAGTCCCTATTTTTAGGTGAGTCTAACAGGTAAATTCTCTATCCTATTTTCGTCCCGTGTATCGTCGGAGTTAGCCCTGCGCTTCTTGTCTCCTCAATGACTCATGCCAACCCCCAAACGCCTGCGCTCAAAGGACGTTCCGTCAAGTTGATTGCTAAGTTGTTGGTCGCGATCTTGTTGACGGTTTTCTTTGTCTGCACCGGGCTATTCCTTCTCATCAGGTTCGGACTGGATGGTACCCGTACTGCGTGGTTGCTTGTTCCCCGTTTAGAAGAAGCTTTGGGACGACAAATTTCTTTCTCTTCCGCCGACCTTCATTGGATGTCTACGGCCACAGGCAGGATTTCCATCCACAATGTCAAAATCTTGGACAAACCTGGAATAGCACTGACGATTCATATTCCCGAGGTTGTTTGTGAAATTAGCTTGGGGCATCTTCTAAAGGGAATGCTCCTTGTTAACAAAGCGGAGTTCTTGCGGCCATCTTTTTTTATTCATGATCGATCAAGAGTTAGACAGGATTCCGAGCCCACTGTCTTGCCACCGGCTGTTCAGACCTTGATTTATGCTAAGATTCGCAGGCTCGAACTAACAGGCGGCGTCGTTATCCTTTCTGAGTCTCCAGAGCATCCGCACCGTGGGAAGGTCCTTTTTTCACAAATTAACCTTTGGGCAGAGGATGTGACTCGTACCGGCGTAGATCGTGCTTCCTTAAAGGGAGTTATATCTCATGCAGGAAAAGAAGGGACTCTGGATATTTCCGGAAGATTTTCAGGAGATCTTTGGACGGGGCGGAGTCGGAATTTCGTGGGCCAAACGAAAGCTTCCAGCCTTCCATTACCCGTTTTTCAAACTCTCGCGTCTCTTCTTGGCCTCCATTGGCCGTTTTCGGATGGGTCTGTTGATTTCAATGCCGAATTCAGCGGGACCGGAACAGACTGGACGGCCTCCGGATTTCTGGGACTTACCCATGTCCGTGTTAAGCGAGGCAACATTTTTATTGGCGACGTCCCCCTGGACAAAGCAGGTGCAAATTTCTTAGTTCAGGGGTCGTCAAACACGGTAAATCTTGATCTGACAGAGGTTTCAGCGCCTGGGATTAACCTGTCTCTGGTGGTAAAGGCCACAGACACCACCACCTCTGATCCAGTACTGAGTTTGGCCGTTCGAAAGGCTGATTTGGACCTGGAGAAAATTTTCCCGCTAATACCTTCTCGTCTAATTTCCCCTCAGGACAGAGTACGCTTGATGGATGCAGGTCTAAAGGGCCATGCAGTCATCACCAAAGGGGGATGGACGGGAAGATTCTCAGAGATATCCAGAGGGTTAAGCCCGCACGGAACTCTCGAACTTGTAGCCATTCTGGACAAAATTTCCGGTTTCTTCCCAGGGATCGGTTTGCCGGTTAGTAATGCAACGGGTGAAATCAGGCTGAATTCAGATGAAATAGTCTTTAAGGGAATAAGCCTTACCGTTGGAAACTCTCCAATCGTTCTAAACGGCTGGATTGTAAATCTGAAAAGCTCTCCTCGTGTAGACTTATTTGTTTCTACGAAAGCCGAGGCGCAAGACCTGCAACCCATCCTTGAGAACAGAATCGTCGCTGCGCACCTGGGAACATTGTCTGGGTGGTTTAATGATCCCGGTGGGACTGTTTCAGTGACGCTGGATTTGAAAGGAAATCTCCTGCGTCCTGATATGAAAGGTCGTATTGCTTTTGAAGATTTTCAATGCAGTCCTAACAGACTTCCCCTGCCGCTAAAAAAAATCAATGGTTCAGTAAGGTTTCGCAGTAGCGGGGCAACTTCGTCAGACATCAAGGGACTGCTCGGCGTCAGTCCTTTTGTGGTGAAGGGCAGCGTCCTACAGGACAATATTGATGTGGGCGGGGAGATTAAGCTCAATCCTGCAGATTTCAAGAAACTAGACATGATACCGTCCAATTTTACGGCATTGGGACTCGTCCCTGTTTCAGTAAACTTGAAAGGGAAAATTTCCGAACTGACTTTTTCCTCCATAGTGGACCTGAAAGGAAACGCGGTAAATCTCGGCCTGATTATTGACAAAAAAGCAGGAATTCCGCTGAGATTGGAATTGTCAGGGATTCGAGATGCTTCCGGCATCAACCTGGACGACGCTGCACTCATTCTGGACAAGTCAAGGATTTCTGGAAAAGCCTCCATTAGA
Organism: Deltaproteobacteria bacterium; assembly: GCA_026388625.1. Classification (GTDB taxonomy): domain Bacteria; phylum Desulfobacterota; class Desulfomonilia; order Desulfomonilales; family Desulfomonilaceae; genus CAIXMD01. The sequence continues at coordinate 69,648 of JAPLJK010000098.1, read as the reverse complement.
GAGGACAAAAAGGTATCGGTCATTGTCAATCTTCCTCCAAAGGGAATACCTACCGCGGTCTTAACACCATATTTCCATTCCAATCTCGAACTTCAGCCAGGAGGACGTCTTGAAGGGGATGCGGCAATAAGCTTTGGCAACTCCTTGCCTATTAGCATAGAGGCTAATGTGTTGTTCAGCCACCTTTCCCTGAGACTTCCAGGCATGCATAAGCGTTCTGAAGGCCTAACGGGATCGCTCAGACACCGGGCAAAATCCATGCAGTTAAATCTGGAACGGGCAAGAGTAGGCAGTTCACTGATATCGGGCACCATGACCGTAACCGATTTTGAGGCCCCGAAACTGGAAATTTTGCTGGAATCCTCCTTTCTGGATACCACGGATTTCACGGCCCCGCCCGGCCAGATGATTAGGATGAGTTGGGGTGATTACATCAGGACTAACCCAGTAATCAGGTTTCTTGCTCGAAGCAAAGGCACCGGCTTTGTCAGGGTGGCAAAGGGACAGACCGGATTGAGGACCTTCTCAGATTTCCGGGCTAACTTAGAGGGAAACAATGGTCTGATTCGTGTACCGAGTTGGCAGGCGAATTTTGCTGACGGGATATTGAGAGGATCAGCCCTATTCGACATCAGCAATAATACCTCTAAACCGCTTGTGCTGGATTTTCAGGGAGACCGATTGAAGATGGAGAGGATGATCGTATCTGACCCTGCATGGTTACGAGTGAGCGGAGATATGATCGCTGAAGGACATCTGGGATGGAGTCTTGGACCGAGTTGGGACGGTAGAGGGTTGTACAAGACCGGACATATTGAAGTACGTATGAATGATGGGGTCATAAATCGATTCGACATTTTGTCCAAGCTGTTCTCTCTAGTGAACTTGGGTTCATTTCTCAGAGGTCGGCTTCCTGATCTTATAGGCCAGGGGCTACCCTTTCATAGGTTGACGTGGAAAATGGAAGTCTTTGACAACAAATGGAAAGTCAAGGACTTGAAACTCCTCTCGGACGCTGCTCGGGTCGACTCTTCCGGAATGTACTTTGGTGGCCAGGAACGGGTAGATTTCAGGATGGATGTCTCTCCCCTGGTAGGCATCGATGCGATATTTTCCGGGCTGTTTGGAAGTCTGATTACCAGGGATGGAAAGACGCTAACCACTACGTTTCGCATTAGAGGCCTCTACTCGTCTCCCGACGTCAGATTGGAACCGTTCGAAAACTTGAAAATCGAAGAATAGATGTCTGGAGCACTAAGCCAAGGCTTTCTATTTTAGGAAAGCTTCACACCGCGAAAGCTCCTGCGGTGTTCTGGACAAGGCCCGTATGTCATGATGGCCCGAATGTGTTCCTTTGTGGGATAGCCTTTATGTCGATCAAATCCGTAATGAGGGTATTGCTTGTGCAGATCCGTCATGATGAGGTCACGAGAGACCTTTGCAATTATGCTGGCTGCGGCAACTGAAACACTCAGTTGATCACCTTTCACGATGCTCTGTTGAGGGACATCGAGATCAAGTGAGATTGGACCGTCTATGAGCAGGTAGTCAGGCGGCGGTTCGAGTTTCTTTACAGCCTGAGCCATTGCCTGTCGAGTTGCTTGCAGAATGTTAATTTGGTCGATTATCTGGGGCGACACAATACCCACGGCGACCAGAGCGCTCAGATTGATCTGATCAAATAGTTTTTGGCGTGCCTGTTCAGTGAGCAGCTTGGAATCATTCAGCCCTACTATGGGATTTGACGAGGAAAAGATCACCGCGGCAGCTACGACCGGTCCAGCCAAGGGACCTCGACCAGCTTCGTCGATACCCGCGATGTTTGAATATCCCAAACTGCGGGCCTTTTCCTCGAATAGCCAAGTGGGTAAGTGTTTTTGACCCGTTATCCGTCCCATTGTCAAGACAGACTAAAGTTACCTGTTGTCGGCACGATATCCCCGTTCCTTAATACGAGCGGCTTTTCCTCTCAATTTCCTCAGATAGTAGATTTTGGACCGCCGCACCCTTCCTTGATTGACCACTTCTATCTTATCGATCATGGGTGAATGGAGAGGGAACACTCGCTCAACACCTATACCGTAAGAAACCTTTCTGACGGTAAAGCTGCTCCTCGCGCTTTTCCTGTTTATTGCAATGACTGCCCCTTCAAACACCTGAATCCTTTCCCTAGTCCCTTCCACTATTCGGACGTGCACTTTTACGGTGTCGCCGGAGCGGAATACGGGCAGGTCCAACCTCATCTGTTCCTTTTCTATCTGTTCAAGCACATTCATGATGGTTCTCCATCGGCCTAAAATAATCTTCTGACTGAATTTCCTCAAGAAGTTGTTGCTCCTCTGCCTCCAGCACTCTTGATTTCAAAAGATCCGGTCTTCTTTCCAAGGTTCTGGCCAGGGCTTGACTTTTTCTCCATCTTCGAATTTTCTCGTGATGTCCTTCCAGAAGGACTAATGGTACAGTGATGCCTTCGAACACCCGCGGCCTCGTATACTGAGGATATTCAAGCAAGCCGTTGTAAAAGGACTCTCCTTCGACATGGCTATCCACACCCAATACTCCTGGAATCAGTCTGATTACCGCATCAACCAAAACCATTGTCGCTGTCTCTCCTCCGGACAGAACATAGTCCCCCACGGAAATCTCATCGTGGACATAACACCGAACTCTCTCGTCAACCCCTTCATATCTACCGCAGATGAGAAGAATACTTTCCAGAGCAGCCAGGTCTTCAGCAATGCTCTGGGTTAAAAGCCTACCCTGGGGGGTCATAAGAATCACCCTCGATTTGTTCATGACTGGCCGCAAGCACTTAATCGCCTTTACGATAGGCTCAGGTTTCATAATCATTCCCTGACCCCCACCGTAAGGATAATCGTCCGTAGTCCTGTGCCGGTCTTCAGTAAAATCCCTCAGGTCAATTGCCTCAAAACTCAATAATCCCTTCTCAATTGCTCGGGCCGGATTGCCATAAGACAAGAAGGAATTGAAAATCTCAGGGAATATTGTCAGGGTCTTTATATCAAGCATCCGGAATGAGTCCTTCCAGAGGGTCCACAATCATTCTTCCTTCGTCTAAAATTACCTCAAGGACCACGTCATCAATCAGCGGCAGCAGTACCTCTCCATAGGTTCCCTGGACATGCAGGACATCGTTCGCGCCCGTGGGCGTGATGTGGGTGATTTGTCCCAGATCAATTCCTTGTACCGTGAAAACACTCAGCCCGATAAGTTCAAACCAGTAGTATTCATCCTCCTCCTTCGGCGGCAGATTCTTTGCGTCGGTCCTGACCAAAATCCCCGACAGCCGCCCCGCCTTTTCAGGAGTATCAACGCCCTGAAGGGACACTAACACGGAGCCCCTGTGGTCTCGAACTCCTAAGACTTTGTACGAGGAATCCTCAAAGATCAGTGTGGACGACTTTTCGAAGGCTTCCATGGATTCAGTAAAAGGGCGGATTTTGATTTCCCCCTTGATTCCGAAGGCCTTCAGCACCTGACCGATCACGACCAATCCGTTCAAGGACATTTTTAGTATCTGGGGACCGGCAGGATGCCGGTTCCCGTGAGTTTGTTGCCGCCGCACCTATTCCACGATCTCAAGTACAGCCCTTTTTTTGGCTTTGGTGGAGGCCACGCTGAGTATGGTGCGAAATGCCCTGGCCGTACGACCTTGTTTTCCAATAACTTTCCCTAGATCTGATTTGGCCACTTTCAAAGCGATCACGGAAGTGATATCACCTTCCACCTCCGTCACAGATACCTCGTCGGGATTGTCCACAAGCGCTTTGGCAATATATTCAACCAGTTCCTTCATTAGAATCCTCTCTTTCTCCGAAAGCGACTCCTTTGGATTGTGAACAGCCGTCGGATTAGTAAGAGCCTATTCTGAAGGACTTTTTCTGCTTTCAGACTGCTTGATGAGTTTTTTCACAGTGGTCGTGAACTCAGCTCCTCGTAAATCCCAGGCACGAATTTTATCCAGATTCAAGTTAAGCCCACTTAGTTTGTTTCTTGGATCATACGTGCCAAGTACTTCAAGAAATCTGCCATCCCGCGCAAACCGAGAATCGGCTGCGACCACCCTGTAAAAAGGTTTCTTCTTGGCGCCGTATCTTGCTAAACGGATTCTTACACTCATGTATCCTGACACCTCTGCCTTGCTCATTAGTTCCCATACATAATCGATTAATATTATTAGGCCGATTATGTATTGTCAACATAAAATGGAGACTATGTAGGCGGACAGTGAAAATGTCATTCCTTAAGTGGAGGGTAGAAATCAGATCGCCCAAAGGGGTACGATAGCCGTCTCAGCCTTCACCCAACTAATTATCTCTCTGAAACAAATACCAGTTGAGGCCTCTTCCGCTCGTAACTTTAATGTTTATAAGGTCGAACGTCGGAAACTTTCCTTTTAAAAACCTGAACACCTCTTCCACAGTGGCGAATTCGTAAGGGTAACCTCCAATCCAGTCGGTCGTATCCGTTCGCCAGCTCATTCCTCTGTGTGATTTGTAATTCTTGACGTGAGTGATGGGGTTCTTAAGTTTAGCCAATAACATGGCGACGTACGCCGACATGGCTAACGGCTCCAGCACATAGGCACCGAATTTGGGATACCCGTTGTAGGCCCTCTTGACCTTCAGCCAGAACAAATGGACCCAATGGGTGGCGTCGTTCCTGTCCAGGATCTTGTTGTATAGAGCTATGTATAGGTACCCGTTCTGACTGACTAGGGTCGCAGCGTTCTTCAAGGCCTCCCACATCGCTCCCGTGTGGTGTAGCACCCCCCATGAATACACCACGTCAAATGTGCCAAAACGACCTATGAAAGCTTTGTCCAGGATTGATCCTTCGTAAACCTGCCAATTCGAAGGACTTCCTGCCAATGAGTACATGTGCCGGCAACATTTCACACTGAACGGGTCTACATCGAAACTCACCACCTGTGAGGCGCCAAGATTAAACGCGGCGTAAGAAAAAAGACCGCTCCCGCAGCCTATGTCCAGAAAGGTCTTACCGCTGAGATCCTTGACGTTCACGAAATCAGTGAGAGAATCCTCAGCAACCTTGATTCGCTCATCATCGATGGATTTCAGGAAACTTTCCCAGTTCTTGCCGAAAGAGAATGTTTTGTCAGCTTTGATCATTCACCTGCCGTTGTTTCCATGTTCTCTAGGTCGCATTTTTTATTGACAGGCCTGCGCCTGGATGCTTTAATACCATGTTATCATTCAGGAGGATAGTTATGTACGCCATTGTGCAAACCGGCGGCAAGCAATACAAGGTCCAACCCGGAGAACAACTCAAAATCGAAAAAATTCCCGGGGATCCCGGATCAGAAATCGCACTCGATCAAGTCCTCGCCTTGTCCACCCCCGATGGTATAGACTTGGGGAGGCCTTTTGTGGACAACGCTTCAGTTAAGGCCACCATAATGCGGACCGCTCGTGACCGCAAGATAGTGGTGTTCAAGAAAAAGAAGCGCAAGGGTTACCACAAGAAACAAGGCCACAGGCAATGGTACACTCTGCTCAAAATAGAAGAGATTGTTCAAACCCCTTTGTCCGGCATGACGGAAGTGATGACGGCGATCGCTCCCGAACAGAGCCCCGCATAGCAAAAGGAGTAAACAGATGGCTCACAAGAAGGCAGGAGGAAGTTCCAGGAATGGAAGGGACAGCCCTGGTCAGCGCCTGGGAGTCAAGCGGTTCGGCGGACAAAAAGTTCGGGCCGGCAGCATCCTGGTGAGGCAGAAAGGCACGGTCATACATCCCGGAGAAAACGTTGGCATGGGAAGAGATTATACCCTATTTGCAAAAATCGATGGGATCGTCAAATATGAACGCAAGGACCGTAACCGCAAACGCGTCGCGATTCTTCCCGCAGAATGAGTAATACCAGTCGCATTTCTCGCAGTGATGTTGACGGGCAGCCACGAACGCTTTCTTGATTCCACTTCATACGCATGCATTCCAGGCCTAAGGATGCCGACGCCTCGTTAAGAAATCGTGTGTCAAGGTCCTAACTCCAATTACCGTTCGTCACATCATTGAGAGAGGTCCAAGTAGGGCGGCCTCTTTTGCCGCAGAGTTCCACGGAAGGACTGATTTGGTGCGAGTGCAGTTTTGAAATTCGTGGATCAAACCAGAATCAAGGTTCGGTCAGGCCAAGGAGGGCGGGGATGTTTAAGTTTCCGTCGTGAGGCCTTTGTGCCTAAAGGAGGACCGGACGGAGGTGACGGCGGCAAGGGGGGTGACGTAATTATTCTGGCTGACCGATCCCTCGGCACTCTTCTGGATTGTCAGTACCAGCAGCTATACGCGGCCCGGGACGGCCGACATGGAAAGGGAAGCAACCGGCACGGTCGTTTTGCTCCTGATCTTATCGTCTGGGTGCCAGTCGGCACACTTGTGAAAGATGAACAGACGAGCGCCCTGATAGCTGATCTGAACACTCCTGAAAGCAAGGTCCTGGTTGCAAGAGGAGGACGAGGCGGAAGAGGTAATGCCCGTTTCGCTACGCCACGCAATCGCGCCCCCAGGAAATTTGAAGAAGGGACTCCAGGAGAGGAAAGGTTAATTCTTCTGGAACTGAAATTGATAGCGGACGTGGGACTGGTGGGCTTACCCAACAGCGGAAAGTCCACGCTCCTGTCCAGGGTGAGCAATGCCCGACCTTTGGTGGCTGATTACCCCTTCACTACGAAAGTCCCGGTTTTGGGGGTGGTCACTGGGGGGGATGGACGTGGATTTGTTATGGCGGACATTCCAGGTCTCATCCTTAACGCGCATAAAGGCGCGGGCATGGGGGATAGATTCCTGCGCCACATAGAGCGCACAAGAATCCTGCTACACTTGATAGACCCGTCGCCCGAGTTAACTCCTGGGCCTGAAGAGAGGTTTGCCATCGTCATGAACGAACTGGCTTCATACAGTACTGATATGTTACAAAAACCCATGATAGCAGTAGTAACTAAAATGGACTTACCTGAAAACCAGCTTGCGGCCAAGCAATTACGAGTTTTATTGGAAAATGACGGTTTGTACGTACATGAGATATCCGCTGTCTCAGGAGAAGGACTTAGGAGTCTCTTGAACCGTGTTACCGAATTGGTTCAAGCAACTCGAAGGTCCGCATGAATAATTCCGCCATAAGAAAGGGAATCCTGGTCTCGGTGAGAAGAGTGGTCTTAAAGCTCGGATCCAGTGTCGTGACCACAGACAAGGGGTTGGATCATCGTATCATCCGGGGCATAGTCGACGATGTGTGCCGTCATGTCAAACTCGGAAAAGAGTTCATAATGGTGTCCTCGGGGGCTGTTGCCGCCGGAGTGCGTCGTATGAACCTCAAAGAAGGAGCCAGGACCATCCCCCAGAAACAGGCTGCCGCCTCTGTTGGTCAAAGCCGGCTCATGAAAGCCTATGAAGCTGCCTTCGGGCTCCATGGCGTGCGGGTAGGGCAGATGCTGCTCACAAAGGATGACTTTAGCGACAGAAGGAGATACCTGAATGCCCGAAACACTCTCACCACACTTCTGTCTTGGGGTGTTGTCCCCATCATCAATGAAAATGATACCGTCGCTATAGATGAAATAAAACTCGGAGACAACGACAATCTTTCCGCACTGGTTGCAACCATGGCCGATGCTGATTTGCTGCTCACCCTGACTGACATGGAAGGATTTTTGGACTGCGATCCTCGTACCAATCCTGACGCGTGCCTCATCCCCATTGTCGAAGAGATCACCCCTGAAATAAGAAGTCTTGCAGGCGGTACCGTGGGAAAGTCTGGACGAGGCGGTATGGCCTCAAAATTGGACGCTGCCGCAAAAGTAAGAATCTCCGGGATTCCGATGATAATAGTCAAGGGCAAGGCTCCCGGAATTGTTGGCCGGGCGCTGGAGTCCGAACCATGCGGCACGCTCATCTTGCCCGCGAAGGAAAAGATTTCGTCCAGAAAACACTGGATACGCTACAATTTACAGCCCGAAGGGGAACTTACAGTGGATGCGGGCGCGGCAAAGGCCATCATGTCCTCGGGTAAAAGTCTGCTTCCTATTGGTATTACGGGCGTGAGCGGAGACTTCGATTCCGGTGCGGCTGTTGTGGTCCTCGACTGTCAAGGGAAAAGACTGGCACTGGGTTTAATCAACTATTCCGCGGATGAAATTAATAAAATAAAGGGTAGGCAAACTGTGGAAATTGACTGGATCCTCGGTTACAGGCGTAATGACGAGGCAATCCATGTAGACAACATGGTTCTCCTTGATTGACAGAAGGGGTAAAGCCTGCGTCGACAACATCTGCGAAATGGCCAAGCCCAATATGGAAAAACAAGTGAACACAGCAAGACTGCCAAGCATTTGCCACACGTCATAATCAATACCCAATACTCCCTGCAATCCCCACCTACTCCCCACTTGACAAAAATCCATCTGATGAATCACGATGGTCCATTGCTCAGACCGGTGTTTGTGCCTCTGCAAACTCAGCCTCTTTCCGGGATATACCACTAAGCGTTTGACCTTGTGGTCACCGCAGTCGGACAGAACTTCAAAGTATCCCCAAGGACGGTGATCTATTACAGGGTTTTTCTCTAATTATGCCATCGGATCGGAGACCTTCACATTGTTTTCCACCATGGGGTTCCTCTCAAGGGTTGGCCTTTCATGGTTTATACTCATTGCCGAACTCACAACTTATCCTGGACGAGTTTAGGGAGAGCCGTAACGTCGGTAATAAACCGTTGGGTATATTCCCTGGGATCGTTCGGAGGGTCGGTCGTCTCGTCTCGTCTCACCAGCACAAGCGAGTCGGAAGGGCATTTGTACACGCAGACTCCGCACCCGAGACAGAGATCCGGCTTTAGCACCGCTATCTCTCCGGAATCGTTATTGGCTGCCGATGATGATTCGAGATGGAGAGCTTTCATGGGACATCGTTCAACGCACAGACCGCAGCCAAGGCACGTCTCGGGATTTGTATAGACTCGATAATTTGATGGGTCCAAGCTCCTGGAATGTTTTAGCACGTGGAACCCCTCGAACCACAGGCAGCAACACGGACAACAATTGCAGATTGTGTCCGGGCCGTTTACCCAGTTCGAAATGCCGTGAACGAGTCCTGCTTCTGCAGCCTGGCTTAAGACTTCATGGGCTTCTTTCCTCGTTATTTCCCGACCGAGTTCATGATCAGCCATGTAGTGGGCAAGTCTGCCAAAGTGGAGACAGACCTTGTCCGGATACCTGCAACTGGGCGAGTCGGGGTCCAAGTTCTTGCGATGCTTGCAAGCGCAGGTAGACACACAGAAATAGTCCTCCTGTTCCAACACCTTGACTACGTCTTCGTAGGGGAGAACCTGGCGGGGGTCGTCAATTGTCGACTGAATGGGGATAGTGCGCAGTCCCTTTGATGTGACGTGCCCATACTGGTCGAAAAGACCGTTTAGCATATACCTGTTTACATGCGGGGCAATGCTCTTTGTGGGTTCTTCCGTGCGTCCTGCCCAGAAGGCGCTACGCAAGAATACGAAGAATGAATCATTCAGGCTGTACCGGAAAGAGTCGCCCTTCTTGCTGCAAAACACCAAGCCTCGTCTTGCCAGATCATCCAGTCTTATTTTTAGGTCCGCGGCGTCCATCTGTTTGAGAGCAGCCAGATCATCCAGATTCTTTCCGGAAAAGGGCATTCCGGTCAAAAGTTCCGCATCTTGAAGGCTGTATGCAGCCATGATCATCGGCAATAACTCATCGGATTCAGGCAAATCGTACCAACTTTGTTTCAACCAGGTGATAAATTCTCTGTAGATTTGCTGTTCGTCCATGACCATTTTCTCCTTGTTGGTTATGCCCGGCATTGTGAGGAAAGAGAAAGCGGGGTACAAAATATCGACAGTGACGCTCGAACTTACTAAAGAAGTGGGATGGGTGTTGGCGTAAATACGGCTGCCGGCAAAAGTCCATTTCCGGATATATTAGCAAATGGTGCCTTTTTGATGGCACCAAAGGTCTTGATTATCTCTTCATGTTCCTGCCGACAATACAACGCCTGCCTGAGGCCGTTAATGATATGTACTAATCCCCACCTCCCTTGTACATTGCCTTTATCAAATCCCCAAACTTCTCGTTTATATATTTCCTCTTGACTTTCATAGTCGGGGTGACTTCCCCGTCCTCTTCATAAAGTTTTTTCGGTACAATGGTAAACTTTTTAATACTTTCTACGTGAGAAAGAGTCTTGTTAACTTCTTGCAACTCGTTGTCGATGAGTTCTATGATCTCAGGAGTTTTCGTCAGGCTCTCGTATGTCGTGAAAGGAATCTTGTGGTCTTGGGCATACTGAATAACATTTTCCTCGTCAATTACTATGAGGGCGGACAAGAACTTGAGACGGTCGCCGATGACTATGGCATCGTTAATGTAATGACTGAATTTCAATTGGTTTTCTATGTTTTGAGGAGCAATGTTTTTGCCGCCGGCCGTAATGATCAAATCCTTTTTACGGTCAGTGATCTTAAGGTAGCCTCTCTCATCGAGTACTCCGACGTCGCCGGAATGAAGCCAGCCATCGGCGAGGGTTTCTCTTGTATCCTCCGGATTCCGATAATATCCCATGAACACATTGCCGCCTCTTACCAGTATTTCTCCGTCATCATTGATACACACTTCAACTCCCGGCAAGGCTGGTCCAACATTGCCAAGTTCAATGCTGTCACCCTGATGAATACAGGTAGGGCCGGTCCCCTCTGTTTGCCCATAAACCTCTCTCAACGGAATACCAATACCGTGGAAATATTTAAGCACATCCGGGGAAATGGGCGCCGCGCCTGATACTGCCAACCGGACTCGTTCGAAACCAAGCCGTTCTCGCAGCTTGTAAAAGACTACAGTGTTCGCCACGGACCTCAAGATCGTTAAACCAAGAGGAATCTTCTTTCCGGTGAACTTCAGAGTTGCGTAACGGGAACTCACTTCAATGGCTAATGCATACATGATCCTCTTGAACCAGGTGGCATTGGCCACGCGGATGCGTGTTCCGGAATAGTATTTTTCCCAAATTCTCGGGACTGCAAAAATAACAGTGGGGGATATCTCCCGGAAATTGGCCATCACCGTGTCGGGGCTTTCTGTGAAACTGACTGTATACCCGAACCTGATAGGTAAGAACACACTAAACATCCGTTCAGCAATGTGGCTCAAAGGAAGAAAAGACAGGAGTTCATCCGATGGATAAAGGTCCACCGCCTGACCTACGGACCAGGTAGTCCAGTGAATGTTTGAGTGGGAGAGGGCGGCGCCCTTGGGAGGGCCGGTGGTGCCAGACGTATAGATGATAAGGGCCATTTCTTCCGGTTTCGTTCTCTGAACCAATTCATCGAACAAAGCCGGCTGTTCGTTTTCTAATTGCCGTCCAGTATCGAGTAGCTCTTCGAAAGTTATGACCATAGGGTCTTTGAACTGTCTGAGGCCCTTGGGATCAATAATAATAATTTTCTGAAGATCCGGCGTTAGCTCTCTAAAGAAGAGCGCCTTGTCAAGTTGCTCTTCATCCTCCACAATAAAGAAGCTTGAAGCAGAGTGCTCGACAACATACTCGCACTGTTCGGGCGCACTAGTCGTATAAATCCCGACAGTAACGCCTCCGGCTGCCATGGTGGCCAAATCCGCGTAGAGCCATTCAGGACGGTTCTCACCGATAACAGCTACCCGATCACCCCTTTGCAGCCCTAAAGACACAAGTCCCAGGCAGGCATGCCTTACCTTTTCAAGGTATTGTCCCCAAGTGACGTCTCGCCAAATACCCAGGTACTTGTAACGCAGGCAAACCTTATCAGGATGTTTTGATACCCTTTCCACAAACATTTGGGGTACAGTCAGAGGCTGTTCTGTCATTTGTTCAAACCAAGGCACCTGCGGGCCGATCAGCGCCACCTCTTCTTTCTCTTATATCTCTGGTATCCTTTAACCGACGTCTCTTTCTTGACACCTAGATAGAATTCCTGCACGTCCTCGTTCTGCATCAGCTTTGCCGGCGGCCCCTCGAGGACGATTCGTCCCGTCTCCATAATGAAAGCATGATGGGCAACGCTCAACGCCTTACGAGCGTTCTGTTCAACAAGCAGTATGGTAGTCCCATTGTCATTTATGTACCGGATGATTTCAAATATCTCGCTTACGAGGAGAGGCGATAAACCGAGAGATGGTTCGTCGAGTATCATCAATTCCGGTCTGGACATGACAGCCCGGCCTATTGCCAACATCTGTTGTTCGCCGCCTGAGAGTGTACCTGCTTGCTGTTTGAGCCGATCTTTGAGTACCGGAAAGTAGCTGAATACTTTTTCCATGTCATCCGTGACCATGCGGTCTGTGCGAGTATAAGCACCCATCATGAGATTTTCCTTCAAAGTCAGTTCAGGAAAAACCTCCCGACCTTCCGGAACGTACGCTATTCCCAGAGGAACAATGTGTTCGGTCTCCAGGCCATCTATGCGTTTTCCTTTAAACCATATAGTTCCCTTTTCGGGCTGATCGTCCAGATACCCCATAATGGTCTTAAGAGTGGTGCTTTTTCCTGCACCATTTGCCCCGAGGATAGCTCGGATTTCTCCCTTTTCTATCTTCAGGGACAACCCGCGCACTACCATGATCTTTCCATAATAAATTTCTATGTTTTTGGTCTCAAGCATCTCTCAGGGCCGTTAAAGAAAAAGAGTTCCTAGTCTCTACCCAAATAGGCTTCCAGAACCTCCGGATGATTCTGGACTTCTAGCGGAGTCCCCTGAATCAATTTGATGCCGAAGTTCAGCGCCAAGACCTCATCCGACACATCCATGACCAGGTTCATGTCGTGTTCCACCATGATGATAGTAATCTGAAAGTCGTCACGGATGTCCTTGATCCAAAACATCATATCCTTTTTTTCTTCTTGGTTCATTCCGGCGGTCGGCTCATCCAGGAGAAGAAGAGAGGGCTCCATTGCCAATGCTCTTCCAAGTTCGACCAGCTTTCTCGTCCCGTAGGGAAGAGCCGCGACCGGCACATCCCGGGAAGCTTCTAACTCCAGGAATTCAATAATTTTTTCAACTTGCTCCCGGTGAATACACTCCTCTCGAGGCGCTGGAAACCCCCTACCCAGGGAAAAAGCCCCGGAGAAAATCCCGGTTTTCATGTGGATATGGCGACCGAGCAACAGGTTATCCATGGCGGTAAGATGACCGAACAGCTCAATATTCTGGAAGGTTCGAGCAATCCCCATCTTGGCAGCCTGATGGGGTTTCTTGCCCACCATATCTTCACCCTTGAATACTATGGTGCCTCGGTTTGGTCGGTAGATGCCGCTTATGCAGTTAAAAATGGTGGTCTTGCCGGCACCGTTAGGGCCTATTATCGAAAATATGCGCCCCTGAGCAACTTCCATGGATATGTCGCTCAAAGCTGTCAAACCGCCAAAAGCGATCCACAACTCTTTTATTGACAAAATATTCATTTCTCTGTGGCAAGCCCCAAATTAAAAAGGTAGACGAATACTTATTTATCTCGCTTGTAGTTAAGCCAGTCGGACATTTTTATCGTTTTGCCGCCTTCACCGCACTTACCGATATAAACGGATCTGTTCCCCTGATGGTCCTCAGGTGTAAAAGTGCAGTCGTGACCGAGCCAATCATTCCAGTTTCGTATGGATTCCATAGCCTTGACGAAGCTATCCGGATTCAGGTCTTTGCCGGCCCTCTTCAGGCCTTCAACCATAGGCTCCACAAAAAAGAAACCTGCAAGAAAAAATAACCCTGTGTTCTGTTCTTTAGGTGCGAACTTCTTCTGTGCGTCCACGTACTTGGTCGCCAGAGGAGTTTCCCAACTGAGAAGATTGGCAAAAACTACCCCTTCCCACAACCCTTTGGTCACGTTGTACATCATGGTGGAGTCGGATAATGTAGTGCTTGCGATCCACTGAGGCTGGAATCCTGCTGCCTTAGCCACGCCAAGAATTATCGCCGCATGCTTAGGTAAGACCCACATGATCACAGCTTCAGCGCCGCTTTCCTTCAGTTTCAGCGCATGAGACTTCAGGTCAGTGTCCGCTACTTCCACTGGTACTTCGGCCACCAGCTTCATACCGCTCTTGTCCAGATATTCCTTTGCCCCCTGGAGACCCTCTTTGCCGTAGTCATCATTCTGGTAGAAAAAGGCGATTTTCTTAATTCCCATCTGTTCTACGGCGTACTTGGTCAGGAGGTAAGCCTCGTCCGTATAGAGCGGATACACCCCGAACAAATACTTTTGCAAAGGCACAGTCCAGTGTGTGGAACCGGTGGAAGGCCCTACCCACGGGACCTTATTCTCCATCAGGTAATCACGAACGGCCATACCGCTCGAAGTTCCTACTCCTCCGGCTACTCCGAACACCCCTATGTTTTCTACAAATTCCTTGGCTATGGCCTTTGTTTTGGCAGGTTGGTACGCATCGTCCCGCAATATGTACTTGATTTTTCTGCCGGCTATTCCGCCCTCTTCATTGATCAGGTCGAAAAAAACGCCGGTTCCACGTGCCACAGCGCCCCAAAGAGCCGCAGGCCCAGTCTGAGGACCCCATTGTCCTATAATAATTTCTGTGTCCGTAACTCCACGGACGTTGTCCGCACCCACGGCATTGCTGAAAGATCCAAGTAATGCCAGAGCACAGATCAGCACCATCATAACAACTTGAAGTCGTCTCATTTGTCTGATCCTCCTATGACTTGTTGATTCAGAGAACGATTTTAGAGACCTATATTTCTAGGAATCAGGGAACAGTCCTCAATTCTGGGCTTGTTCCCACTGAGCGAGGCAGACACTCGCTTAACCAACATCATTCCTAAGACTGCCTCACCCTTTATACCATCGACCCGCTTCCCGGAGGAAGGTAAAGGTGCTCACGTGTCGAGAATCCTTGCCGCCTGCCCCTGAAAGGGTTACCATGACCCTCACGGTGGCTATCTTTTCAACCTTAAGCATATTGGGCGGATCAGGGTTGTCCATTACTTCCAACACTTCTTCGATCTCATAATCTTTGACTACAATTTGATTTCGTCTAACCATCTCGACATAGAAGGGATATGAGTAAGCCGTCTTGAACATCGAGGAGGGAGCAAGCATTTCCCAAATGCGGCCTGTATCCCCAGATTTTTCGGCCTCGAAATAGGATGCGACAGCTTCCATCAAATCATCTCTATCGTCAGTTTTTCCCTCGGAACAATAGATCATGAGATCCAAGGCCAAGATGGCACTCAAGCATATTAAAGCGAGACGCACACTGCTGCAACGAGGCCCAGGAACAGAACAATTTATTGAGAACAGCCGGGCTGTCACTAGACTTTTCTCTCGAAATGTCGAACAAAAAGGCCTGACGGTTTGATGCAAAGAATGAGGACTATGACCGCAAAAGCGACCACGGACTTGAATTCCAGCGATACATAGCCCCCGAAAAAATTTTCGATCAGCCCGAGAAGATAACCACCCAGAGCAGCTCCGGGAAGGCTGGTCATACCTCCGAGCACGGCTCCCGAGAACCCTTTGAGCATAGGGTCAAGCATCATGTTAGGATCCAGGGTAGCTATGGGGGCGATGAGCATACCGGCAACCGCTCCCGTTACTGAACTAAGGCCCCACGTGAAGGAAAGAATTCGCCGGGTAGGGATTCCCATTGCTTTGGCAGCAAACGGATTCTGCTGGACCGCTTTCATAGCAGTACCGAGTTTGGTGAATCGGAAAAACACGAAGAGGAGACCCATCACCACGAGGCTCATGACAAAAGTCCAAATATTGGCCTCCGTAATCATAATTCCGCCAGGACTTATGCCTCCGTATTCAGAAAAAGGCACGGGAAAGGGATTCTGATTGGCACCCCATTTCCACCCTGCAATGCCGTACAAAATCATTTCTGCGCCCAGTGTGATCACGATCAAACCAAGTATGCTGGGATCTTTTGCTGGACGCAGGAAGGCTATCTCCAATACGATTCCAAGTAAAAAGGCAAATACGAGAGTGATACCTGCTGCAGGCCAAAATCCGATTCCATATCCTGAGATGAGAGTGAAGGCCACAAATGTGGATACCATGGCCATCTCTCCCTGGGCAAAATTTGGCACCTCAGAAGTCTTGTATATAATCACCATGGACAGTGCTACCAGGGCATAACAAGCTCCTATGGAAAACCCACCGATAACCAGATCGAAGAAAAATTGCATCGGACCTCCGAATAATAATTGCCAAGGACGCACAGACTGAGACCGACCTGCAACGGAACCGAGTAGCGCCGACGCCTTTCAGGATCTCAGAACGGCCACATCTTCCAGTAACGCTTGAACCGGAGATAAATGCCATGCATGCCCAGGGGCTCGAATATCACAATGGCTATCATGATAGCCCCGAATACGATGCTTTGAATATTGGGCAACCCTTCCGGGGTGAAATACTTGTTGGAAAGCTCCAATAAAAAGGGGCCAACAATCGGAGCTTCCTGGACGACTTGAAGCTTGAGTTGGAGATAAGTGAGTAATGTTGCCCCAAGGATTGAGCCCATGACAGACCCCAGCCCCCCAACTATAACCATGGCTAAAAAGGTGATCGACAGTATAAGATTAAAACTGCCCGTGCTGACGTGCTCAAGGGCAAACGCCATAAGCGCTCCAGCTATTCCCGTGTAAAAAGCGCTGACGGCAAAAGATAGGGTCTTGAACCAGCTTATATTGATTCCCATTGCCTCCGCGGCTATCTCGCTGTCTCTGATGGCCACAAAGGCTCTGCCCACGCGCGTTTTCATGAGATTGACGGCCGCAACTGTGAGGATGACTGTACAGGTCATTATCACCGCATACTGCTGAGCGCCGGTCTGAATCATAATGGGACCGAGGGACATCTTCGGAGCTTGAATGCCCATGTGGCCACCTGCATAGTCCCAGTGACCAATCACCTGAGTGACTGCCATTCCGAAGCCTAATGTGGCTATGGCAAGGTAAGGACCTTCCAAGCGAAGTGACGGGAGGCCAAGAAGAAAGCCGAAAAGGGCTGAAACGAATCCGGCAGCCGGCAGGGCCAGCAAGAACGGCACACCGGCTTTTACCATCAGCAGGACGCAGGTGTATGCCCCTATGGCAAAGAAACCTGCATGCCCCAGAGAGATCTGGCCCGTATACCCCATCAGGATGTTCAGGCCGATTGCCACGATGATGTTTATCGCAATGAGGTTGATTATGTAGAGAGAATACTCGCCCAGAAAAAACGGAAGAATGACAAGCGAGACTAGGAGCAAGATCGTTGCCACAAGAACGGTTTTTGATCTGCAGAGTTGAATGTCCTCGTAATAGTCTCTTTTCATGTCCATGGCTTACACCCGGAAAACAAAAAAGACCTGCTGGATGATTTTGCTCCAGCGTACAACTGTATCCGAAGCTTATTCAGTCAGACTAATAATGCACTTGAAGAGCTTTTTTGTAGCACGTGCGATGGACAGTGTCAAGAAAGTACACTTTCAATGCGGGATTTGGGAAAAGAGCCCTCTTGTGTTCTGCCCAGGCATCGGGCAATCAAATAGATATTTTTTTCGGTTCAATGGATTTTGTTAATACCTCTGCCATGAACCGTATATAATCCTCGAAGGTAGTATCGTTCGAACAGATACGTCCGTGGCTAATATCTACGAGGTGGAACATGGAACACAGAAGATTCCATTACGGATGGGTGGTCATCTTCACAGGGCTCTTGGTAACAATTGGAGCCCACGGGTTTGGCCGCATGTCTTATACCCTTATTCTACCGGCCATGAAGGATGGACTCCATTTCAACTACACTCAACTTGGACTATTGGGAACGGGCAACTTTGTCGGTTATCTTTTCATGGCAATTATCGGTGGATTTCTTGCGGCCAAATTTGGAACCCGTGTAGTGATAGCCTTGGCTTTATTACTTATGGGCGTAACCCTTACTCTTACCGGTTTGGCTGAAAGTTTTGGATTTGCCTTTGCCATGCGTTTATTGACAGGGTTGGGCAACGGAGCGGCCTATGTTCCTGCCATGGCGCTTGGTTCGGCTTGGTTTGCCGTAGAACGTAGAGGTTTTGCAACCGGCATAGTATCTGCCGGGATCGGCGGCGGCACTATGATAGCCGGTCTCATAGTCCCTGCCATATTGGACGCATACGGGTCTGATGGATGGCGATTTACCTGGTATTGCCTGGGCGGGTGCGTCTTGATCATCGCCGGCGTAGCCGCGCTTGCCATCCGAAATCGTCCTGAAGATATGGGATTGAATCAGGTCGGTGCTAAGGACTCTGCGGAAAAAACTGTTTCTCCTAAGGCTGCCGCCGCTCCTCTTCAATGGGGAAAAATCTACAAGATGGGCGCTGTTTGGTATCTCGGCACGGTCTACATGATGTACGGTTTCTCGTACATTATTTACATGACTTTTTTTGCTGCGTATCTGGTAAAGGAGATGGGGCTGAGTTCGGGAGAGGTTGGACGCCTCTGGGCGCTAGTGGGTGGATTAAGCATCTTTTGCGGAGTGATCTGGGGGGGGCTGTCCGACAAACTAGGTCGTGCGAAGGGCGCGGCCATCGCCTACCTGGTGCTGGCAACCTCGTACGCCATATTGGCCTTGTGGCAAGTAAAGTTTGGGTTTTCCCTTTCGGCCATTGTATTCGGCATGACTGCGTGGAGCATTCCCACTATTATGGCTGCTACTGCCGGAGATTATGTAGGCCCCAGACTGGCTCCAGCCGGCCTTGGTTTTATCACGCTCTTTTTTGGAATAGGTCAGGCGCTCGGACCGGCGGTAGGCGGATATCTGGCAGACATTACTCGTTCATTCGCGGGCCCATTTCTCTTGGCATCAGGTGTTTCATTGCTGGGCGCTTGCCTGTCGCTGTTCCTAAAGCCGATACAGAGTGAGAAGTCGTGAGGGACGATACAAGCTCAACGGATGAACAACTGTCCAGGCTGGATAAATATTAGATGGATTGGCCGCTTGTAAGGAAAAGAGAGTAAACGAACTTCTGTTCGAGAAGCGTTGCTCCCCATTGTTCCACAAGGTGTTCCTCGGTCAAGCGGAATCCTTCAAGTTCGTACATGCGGCGAGCCAAATCCAGTCCTTTAAATGTCCATAAAAAAACTTTGTCGTGGCCGACGTCTCTGCAAAACTTGATAGCTCTCTTTAAAAGGGCCCTTCCGATGCCTCTACCCTGTAAGTCGGGTCTGACGATAAACCAGCGCAATCTGGCTCCCTCTGTCTTAGCTCGGCGACCATCAATCGCTACTGACCCCGCAAAACTCCCGTTAAAGTGAATGGCCACGAACTGATCGCGGCCGTTATGAAATTCCTTGAAAAAGTCTGCGAGTTGTTCGGCAACCTGAGTTTCAAAACTTGCGTCGAATCCCCAGTTATCGTAATAATAAACAGCATGTAGTTCCGTGATCTTCCCGATCACTCCTGGAAAGTATCCACTGAAGTGCAATTCATCAGACTTAACGATCATGATTAATCAGAGTTGGGCCTTAAGAAGCGAATTTGTTCAACACCTGTATCAGCTTCTCACCAGCGGGAGAAATTTTCCCGCTGTCCCGAAAAAAAATGTCTATGATAGACAGGTCAGACCCGTAGTAAGCTTCGTTGGCTTCCCAATCTGCCTCTATCACGCTACCCTTGACAGAAATGCCGGCATATATACCCTTTGCCCTGGAATATGACAATAGGGCCGCCGAGAAACCGATGTCAGTTCCTGCTGAGGCGTCTCTTCCTACAGGGCCGGCAGCAACTGAAGCGTCCGCGCCGATAGTGAATTTATCCCGAAAAAGACTCTTGAGACTGACATCACTCATAACAAGCAAGATCAAGTTCGTAGACTGTACCCCGATCTGCCAGCCGAAGCTACCGCCAATCAGAGTCAAGAACGCCGGTGGTCCCCATCTGCTGCTGGAAGAATTGCGCCTTAAAACCACTCCTTTCCCGTAATGACCTCCAACGCCTAGGCCTGCTTTAATTACTGACGGGAAAACGATGATGGCATGGCTGCGTTTGAGTAGATCAGCAGGGAGCCTTCCATCTGGAGCTTCCATCATTTCGGTGAGGGCACGTGCACAGTCGGTAAGACGATTCTCCAGTTCCTGAGGCTGGGCTAAGACACTGCCTGGAAGTAAGAGCGCCGTGAGGAGCACGAGCAAGAACCGTCGTTTTTTCATCTGAACTTCCTTTCATTATCGTCAGCATCTAATCAATACCTCAGGCAGACGACTTGTTCAATAGCCGTTGCACCGCGGAGCCATGCCATGAAATTCTCGTTGGTCCTCACCAAGCCATCTGCCTGCACTGAGAGGATGCAGGCGCGGAGATTGTAAATGACCTCGTCGGCGCGGTTGGGCTGAGCCGCGATTTCACGATTGAGGTTTATGAGTGCCTCGCGCACCCAAGATTCCACCATCACGTCGCCGGGCTGACGCGGGAGCTTGGCCCAGTCGGGGTTGAGAGTTGGTGCGCTCACTCCGTCCCCTCTTTAGACCATAGGTAGAAGACCTTGAGCTTATTTCCGTGAGACTTCAGCAGTACCCCGTCATGCTGCAACCGTCCTACCATGATGCCAGGCGCAATACCGATCTGACGGGAGAAAATTTCAATTTCCGCATTGGATCGTTTCCATCTCGCAAGAAAACGACGCAAAACGGCCGGAGGAATCAGTTTGTCGCGTGCAAAGGCATTGGCTTCTTCCTCTTTCTCCCCATCCAGGCCATTGCCCTCGACAAAAATCTCCTTGCGACCATGCTTGATGATGTGGCCCGCTTCATGGAAGAACGTAAACCACAGATGGTCGTTGCTCTTGTACCGCAGGCTCAACTGGATGACAGCCTTCTCGCCCAGCCACCGCGTAGCCCCATAAACGCCTGACTTGGGAAGCTCGGGAACGAATACCACGGCCACTCCGGCCGAGGCGCATAACTCCACCAATCGGGGACGGAACACCTGAGGCGTTTCCCTTGTAAGCCCTCGAATGTCCTCAAGAGCCTCTTGGAAACGTTTCTTGTCGAACGCCGCGCACGGTATCTGCCGGGCTTCGATCTCACCCTTGCGAAGCCAGGCGGAAACGGATTCGGCGCAAGTCTCGAACCGCTGCGTCTGGGGATACGCGATCTGGTGCTCCCGCCAGACAGTTGCCCATTGCTCGGGGGACGCAACGCCGAAAAAACACAAGACGTCCTCGAGTTGGGAAACCTTATCCGGTTTTTTGGGAATCCACTCCAGCCTGGTCATAGCGTTTACCGGCACATTCTTCAGCCAATCCAAGCAGGATTGAAGGCGATCCTTCTCGGCAAGGCGCGTGCGGTCCTCTTGGAACTGCCTTTCCAGGTTGTTCCAAAAGTGAGCCGGACGGCCAAGGGAGCGCTCCAGCTTCAGCGCTGTTTCCGGGGTAATCACCGACTTCCCCTTAATGATCTCATTGATGGTCTTTTTGGCCAACCCGGTCCTGATAGCCAATTCGGCCTGGGTCATGCCGCAGGTCTCAAGGTATTCCTCCAGCACCTCTCCCGGTGTAACCAGGTAATCTGGAATGTATTGATTTTGCTTCGTATCAGCCATGAGTGTCCTCCACCCCCAGGATTTTGATAGCGGTCACCTGGGACCAATCCAGCCCGCCGTCCCTGAGCGTTGGAACCGGATCATGGTCGGGGATGAAAATCAGGCGATAGGGATGGTCCAGGTCCATGGCCCCGCGTAGCTCACGGGAGCTTTCCTGCCAAGCAGCGATGGCCTGTCCGACGTTGACGGTAACGGCACGTACGTCGCTCCAGTGGCAATTCTCCGGTACTTGGAACTGGTAGTTCTGCGGAAACCAAGCGTATTCCTCATCCCCACCCGACTCGGCCAGAGCGGCCTGATATTCCTCGTCATGAACGTCGGAGAGGCGTTTGAAGAACAGCAACGGAAACACATAGCTCTTGAAGTCAGCCGCATCTACCGGCCCACGCAGGATGTTGGCCGCTTCCCAGAGGTGGGATTCGAGCCCGCTAAGGGTGGTGACGTCGTTGTTCATGCTCGGCTCATTCCCATCATGTCACTTGGCTTGTGTGGACGACACACCGCTTCTTCCCGCCCGCAACTGGAAGAAACCGCTTAGATTATTGGGAAGCAAGCCTCATAGTCAACCTATATTCACGAATTTGTTTTCTCTTGACACAACGCAGCTTTTCTGCTTTCGTCTAACCTAGTAATAGCGTCTCATCTCACCATTCCTAAAATCTAAGGAGCCCGAAATGAACAGAATCGTTTCTTGCCTGATGGCAGCCCTAGCAGTAGCCTTGGTGAGCTTGGGCCCAGTTTTGGCTGCAGAGGCCCCTATCAAAGTGGGAGTTGTGCTTCCGTTAACAGGGGAGCAGGCCAAATTTGGTGAAATTGAGAAGAACTCTTTTGTTATGGGTGTCGAGGAAATCAACAAAAGTGGAGGAATCAACGGGAGATCTATTGACCTCATGATGGAAGACGATACGGGTAAACCCGATGTGGGCCGGTCCGCGATCGAGAAGCTGATTTCCCAGGACAGGGTCATAGTGGTTACTGGAGGCTACTCATCATCGGTTACTCTCGCGGTGTGTGCGGTAGCCCAGCAAAGAAAAATTCCTTTTCTAGTCACGACGGGCTCCGCGGACAAAATCACTGAGCAGGGGTGGGATTACGTATTTAGGATTGGCCCACCGGTCAGCGAGTATCCCAAGGCCCTTAACTCATTTTTGGCTGAAGTGGTTAAACCGAAAACCGTTGCAATTCTATACGAAAACACCTTATTCGGCCAATCAGGCTCAAAGGAATTCGCCCAGCAGTGTGACAGCGCGGGCATTAAAGTCTTAATGAAGGAGGGTTACGAAGCGGGAGCCGTAGACTTCAAACCGTTGCTCATCAAAGTCAAGGCGGCTAAACCCGATTTCGTCTACATGATATCCTACGTCATGGACGCGGCGCTCCTGATGCGGCAATCCAAAGAGTTGAATTTCAACCCGAAACTTTTTGTAGGCGGTGGGGCAGGTTTTACTCTCCCTGAGTTTGCCAGTAACGCTGGTGATGAGGCAGAATATGTTTTCTCAGCAGATCTTTGGAGCCCGACGCTGCCTTATACGGGGGCAAAAGAGTACTTCGACAATTATCTTAAAAGATTCAACACCCCTACCGAGTATCATGGTGCCCAGGCGTATTCATCTATCTATGTGGTTGCAGAGGCGCTGAAGCGTGCCAAAGAGCTTACTCCCGCGGGAGTCCGTGAGGCCTTGACAGAGACCGATATGATGACCGCTTTCGGTCCAGTAAAATTCGTATCTTACGAAAAAAAGAAACAGCAGAACTCTCTCCCGACTTTTCTTCTGGTTCAATGGCAGAAGGGGGTTTTGGAGACCGTCTGGCCCAAAAATGTTGCAACCAAGCCCTACGTGTTCCCTGTTCCGGAATGGTCCCAGAGATAAATCTCTCAATAATTAAGGAACGTACCGGTTAAGGTATCCATTCAGTTACCCGCGGAATTCCGAGGTCCGTTGCTCTAAATCATTAAGACTTTTTAAGTATTGCCCCTCGTAACTGAGGAATTTCCGGTTAAGATATGGAAGTCTTTCTTCAGACATTGGTGGCGGGTATCCTTAAGGGAGGTCTGTACGCCCTCATAGGGTTAGGTATGACCCTGATAATGGGGGTGATGGGAATCATCAACCTTGCTCATGGGCAATTGATGATGGTTGCCATGTATGTCACTTTTGTGCTCTTCCATTATTTAGGGATTGATCCATACATCACCTTGCTAATAAGTATGCCGTCTCTTTTCCTGTTGGGAGTCCTGATTCAAAAATTCCTTCTCAACCCGCTCATGAAAGTAGAGAGCATACTTCCGGAGAACCAAGTGCTTATGACCGTGGGAATAGGAATGGTTCTCACTGAAATAGCCAGGTTCATTTTCTCGTCCAACTATCTCTCAGTAAAAACCTCGTATTCATCGGCAGCGATTTTCGTTGGCGGCATATCCTTCTCAGTAGCTCTTACAATTGCTTTTATTTTTGCGTGTACTCTCACGGGGATCCTTTTTTGGTTTCTGATCAAGACCGACCTTGGGCGTTCAATCAGGGCTGTGTCCCAAGATGGAGAAGCTGCGCAGCTTATGGGAATCAACGCGGAACGTATTAAGGTTGCTACCATGGGTATTGGTTCAGCTCTTGTTGCGGCAGCGGGGACCCTACTATTACCGATTTATTACCTCTTCCCTGATATCGGAGGACCTTTCACACGCAGAGCTTTCGTCATAACTATATTAGGAGGTCTTGGATCAACTGTCGGGGCCATTTTCGGAGGACTGACTCTAGGGCTGGCGGAGGCATTTAGCTCCACCTACATGGGCATGGAATTTGAGGACATGGTCGGTCTGGTGATTTTTGTTCTGGTCCTGCTATTCCTGCCCGGCGGATTGAAAAGCTTGACCAAGGTATAAGGTTTAATGAAGAGATCATTCGGTAGACTTTTACTCCTGGCTGTATTGCTGGTCTTCCCTTGGGTGCTGAAAGATGCCTACTATCAGCACCTCATGATACTGGTATTGATGTGGGTGGCCATAGGATCCGGGTGGAATCTCATTTCCGGCTATACCGGTCAAGTTCTTTTCGGGGCCGCTTCATTCTTCGGGATCGGAGCCTATACGGCTGCTTTACTGTTGCATAAGCTTGATATATCTGCCTGGTGGGGCTTGCCCCTCGGGGGCGTTGCTGCCGTACTCCTGGCCTTCCCGTTCGGTTGGATATGTTTTCGGTTGAGAGGTCCGTATTTTGCCCTTGCAACCCTTGCCCTGAACGAGATCTTGCGCAACATAGCTACGGTCTGGGAGTCCTTGACCGAGGGGATGGTTGGTATTCTGGTCATGCAGTCTTTTGTGTCAAAAATTCCCTATTATTACATAGCCCTCGGTTTGGCGGTTCTCTCCATTGTGTTAGTGGACGTAGTGATGAAATCCAGGTGGGGCTATTATTTCGTTTCCATACGTGAAGACCAAGACGCCGCAGAGAGTTTGGGAATAGACACCCGATATTTCAAGATGGTATCTCTTTGCTTGTCCGCATTATTAATAGGGCTTGCAGGGGGGTTATACACGAACTATATGGGTTTCATAGATCCAAAAGTTGTGTTTTCTCTACATGATATTTCCATCATGGCGATACTGGTAGGGATAGTTGGCGGCGTCAGCACGGTGTACGGTCCAGCAATCGGGGCTTTTATAATGGTCGCAGTCCAGGAGGTGTTTCGGACCGGAGGATTCGGGCTGCTGCCGGCTCTCGGGAAAACTACCGGCTGGCCCTTTATGACGACCCTCGCCAGATACGTTAGCGAAGTCCATGTTTTGAGCTTTGGCATACTTGTTGTTGCCGTCATTCTTTATCTCCCCAACGGAATCGTGGGAGACTGGTCCAGTATAAGAAGAGCACTCATCTTTTGGCGACGGAAAGCTGCTTGAGGCATTATATGGCCTATTTTGAAGTGAAGGGAATAACTAAATTCTTCGGCGGACTGGCAGCGGTCAATGATGTGAGCTTCCAGGTCGAGCAGGGGGAGATTTATGGCTTGATAGGACCCAACGGATCTGGAAAGACAACAATTTTCAATTGTATCAACGCCTTCTTCCCGCTCACCAAAGGAGAAATCTATTTTGAAGGAAAGAAGATCTCCGGGCTCATGACCCACCAGATTTGTAAGAGAGGAGTGGGCAGGACATTTCAGGTGGTCAAGCCTCTTAAACGCATGACAGTTCTGGATAACGTTATTGCTTCGGCCTTCCTGCACACCCGAAATAAAAGCGAGGCTGTGGATTTGGCTGAGAAGACCATAGAGTTTTGCGAATTGACTAAATATAAGGACAAGTTGGCCAAAAGCTTGCCAATAGCCTCACGAAAAAGGCTGGAGATTACCCGGGCGCTCGCAACGAAACCAAAATTGCTCCTTCTGGATGAGACTGCTGCCGGCCTGAACCCCTCAGAATTGGACGAAGCGATCGCTCTGATTAAAAAAATGCGCGATTCAGGCATTACTATAATTATCGTGGAACACATCATGAAAGTGATCATGACGATTTCCAATAGGATCCTGGCCATTAATTACGGCATGGTCGTTGCCGAAGGATCGCCGACCGAAGTCGCCGGCAATCACGAAGTAATCACTGCTTACCTGGGGGAAGACTACAGTGCTCAAAGTTGAGCATATAGACGTTTTTTACGGGGACCTGCAGATTCTCTGGGATGTTTCCTTTGAGGTCCAAGCGGGAGAAATCGTCGTACTTTTAGGGGCCAACGGTGCAGGCAAATCTACTACTCTTAAGACGATTTCATCTCTACTGAAGCCTGCAAACGGCAAGGTCGTGTTCCAGGGCACTCGTCTCGACGAGATACCTTCTCACAAAATCATTGATTATGGCTTGGCTCATGTACCAGAGGGCCGACGGCTTTTTCCGGAAATGACCGTCGAAGAGAATTTGATCATGGGTTCTCTTTCAGCGGAAGCCAAATTAAAACGAAACGAGACCATGGCGTGGATCTACGATCTCTTTCCCAGGCTCCGCGAAAGGCGTAAACAGGCGGCGGGAACTCTTTCCGGGGGTGAGCAACAGATGCTTGCGGTCGGCAGAGGTCTTATGTCTTTGCCGAAACTCCTGATGTTCGATGAGCCGTCGTTGGGTTTGGCCCCCATCCTGGTAATGGAGGTCTTTCGAATCGTGCAAATGGTCAACAAGGGAGGGGTGACCGTCCTGCTTGTAGAACAAAACGTCAAACACACACTGAACATGTGCGACCGAGCTTATGTGCTTGAAAATGGTCGAATAACTCTTTCCGGTACTGGACAGGAATTCCTTAATAACGATCACATCAAAGAAGCCTACCTGGGAATTTGAGTGAACCTCGATTTTGAGTCAGTCAACTCTCCGTTTAAAAAGGATGGATGCAAGGCCGATGTAGAAGATTCCCATAAGAAGGATGGGTGCTACTTGAGTCCACAAGACGTCCAACCCGACCCCTTTGAGGAAAACTCCCCTCACGATTGTTATGAAATATCGTAACGGATTCAAATAAGTGATGTACTGGACCACAATAGGCATATTCTCTATGGGAAAAGCATACCCGGAAAGTAAGACCGACGGCTGTAAGAACATGAAAGAAGTCAGTATAGCCTGCTGCTGAGTTGTGCAGAAAGCCGAAATAGTCATTCCTATCCCGGACGAAGTTAAGAGAAATAGTAGGGCAGTGGCGAGAAAAAATGATATGGATCCCCGAAAAGGTATGTCGAATATGAGAAAAGCAAGGGGAACAATTAACGCCAGAGTAACTATCACAATGGTGAAACAGGGGATGGTCTTACCGAGTATCAATTCCAGCCGGCTGATAGGAGCAACCATCAACTGTTCTATTGTGCCGGTTTCCTTCTCTCGAACTATAACAGCGGACGTGACTATGATTGACATAGAAAGCAAGATGAGTACGACCACACCGGGAATGAAAAAGTTTTTCGAGGTAAGATTGGGGTTGAACCAGGCACGACTTGTGTCGACAACTTCTGGAACAATGAGTCGAGGGTTGGCAGAATCGTAAAGCAACCCCTGCGTCTTGTTCATGCTGGAATCTGTTATATCACGCGCAAAACGCTTTAATATGGACTGTGCGTATCCGGAAACCGTGCCCGCGGTGATTGTGTCCACCCCGTCGATGAGAAGCCCCAGATCAGCAGTACTCTTTCCCTGGATCTTTTGCTCAAAATCCGGAGGTATGAGAATGGTCATTGAGGCGAGGCCCTTCTTCATAAATACATCAACGTCATCATAAGATTGCAGATGATCAAGAATGATGAAATACCCTGATCTGGAGAATGCGTCTGTTACCTGGCGACTCAACGTGCTCTTGTCCAGATCAACTATTACCGTTGTCACATCCTGTACATCCAGGCGACACGCATAGCCGAACAAAACGAGTTGCATCAGAGGCGCTATCAGCAGAAGTTTAAAATTCTGTCTGTTCCTGACTATATGAATGAATTCTTTCTTGACGAGATGCCGGATCCTCCTTATGCGCTCTGAGAAAGTTGAGGCCTTGGACAACGGTCGTAGCGGGTGACCGTTAATCCCAAAGGTAGGCCCTTTAGTCCCGTTGCCCAGTCTGCTGAAACCGTCATTCCGAATATTGGCGTTCATCCGATAGTTTTCCTCAACTTCCTCGTTGCAGCAAAAGTAACCAATATCCCGAAAACAGCTAGGATTCCAGTTGGGAAAGCAATTGCCTCGAGGCCTGCGCCCTTAAGGTAAATTGCCCTCAAAATGACTATCAAGTGACGTGCGGGAATGACGTAGGTGATCAATTGGAGCACATAGGGCATATTTCCAACGGGAAACACGAAACCGGACAGAATGAAAGCAGGAAGAAATGTTCCCAGTAACGCCAGTTGTGTCGCAAAAAATTGGTTACGAGCAATTACCGAAATGAAGAATCCCAGGGACATTGCCCCTACCAGGAACAGGCTTGAAACGAAAAACATTAACAAAAGGCTGCCGCGAAACGGGACTTTGAAAACATATTCCCCCATCAAATAAACCGTAACCAGATCCACATACGCCAAGACAAAGTACGGTATGAGCTTGCCGACAATCAGTTCGTTCGGTTTCAATGGAGTTGAGATAAGCTGCTCCATTGTTCCGGTTTCTCTTTCACGAACTATTGTCAAGGACGTGAGCAAGGCCGCGATGACCATCATAATAATTGCGATCAGTCCTGGGATTATGTTGTTGCGGCTCTTGAGTTCGGGGTTGTACATAAGTCTGATTCTGGGTTCTATAGGTGGGGATAGCCTTCCCTCGACCGACTGTTTGTTCAAAGCCACTCGGCGAAAATCATCTTCAAAAGTAGCTATGATCGCTTCCAAATATACGATGGCGATCCCCGCTCTGGTTGAATCAGATCCATCAACTACAGCCTGAATCTTCGATGTGCGTCCTCTTTTGAGATTACGGCTGAAATCATAGGGAATTATCAATCCAACGCTGATCTCATTCTTGTCTATCGCTTTTACTATTGGGCCATAGGAATTAGTCCGAAAATCTATGCGAAAATATCCCGAACTGGTAAGGCGATCAAGGAATTCTCTTGATTGGGGGCTGTGATCCTGGTCCCAGACTACTGTCGGAATGTTGTCGACATCGAGAGAGAGTGCATAGCCGAATAGTATCATCAACATGATCGGAATGCCCAATGCCAAGCACAGCGATCGCGTGTCTCGGACAATCTGCCGGGCCTCCTTGCGAGCCACTGCCCATGTTCTAAAAACGTTCATGTATACCTAAATAAATTAGCTCGACCGGACGCTGATGTTCCACCCACCGGGTGAATTCAGCCCACACTTGCTACATGTTCCATGAGTGATCAAAAACATTCAGCCTGAATCTATTGCAGATCCAAGGGGCCACGCTTTTCAATCCTGATTTCTGTCCTTGGCAGTGAGTGTTACAAAAACGTCTTCAAGGCTAGGGGTAATGGCACTAATTCTGGAAACGCTTATACCTGCGTCGGACAAAACCAGGCGTGCCCTTGCTGCAGCGGCCTCAGGGTCAGTGGTGACCAAATGCAGCAGATTCCCAAAGATAGCTGTTTCGGTAAATAAGGGGTCCTTTTGAAGCAATTCAGCGGCCTCCATGACCTGATCGCATTCCAGATCCAGAACGGACTCTTTCATCCATTCTTTCTTCAACTCCCGGGGCGTTCCCAAGGCTATGATCCTGCCTCTGCTCATCAAGGCAAGTCGATTGCAGTACTCTGCCTCCTCCATATAATGTGTAGTGACAAACACTGTCACGCCTTCCGAAGCAAGGCTGTTGATTAGATCCCAAAAGCTCCGCCTTGACACCGGATCGACTCCGGAAGTAGGTTCATCCAAAAACAATACCGGCGGTTCATGAATCACTGCACAGCCCAGGGCCAACCTTTGTTTCCAACCTAGTGGCAGGTCACCAGTAAGGGTGTCGGTCTTATCGGTTAGCCCCGCCATGTCCAGAACCCATTCTTCCCTTTGGTCTTTCCTTTTTCCTACGAGACCATAGATCCCTCCAAAAAAATCAATATTTTCTTTCACCGTCAGGTCTTCGTAGAGGGAGAATTTTTGAGACATGTACCCAATATGTTTTTTGATTTCCTCATATTGGGTAGACACATCCCATCCCGACACTTGAGCCTCTCCTGATGTGGGAGTCAGCAGCCCACAGAGTATTTTTATGGTGGTGGTCTTGCCGGCACCGTTTGGTCCCAGAAATCCAAAAATTTCCCCCAGCCTGACCTGAAAGCTCACGCGGTCTACAGCGACAAAGTCCCCAAAAACTCTCGTCAAATTTCTTGCAAAAACCGCCGTCTCAATTTCATTCGACACTAAGTTCATTAATTTCCAATCACTGTTTTTGAGATGTTTGAAAATTGTTTTTGATTTGGAACTAGTACGCGGGTGTTTTCTCCCTGCCCTTGTCATCTGTTTTTGGTATCAAAGATAGAAAGGCATCTTCCATGGCAGGAGCGATCCTTCTTATCGAATAAATCTCAACTCCCGATTCTTCGAATTCATGACGGATATGCTCAGCTTCTCGATCGCTATCAATCCGAACATGCAGGCCATCTCCGAAAACATTGACATCCAGGATCCCGGGAATATGTGAAAGTAAAGACCGGGCCCTACCCATATCAGCAGGCACAATTTCGATTATCAGACCCTGAACTAAACCCTTGAGTTTCTGTGGTTCACCCAGTTGAATTATGGTGCCTCGATGCATAAACGCCACCCGCGTAGTTCGTTCTGCTTCGTCCAGATAAGCTGTAGACACCAAGATTGAGATTCTCTGCTTAAGCAGCTCATAGAGAATCTTCCAAAAATCTCTTCGAGAGACCGGGTCAACGCCGTTTGTGGGCTCGTCCAAAAGGATGAGGCGGGGAGAGTGAATCAGGGCACAAGCCAGACCCAATTTTTGTTTCATGCCTCCTGAAAGGGCGCCCGCAAGCCTGTCTTTAAACGGTCCGAGTCGACTGAAACCGAATAATTGCTCGATCCTCGGGCCACGGTCTTTCTCAGGAACACGGAAAAGATCCGCGTAAAAGATCAGGTTCTCCATGACGGTGAGATCCTGGTACAAGCCGAATTTTTGAGGCATATAGGCTATGTGGTCCTTTATCGCTTCAGGATTGTGAAGAACCGATATCCCATTAATCCAAGCTTCTCCCGAGGTGGGCCGCAATATTCCGGCCAGCATCCGAATAGTTGTCGTTTTCCCTGCACCGTCCGGCCCCACCAAGCCGAAAAGTTCTCCGCGTTTAACGGTAAAGTCCAGATTTTTGACGGCCGGCGTCTGACCGAAGTCTTTGCAGAGTCCTTCTGTACGGATGGCATATAAATCACCTTCGCCGTCAGGAATGGTTCTTCCCACGCTTTTGACCTCCCTTCGGATCTCCTGCTGTGACATCAGTGAGAATATATCCCTCGGCGGGCATACCTATTTTGAGATCCTGTTGCGGATTTTGTATGGTGATCTTGACCCGATAAACTTGTTTTATCCGTTCTTCTTTTGTTTGAACGTTTTTGGGAGTGAATTCGGCTCTCGACGAAATAAATGTAACTATACCAGGATAGATTTTACCAGGATACGTATCTATGCAAATTTCGCCCTTTTGCCCCAACTTGACCCTACCGAGATCGCGCTCACTGACGTATCCTTTTAGCCAGACTTCGTCAATAGCCGCCACGGTTACAACGGTTGCCCCAGGCAAAACAACTTCCCCCACCTCGCTGGCTTTGACGAGTACCACGCCGGACACCGGGCTTCTAATGACAGAGTGTTCGATATCCAGTTCGATCCGGATAAGCTCCCATTTAGTTCTTTCCCATCGGGCTCGAGCGGCACGAATTTGCTGTTCCCTGGGACCAGTCTCCATTTTAGACAATGACTGTAAAGCATTGTTATAATCTTCTGCAGCAACCTTCAGAGCAGTATCTCTAATATCGAAAGTGGAAGGTGAAATAGCTCTTTCTTTGAACAGCGGGAGATACCTTTCATATTCATCTCGAGCATTCTTCATTCTACTCTCAGCGGCTTTGAGTTGAGCTCGCGCCATCTCAATCTCCTCTTTACGTGTCCCCTCTTCCAGTTCATCCAGGACTGCTCTCGCATTTGCGACTTCCGCTAGAGCCCCACCTTTAAGCGCTTCAAGTGTGTCCGTATCAAGCGTGGCGACCACCTGGCCGTTATTGACCCGGTCTCCCTCGTCGACAGGACGACTTTTGATCTGTCCGGAAATCCTGAACGACAAATCAACCTCTATGGCTTCTATGTTTCCACTGACGAAAACTTTTTCATTTGAAGGTCCGTTGTTCTTATAGAAATGCCACGCAGCAAAACCACAGGCACTCGCGATGAGGACGGCAACGATCACCAAGATTTTGGGCTTCATGCTTGGTTTCCCCGTAACTGAATCATGAATCGCCGGCCAAAGCCGGTCGAACCATGTCCTCCAGCAGCCTCCTGCAATACCGAATAGTTTCTTGAGCCGGTTAGATACAGCCGGAATACCGATTCCTGAAACGGTAACGCGATGAGTGATTTCAAGAGGACTCTCTAAGAAGTTCCCTATCCCACGGATCCAGGTCAGGCACACGGTGTTGGACCAGGGTCCGAAAAGGTCATGAGAAGCATACTATCAGCAATGACAAAGCGCCTCAAGCTTTTAGCTGTTTCCCGGACTTCTTCTTTTCGGGGTGGATACAAGACCATGAGGAGTTTTATAGCTTTTTTCGCGAATGATAAAAATCAAAACGTTTAATTAACTTTTTAGCTAATTAATGTACGATAAATATCATGTTAAATATCAATTGGCTATAATATATAAAATTGTGATTTAATATTGACAACCACAAAATGTTGTGGTATCCACGCGCCGTGGTCTATAGGTTGAGTGCGTATGCAAAGGAGAATTAAGTGTTTGGAAAGGTAATACAATTCAAGAAAAATGGCTCCAATGCAAAGCGGGGGGCAGACCTACCATCAGAGATAACAAGCCAGTTTGATTCAGAAGTTTTGGCAAAAGGCCTGCAGTTAGCGGAGGGTTCGCGAATTTCGCACATAAATTTTGGAAGGGAATCCTATTTCGGTCTTGTTTGCGATTCTTCAGGTAAATCCGTTAATGTTCATATCATGCTGGACCCTGAGACCAAGGTTCTTGCCAGGGCTACCTGTGGCTGTTTCAGGTCTTGTACTCGCACTTACTGCCACCACATAGTGTCCTTTGTCAGGTACATTCTTAGACCGGACACGGAAACGGGTAGGTTAAGAACCCTGGGTGAGGATTTTCAAGATAGCTTTTGGTACGATATCAGTTGGTTCGGTTTCAGAAACTTCGGCGATTCTATTCTCGGTTTTCGATCTCAAGTTAACCATGGTGGAGAAGGGCTGCGTATAACATTCTCAGACCGTAGTGGTAACGAAATTATGGCATTTATGCCGGGAGAATGTCTGGTTGAAGAGTTTCTTCACGAGTTCTTTGACATTATTTGCCGAAATATAGATCCTACACTTTTTAAGAGTATTTACGGCCGAAAACTGAGGGATCCCAACGTGCCCTCGCTGCGACGGAGACCTTGGCAACATTCTGAAGCTGAAGATGAAATTAACAGGAAGGGAATCAAGTCCAGTCGTCAGCAACTTGAAGAGAGTGTCTGGCATCGAATAGCCAAGGTTGGATTTTTGGTGTCCGGCCGTAGGGGAGCCACATTCAACTTTCGGTTTCTCGAACACAAGGAGGAGTTGACAGTCGAGGCGCTTGATGAAGACGGCGCGGTCATATTGCGATTTGTTCCTCCGAGAACCCATATTGGCACTTTCATAGAAATGGCTGAGAAAAAAGGAATTGTAGGAAACGACCTCCTAATAAATTCCAAACCGGTCAATACAGGTTACCGCATCGATCTAACCGAGACCTCGTCGCCCTGCATTACACCGGTTGTCGAGAATCCTGATCCCGAAGCTGATCGAACAAGTCGATACCTGGATAGGACAGAACTGGAACACCAGTTATTCGGCTCGTACTATTTCTTTCCGGAATGGGGATTTTTTCGCATTGCAGTGAGCATGGGAGGATTGCCGGCGGAATACTTTTCTCCCCAGAAAAAAATCATTGTACCGCCTCACAAGATAACGACTTTCCTTGAAGAAAATGGAGACATCCTTCGAAATGAACCGGGAATACTTGTAGATACAGCACTCTTGGAACGCAAAACCATAGAGAATTATCAGCGTGTCACAGTTCATCACGAAGAGTTGAGCAAGGAAGGCGTTCACCTTTATGTTACCTACGACTTCGGAGATTTTCGACTTTCGCTCAGAGACATTTACGAAGCTAAAAAAAGCGGAAAAAAATTTCTCATCAGGGGCAATAAATGGGTTGACACCAATTCGGCTGAATTCTCATGGGTTGAAGGTCTCGACGACCATGCATTGACCGAAGAAAACTTACTTAACATCCGATGTGCGGAATATCTTCGCTTTCTGGCCCTTCATGACCGGCTTGACAAGAGTTTTTCGTCGGAAAGAGTTAAGGACAGGTTCGAGTCTCTAGAAATGTTCAAACCGCCGGGCAAGATACCATCCGTAGGTGCTATGAAAGGCAAGCTGAGGGGCTATCAAAAGAATGGTTATGGATGGCTATGGTTTCTTTACGAAAATGGATTCTCCGGCCTTCTGTGTGACGACATGGGGCTTGGGAAAACTCACCAGATCATGGCCCTCATGACAGGAATAATGAACAGAAGGTCTAAAAATGGGAATAAAATTCGATTCCTTGTAGTGTGTCCCACGACTGTTTTGAGTCACTGGAAGGATAAGGTCCTTGAATACTGCCCATTCCTCGATCCCTACGTCTACCACGGCACAGACCGTTTTTTTCAGGAGGGCTTCGAAGAACACAGCCTTATAATAACCTCTTACGGCATAGCATTGCGCGACATAGAAATGCTGGCCGATTTCCGTTTCGATCTACTGGTGCTCGATGAAATCCAGGCCGTAAAAAACAAGTCCACAAAAACCTATGCCGCGGTGAAGGCACTTGAAGCCGTCTGCACGTTGGGTCTTACAGGCACTCCAATAGAAAACAGCGTCATGGACCTAAAATCGCTGTTCGACATAATAATCCCTGGATACCTGTTGTCTGATTCCCAATTTGAGAAACATTTCCGCTTCCCCATAGAAGAAACCTCTGATGGGTCTGCGAAGGAAAAACTCTCCCGCCTGATTCAGCCATTCGTTTTGAGGCGCAAGAAAGACCAGGTCCTCAAAGAACTGCCGCCCAAAATAGAGGATATTCGTCGTTGTGCACTGACCGATGATCAGATGCGTTTCTACAAAGACCTGGTGGAAAATCAAGGCCGTGATCTCGTACAGACTCTCAAGGACCCTGATCAGAAAGTTCCCTACATGCACGTTTTCGCAGTCCTAAACTATCTCAAGCAGATCTGTAATCACCCAGCGCTACTGGAACGTGAGAATAAGAATTACAAGAAGTACTCGTCGGGAAAATGGGATCTATTTGTTGAACTATTGGAAGAGAGTTTGGGATCAGGCCAGAAAGTTGTGGTGTTCAGCCAGTATGTCAAAATGTTGGATCTTGTTGAATCTTTTTTGAATGACAACGCAATTGATTTTGCCACAATAAAAGGATATACCAGAAAGCGCTCGGAGGCTGTGAAGCGATTCAACACCGACCCGAAATGCATGGTTTTTTCAGCCTCGTTGAGGGCATCTGGGCTGGGAATTGACCTAACTGGGGGCTCAGTGGTCATACATTACGACAGGTGGTGGAATTCAGCGCGAGAAGAGCAGGCCACAGACCGGGTACACAGGATTGGGCAGAAACGAGGCGTTCAGGTTATAAAGCTGATAACCGAGAACACTCTGGAAGAGAAAATAGACAAGATTATCTCGAAAAAAAGACAACTCATGGAATCGGTAGTAAGGCAGGACGACCAATCCATGCTAAAGCACTTCTCGCGCGAAGATCTCATTGCCCTTATATCTCTTTGATTGCCGCTCCGTTACCAGGCGCCGCTCGGCGCAAAGAATCCTATTGCATACCGTCAGTTTGAATTTTCGTCCCCGGTCGTGTTTCCTGGGCAGACCAATTTGTTGCGCCCTTGGTCCTAAGATGCTATACAGCGACGGGAGAATTTTCGTGCCATGATTCCTTGACGAAGCGGCATATACCGGAATAATTTGGAAGCGGTTTCAAAACTGCATGAATTCATCTTCCACTGACGCCTCCCATCAGGGGAGGGTGAACTTAACAAGTGCGATTCACAGGTGGTTTTCCCTCCATCCCCGGGTGGGAGGCAGGGACTTTTCATTTTTGAAACAACCTTTAGTCTGTATCAAATCGGTTGCCTTCAAAAGAGAAGGGTAGAGGCCCATGCAGAAAATAGTGATCCGAGGAGGCAAACCCCTCGAGGGACTGGTGGAAATAAGCGGGTCAAAGAACGCGGTTTTGCCACTCATGTGCGCCTCTCTTCTCACGCGAGACGAGATGACCTTCCATCGGGTTCCAGCGTTGAGAGACATTCGGACCACTAAGCAGTTGTTGCTTCAGTTGGGGGCTCAGCTTGACGATTTCACCCCTGGGGCACTCAGAATTAAAGCACGAGATATCACCGACCACACTGCGCCCTATGAGCTTGTAAAGACTATGCGTGCCTCGGTAATGGTACTGGGACCCCTTATGGCGAGAGAGGGGAGAGCTGATATCAGTTTGCCGGGAGGTTGCGCCATAGGCGCCAGACCCATCGATCAACATCTGAAGGGACTGAAGGCTATGGGAGCCACTATAGAACTCAATAGCGGATATGTAAAGGCCCGAGTTGACAGACTAAAAGGGGCGGATTTCTCATTTGATCTCACTACGGTTACGGGAACTGAGAACATGTTAATGGCCGCATCCTTGGCAAAGGGAACTACGGTTCTTCGCAACTGTGCCTGCGAACCGGAGGTCTTAGAATTGGCCCATGTGATTAATCGGATGGGAGGTAGTGTACACGGAGCAGGGACGGATACCATCATTGTAGAGGGACGTGATCGGCTGGACGGAATCGTGTATGAGGTTATGCCTGATCGCATTGAGGCGGGAACGTATTTGCTTGCGGGTGCTATCACTCGCGGGGATGTAACCGCCGTAGGATGCAACCCGAGCCACATGTTAGCGTTACTCGAAAAACTCGAAGGGGCCGGCTTAAAGATTGAAACAACAGACTGCCAGGCACGAGTAATCTCAAACGGCAACATTAGGAGCCGAGATGCAGCCACAGACCCTTATCCAGGCTTCGCCACCGACTTCCAAGCCCAGTATATGGCTCTGATGGCCCTAGGCGATTCCAAGTGTGAGATCACGGAAAACGTGTTCGAGAATCGTTTCATGCATGTTCAGGAACTGGTTCGTATGGGCGCAGGCATACGCGTTTCAGGGAGAAAGGCGAGGGTTCAAGGAGTGAAAAGACTTTCCGGGGCCCATGTTCAGGCCACAGATCTGCGTGCGAGTGCTTCTCTAATTTTGGCTGGACTAGCTGCTGAAGGAGTTACAGAAATACATAGGGCGTATCATCTTGATCGAGGGTACGAATGCATTGAAGAAAAGCTGTCCAAGCTCGGGGCAGACATCAGACGAGAAAAAGACGACATACTGTGAAACGCCGAGAATTTGCTGAGTGAGTACAATACTATGAGAATAGCCGAAATCTCGAGAAAAACCTCAGAAACTGATGTGTATGTGAAACTGGTCGTGGAAGGAACAGGTACGGGAAAGTTTGCTACCGGAATAGGTTTCTTCGATCACATGTTGGGTCATGTGGCAAAGCACGGACTTTTAGACCTGGAAGTCACTGCCAAAGGAGATCTCCATGTTGATCATCACCACACGGTGGAAGATGTCGGCCTCTGTGTAGGAGCGGCCTTTCGTGAAGCCCTTGGGGAGAAGAAGGGAATAAGGCGTTACGGGTCTGCGTCTGTTCCCATGGACGAAGCCTTGGCTCATGCGACCTTGGATTTTTCCGGGCGCCCCTTACTTGTTTATTCCAATCCCTTGACCGATCGCGCAGCAGGCGAGTTCTCGCTGGATTTGATATCGGTATTTCTTCAAGCAGTAGTGGAGCGAGCCGGCCTAACTCTTCACGTTGGAGTACACAACGCTCAGAATCCCCATCACGCGGCAGAGGCTGTGTTCAAGGCTCTGGGAAAAGCTTTGAGGGATGCCGTTGAACTCGATCCAAGGGTCAAGGATGTCCCTTCCACCAAGGGAATCTTGGACTGAAGGTTATTCGAGGAACGCCCGTGGTTATAGGATCCTTTTGTTATCCAGTGTTAATCGGCTGAAAACGAATCCGTGTAATATCATTTCGCTTTCACAGAAGTAACACTGTTAACGACAAAGCTTTGGTAGTGACGGGCTCCCGCCCGTCACTGTTATTTAGGAAATGGCAAACCCGTGTGAGCATTATCAACGTTGGATCGAGGTATGGATGATCGTTATTGTGGATTATGGCATGGGGAATTTGCGAAGCGTGCAAAAGGGGTTTGAAAAAATAGGTAGCCAGGCTCGAATTTCAAGAGACGTCCAGGAATTCAAAAAAGCAGACCATCTTGTATTACCTGGAGTGGGAGCTTTTCCTGAATGTATGCGAAACCTTGCACGGCTCGACCTCATAGACTCTATCATGGAGTTTGTCGTTTCGGGACGCCCTTTCCTGGGAATTTGTCTTGGTCTGCAACTTTTGTTCGACGAGTCGGAGGAATTTGGCGTTCATGAGGGCTTCAAAGTCATTCCCGGCAAAGTGAAGGCTTTTGGCCGGAACATGGGTCTGAAGATACCTCACATGGGGTGGAATAGGGTCTCCTTTCGAAAAGAATGCCCCATATTTTTCGGCATTGAGGATGGTTCTTATTTTTATTTCGTCCATTCGTTTTATGTGGCGCCTGATGATCCTGCCGACGTGGCAGCAGAAACTGAATACGGAATAGAATTTACCTGTGCAATTTCAAGAAGTAACGTATTCGCAGTTCAGTTCCACCCTGAAAAGAGTCAAGAAAACGGATTGAAAATTTTGAAGAATTTCGCAAGACTCTAAGAATGAACAACGACCTTAAAACGATAGCGTTTCGAATCAGAAGGATCATTCTGGATGCATCGAAACGAGCAAACGTTGGGCATATCGGATCGGCTTTATCGGTGGCCGACATTGTTGCAGTGCTTTTTGCAAAGTCCTTGTGCATGCCGGGCACGGACGATCCTAATCGTGACCGCTTCATAATGTCCAAGGGCCATGCCGCTCTCGCCCTGTACGCTGCCTTGCATCTCAACGGTATTGTGGGGTATGAAGCGTTACTCACATACTGTCAGGATGGAAGCCGGCTTGGAGTCCACCCTGAACATCATCTAGCCGGAATAGATTTTTCTACAGGATCTTTAGGGCATGGCCTTTCATTTGGTGCCGGAGTAGCTCTGGCCGCACGTCTAAGCGGGGCAAAGTACCGGTCTTTTGTTCTTGTGAGCGACGCAGAATGCAATGAAGGGTCCCTCTGGGAAACCGTAATGTTTTCGGCTCACCATAAGCTTTCCAGTCTAGTGGCTATCATAGACGACAACGGACAGCAAGCGCTTGGAAAGACGAGAGATATTCTTGATATTAATCCGATAGGCGACAAATGGAGAGCTTTTGGGTGGAATGTGCATGAAATAGACGGGCACGATGTGAGAATGATAGAAGCCACGCTTCGCGGCCTCGACACCGAAAGCGGCCTTCCCAATGTCATCGTTGCCAACACGGTCTGCGGCAAGGGCGTCTCATTCATGGAGGATAAAGTGGAGTGGCATTATTTGCCGATGACCCAGGAACAGTATGTCAAGGCTCTTGAGGAAGTTGAGGAAAACGCTACATGAGACGTGCGGTTGCCGCGACCCTTTTTGAGATTGCCCGATCTGACCCAAGGCTAGTGCTCATGACAGCGGATCTGGGTTTTATGGTGTGGGAGGAATTTGCTGATGCCTATCCTTCTCGCTTCATTAATGTGGGGGTAGCTGAAGCCAACATGATTGGTTTGGCCACAGGTTTGGCATCCTGTGGGTACATCCCCTTTGTTTACTCTATAGCCACCTTTGCCTCAATGAGGGGTTACGAACAGGTACGTAACGGTCCTATCCTGCATAATCTTCCGGTCAGAATTTTGGGGATCGGCGGAGGTTTTGAATACGGTCACGGTGGATTTACCCACCATGCGTTGGAAGATCTCGGGATCACACGATTACAGCCTGGCCTCACAGTGATTGCGCCTGCAGACCATGTCCAAGCGTCTGCTGCTGTGCGCAGCACCTATGATCTCCCTGGACCGATCTATTACCGTATGGGCAAGAACGATAATTTTGTCTTGCCCGGTCTTGAAGGCCGATTTAGGCTGGAGCATTTGGAAACCATCCGGCAAGGGTCGGACATTTTGATTTTGACTCTGGGAAGTATCTCGGAGGAATCGCTAAAGGCTGCGGAAAAGCTCACGAACAAGGCAATCAGTGTTCACGTATCTGTGGTCTCTACCCTTCGACCAGCTCCCAGAGAGGATCTTTTGGATCTTCTCGGGAGATTTCCTGTGGCTATAACTGTGGAGGAGCACTATATTGACGGCGGTCTGGGGACTCTTGTTTCTGAAGTAACGGCAGAAAATGGCTTGGGATGCAGGATCATCCGCTGTGGAGTCAAAAATTTACCATCCTTGAGCGGTGGGGAAACATTTCTCAGGCGTGCCGAGGGTCTTGATAGCGAAGGTATTGTAAGGACAGCGCTCGTGGCGCTTGCTGGACGAAATAATGAGCAGTGATCCAGAAATCTCTGTTGTGCTGCCTGTTTACAATCAGGCTGATCATATCCATCAGATTGTAACTGATTACTTGGCAGCACTGGACAGCCTAAAATATTCCGTTGAAATACTTCTTATGGTCAACGCCAGTAAAGATGGATCCCTGGATAGTTGTCAAAACCTGGAACGAAAAGACGGCCGGATTCGAGTCATCCATAGTGGGGAGGCTGGTTGGGGAAGAGCGATCCGGGCCGGACTTTCGGCCTCCAAGGGCAAAATACTAGGCTACACCAATTCGGCACGAACTACCTCGTACACACTGGCTTTGCACATCATGCTGGCAACTGCACATCCAGGACTCGTTATCAAGGCTAACCGAAGGCTGCGACATCCTATCGTTCGCAGGGTGGGTTCAGTCCTCTATAATGTTCAATGCAGAAATCTATTTGATTTGCCTGTCTGGGACATTAACGGGACCCCAAAATTCTTTGGTCGAGAAATATTTCAAAAATTAGATCTGCAGGAGAACGGAGACCTCGTAGATTTGGAATTCATACTGAGGTGCAAACAGCTAGGTGTTCAAATTCTTGAAGTTCCAATTGTTTCTGCGGTGCGGCACGGTGGTGAGTCTACTACAAACTTGATTTCAGCGTTTAAAATGTATTGGGGAGCTTTTCAAATGAGACATCGGGTCAACTCTAATGAAAGAACCGATGAGGGGATGTGAGGGTTGGCGGGAAACTCCTTTCTCTTTGAAGCAGAATCGCTCTGGGCAAGACAGGACAAACTTTTTCGAGATCCGGCTGAAATTGTGGGTTTCGGATGGCGACCTGACAAGTTAGACCCCAGGCTGTACCAGTACGAAGTGATCGGCAGGTGGTGGGAAACTTTGGGGGATCTTGGTATTACCCTGCTGGTTACCAGAGAATATGAACACCTACTTTTGTCTCTTCACGTAGATGCCGATTCAGGGCCTTTCGTTACCATGTTGGGGTTACCGCATCCCTCGGGCGTGGCAGTCGATCTATCCGCAGGGGTGGTTCATGTGGCTGCTACCAGAAACCCGAACCAAATTATTGACCTGATGCCCGTACATGGTTTACAGCAACGCTTGGACGTAAACAGGGATCAGCTTATCGACGGAAATGTCCTCATACCGGTCAGATCGAGAATCTTTCCAGGTTGCCTGTACATTCATGACTTGGCCATGGTGAACAGTCAACTGTATGCAAATGCGGTAGGACAGAACGCGATAATCAGGCTATCAAACTCTGGGCGTCACGAGCGGGTCTGGTGGCCCAAGTGCATTGAAACTGCTCACGGGCCAATACTTGAGCAGAACCATCTTCAGCTTAATTCTATTGCCGCGGGACTGAGTCTGGAAACGTCTTTTTATTCTGCTTCCACCGACGAAGTGACTGACAGGCGACCAGGAGATCCAGCATTCCCTGTTGATGGACGAGGTGTGATTTTTGACGGAGCGACAAGAGAGCCTATGGCTCGCGGGCTTACCCGTCCACATTCGGCGCGTATCTATGGAGATCGTATTTGGGTAGATAACAGTGGTTACGGTGAAGTAGGCTTTATCGAAAGTGGCAGGTTTGTTCAAATATCACGGCTTTCAGGCTGGACCAGGGGATTATGTTTTCACGAGAACGTGATGTTTGTAGGCACATCCCGCGTCTTGCCGCAATTTTGTGGTTACGCGCCCGGCCTGGACGTTGAATCTGCCAAGTGCGGAATTCATGCGCTCGATGTTCAAACCGGACGAACGCTGGGGACCATTATCTGGCCTTTCGGAAGCCAGATTTTTGCCGTGGAGTGGATGCCTGCAAGTTTTTCTAAGGGTTTACCTTTTCAACCGGGAGACAATTCTGAGGGATCCGGCAGGAACTCCCTTTTCTATTCTTTCGAATTGAACGATTTCTTGGAGGAATAATGGAATTTCGGTTGCTGATGATGTCAGCCATGTATGAGAACGGAGGCAACACGGTCCAC
The DNA here is from genome assembly GCA_026388625.1 of Deltaproteobacteria bacterium. Lineage (GTDB taxonomy): Bacteria > Desulfobacterota > Desulfomonilia > Desulfomonilales > Desulfomonilaceae > CAIXMD01. The sequence continues at coordinate 26,731 of JAPLJK010000098.1, read as the reverse complement.
CGTTTTTTTGACGGACACCCTCAAATGTTCGTTTACCCATTCGAGTCCCAATTGGGGACGTCCATGGTGCAGGACCATCTGACCTTAATGTATCCGGTAAAATACCGATGGCCGTCCTTTGGTCTCGACGCGACTTCTCTTCAGGATTACAGAGCCATTATAGACGAGGAATGTAAAGTCAGGGCACGAACTCCGTGTGTAAGCAAGTTCAGAGATATGCCCTTTGAATTCAATGACGATGCAAGATGCAACATCTTTACAGAACTCGTTCAGGACAAGGGACGCTCCACCGGAAACAACGTGGCGGCATTTTTTGAAGCAACCTTTGAAGCGTGGAAGGACTACCGGCGGACGGGTCAAGAGAAAGTATACGTAGGTTACAGTCCAATAGTAGTGGTCGATGCTGAGAGAATTCTCAGAGATCTTTCAAACGCGCATGTTCTACAGGTAGTCAGAAACCCCTGGTCGGCCTACGCCGATACCAAGAAACGTCCGGTTCCGCTTTCCCTGGAGCGGTACATGACATGCTGGACAACCAATCAGTATCATGCACTGGTATTCAAGAAAATTTATCCGGATCGCATCAGCATCATCCGATATGAAGATGTAATAACGAGTCCGAAAGCTTCGCTTGAGAAAATTTGTGGCTTACTGGGTATTCAATCGTCAGATTCTCTCGAAGCCCCTACGTGGAACGGTAATTCGCTCCAGGAAGTTTATCCCTGGGGAACCATTCGCCGGGCCTCGGAAGAAGCAAACAAGGCTACGGCCAATGAACTCTCACGGCGCGAGATGGAGGCAGTCAGGAACTGGGCTGGTCATTATCTTGAGATTTTTGACTACAAAAGCTTTGTCTCCGGATAGAACGTCGGGAGACACATTGTCAGGAGTTCATCAAGTATATGGCAGAAATACTCATTACAGGGGCGGCAGGTTTTGTCGGTAACAACCTTGCTAGACACCTGTTGAACTCCGGTCATGAAGTGAATCTTCTATTACGTGAAGATTATGCGCAATGGCGGATTAAGGGCATAAGCGATCATGTCAGGATTTGTGCTCTCGATCTTTGCGATTCAGAGAGGCTGAATCAAGTGGTTAGACGAGTGCGTCCGGAATGGATTTTTCATCTGGCGGCTCATGGCCAATATTCGTATCAGACAGATGCGGAAAAGATCCTTCAAACAAATCTCATAGGAACAGCAAACCTGGTTCGGGCATGCCTTGGAGTGGGTTTTGAAGTTTTCGTGAACACAGGTTCCTCTTCGGAATATGGGCTGAAAGATCACGCGCCCGCTGAAACCGAATTTCTCGAGCCTAACAGCTTCTATGCCGTTACTAAAGCGTCGGCGACTCTATTCTGTAGTTACACCGCTCGTATCTCAGGGCTTCGTATTCCAACACTTCGTCTCTATTCTGTTTACGGTCCGTACGAAGAACCTAGTCGCCTGATGCCGACACTCATTCTGCATGGACTCGAAAACAAACTGCCGCCTCTAGTTGATCCAGACATAGCCAGGGATTTCATATACGTAGATGATGTAGTCCAAGCCTATGTTCTCGCGGCCACATTGCGCGACCAGGAAGTCGACGCGGTCTATAATGTTGGAACAGGAGTGCAGACAACTCTTAGGCATGTGGTTGAAATTACACACCAAGTACTGAATATCACTAACGAGCCTGTCTGGGGATCAATGCCGAATCGGACGTGGGACACAAGCACTTGGGTTGCGAATAGCAACCGCATCAGGGAAGCTCTGGGATGGAAACCGATGTATTCTTTTGAGCAGGGTTTCTCCAGAATGGTCGAATGGTTTCGTTCCGGTCCGGAGGTCATCAAGACTTATAAGAATATTGCTAATCACTGCATTCCAGAATGATCATTGAAGAGGGTATTCTCATAATATCGTGATAAATAGTGGCTTCCACTTTGGTGAACACCTGTGAAGCCAACTCTATACAGTGGGACTTTGTGCGGACGTGTTTTCCACGATCCTTCGAGAGAATAAGGCGAGCCAGAAAAGATTGACCTTCCGCGTAACACCCGTCCATTGTAACAAGTCTTTCTCCCGGCTTCAGTACTGTATGGGCGATTTTAAAAAGTCTCAAAGCTTGGTCATCGGTCAAATGGTGGAGTACACCTGTTGCAACCACGAGGTCGAAATTCCCACTTTCGGGAATGTTTTGTTTGGAAAGATCCCGACACAAAAAAGCGCCGCGTTCTCCGTAAATTTTTCTCGCAGATTCAATAAGTCGTTCATCGCTGTCAATTCCTAGGTACTCCACGGCAGGCATGTGCCGCAGGATGTCACCGGTTCCGCAACCGAGGTCCAGGATCCGGTCTCCGGGACGTGGTCTTACATGTCGTTGAACGTATACAAATTCACCCCTTCCCCGAACCACTCTTTGGAAGAGTGTATAAATAGCTGGAAGCGACAAAAGACTTCTTGGATCCGGAATCATTGACATGGCTTTCATTACGCCATCAGTATTTCGCTCAATTACCAACTCTTCTGAGCATTCCGTACGGAGTTTATAGCAATCGTCAAAAGTAATGTCCGAGTCGCTGTTCAGTACCAAGCATGAATCTTCCTGGCAGCGTAGGCTTCCAGCCTGCAAAAGGTACCGGAATTTTGGGCAGGCAAGATGCCCGCACTCACAGGAAACCGAACGGAATTTCTGACCAACGATATATCAGCCTTGCTCCAAACGCTAACCATTTCCCAACTGTTTTTCTGCCAACAGAACCACGAAGTAATCTCTCGTACCCGCAACCAGTTGCCAACCTTCTGAGTTCAGATGCGCGAAGACATCTCCCTTAGCGACCACAGCCTTTATATTTGAGGCCCGAAGTACCTCCAAGGAGCTTCTTCTCTCTTTTTCCGAACTATTCATAAATTCTTCCAAGCTTGGTATTTCGGCTACAATTGTTATTCCAGCCATTCTGGCCCAATATACAGGTGGACTTCCCACTACTGCGGCCAAGTCTCCTTTACGGATGCCTTTCTTATGCAGAAAATCCTTCACGATGACTTCTTCCCGAAGAGAGTCTCGATATGAAAGCCGGTTGTTAGTTGAAATGAGTCCACGGATACTCTGGTCGATGGACGAATGGGCTACCATTAATAGAAAGAAAGATATTAGTGTGACACTCAGCCACCAGGCTTTCAGATAAACTTTGTGACTGGCCTCGGAAAACCGCAATGACACAACCACAGCGAGGAATCCCAAGAAAAGGTAAGGAGCGATGTAACGCATCTCCATTCGGATCAAACAATAGAACACTATGCCAAAGACGGCTGGTGTGATGAGCATGAGAAACAGGGATGGAGGAATCAAGGGGCCTATTTTAATTTTACCAAGGCGCCACAGTATCAAATACCAGACGATTATTAGGATCAACCAGGGGGTATCCTTGAAGATCTGTGAGACGTTATCGGGTATTACGGCCAGTTGGGCTCGTAGATCAAGAACCGGTTTAAGTCCGTCGTGCCAGTAACAAATGTCGAAACCCGAAGGCCTGGTACATTGGATACCATAAATAAAACGATAGACTTTCGGGTAAGTGTTCAATAGTTCTGGAGTTGTGGGTTCACCTTTTCCCGCAATAAGAGTTGCGTAAATATGAGGTCCGAGTTCACCGTATGAAAAACGCCCCAACCGACATGACAATGCAGCCACCAGGGGGGCCGCAACTATGACTAGCGCAATGATGGCTACAATGACGCGTGGAATAGCTTTTCTGAAAGAATTAGCGCAAGATCCGGCCAGGACAAAGAAGATAGGAGAGAAAGGCAAGAAGAAGGATTTTGTAATGTATCCGAGACCCGTGGATAACCCGAGCAGAATGTACCGGCGATAACTTTCAGAATTTTCCCTTATCCACAACAGTAAAGACACAACTGCCAATACGACTGCAAAGACGAGCATGTCCGGATTCAATAAACGTACTCTTATGAATACCAGTGAAGCAACCAGGAACATTGAATATCCCAATGCTCTGATAATGTGTAATGAGATAGGTTGGTCTTCGCCGGCAGGACTGTTAAGGAGTGCTCTGCGCACAAGAGACATGAGAATTTCGCAAGTGCCCATAGCACACAGCAGGCACGCGAAGTTGACGGTTCTCAATAGTTGGAGTTCGTTCAAAGGATTGGTGTGCAGTACCGTTTGAGCAATGCCAAGCAGGAATGGGTAACCGGGACTGTATGTAAGGTTTGCAAGGCCCCGCCACTGTCCCCATCTCAATGATTCTCCCATCTCGATGTAGGCAATGGCATCTCCATTGACAAAGTATCGCGTGGTGTAGGCAGTTATTCCGCCGCAACAAATTCCTATGATCCAAAATGCTATTCGAATTCTGGAATTCCATGCGGGAGAATCTAGAGTCTGCATTGGCCCTGGCCCTTATTGAGGAAAACGACCTTGTACACTGTGGGCAACAATCCAGGCTCATCGCCGGGACTCTTACCCGCAAAACCGCCGGAGAACAATTTGCAATGGTCTCTGAGCAATCTTATGTAGATTGAAATATCACGGTATACGGCGATCGTACTCTTCTAGGATGGAGAATATTTCATCTGGCGAATCAGCTTTCTGTAGGCCGTTTTTCAACATAGGGTCCTTTAGGAGCCTTGAAATTCTCGCCAAAGCCTTTAAGTGTTCCCCGGCAGAATTTCTTGGAGCTACGAGTAGGAAAAACAGGTGGGCAGGCCTATTGTCCATTGAATTGAAGTCAACCCCCCTGATGCTCCTGCCAAAAGTTGCCGAAAGGCTAAGGAGGCCCTCAAATTTTCCATGAGGAATGGCTACTCCTCCACCTATTCCGGTACTTCCAAGATTCTCTCTTTCCAAAAGGGTTTTTATCAGACCAGCTTTGTCCAGATGAGGGTTGGCTTCGGAAATGGGTTCCACGAGTTCGACGAGAACATCTTTTTTTGAATCGGCTTGCAGGGATGCGATGATTCCATCGTATCGCAAGAAATCTAGGATCTTCATTTACTGATACTCTAAGTGAAGTTGGGTGACGTCAAACATGCGGTACAATGAGATTGCTTGGCCAAAAAGCCTTGAATGATAAAATGCTTCGCTTTTGTCCACTGTGTGCATCGGCTATTGTCCAAGCAATCTCTTACAACTTTTCCTGAACGGTCAAACGGCAAACCAATACTGCAAACACGATTTGGTAAGGCCCATTGACCGACTACAATAAATACTTATCAAGTCTCAAGAATTCTGCGGAACTATGAGGCCGTAGTTTCCATCCTTCTTTCGATAAAGAACGTTTACCGTCTGAGTGGAAGCGTTGTTAAATACAAGGAATTCCTGTTGTGACAAATCCATTTGCATTGCTGCTTCATCCACTGACATGGGTTTTACAAAATAGTTCTCTGTACGTACCACAACAGGTTCCCGATCATCATCGAAGCTGTCCTGATCGTAAATATCACGCCGCCATCGGATTTCCCTGCCTTGCAATGGCTTGTGTTTTCTTATTTTTTCTCGGTACTTTTTTACCTGCCGCTCAATTTTATCCATGACCAGGTCGATAGCCGCGTACATATCCTCATGAGCCTCTTGCCCCGCAATACGCAGTCCATCCACGTTTATTACAACGTCCACAATTTGTCTAAACTTGTGAACCGTCAAAATTACCTGGCTTTCCACTGGCTTGTCTATGTACTTACTGAGTTTAGCTGTTCTCTCATGAACGTAATTCTTTAAAGCCTCCGATGGTTCCATATGTCTAAAAGTTACGGAAAGTTGCATCGGCTCTACCTCCTTGTGGTTGTCGGACCCAGTTGAATAGCATTAGAATTTCTTTTTTCTCTTGCTTGACGGCGGGAGACCCATTAGGTCTCGATACTTAGCCACTGTTCTTCGTGCAATATGAATCTGGTCGTGCGCCAATTCGTCTACTATCTGTTTGTCACTGGCAGGTCTATTAGGGTTTTCACTCTTAACGATCCGCAAGATGTGATTCTTGACGGACTCCGAAGCAATGGAGTCTGCACCCTGACGGATTCCGGAATTAAAAAAATATTTCAACTCGAAAATACCTCGCGGCGTATCAACATACTTGTTAGTTGTGACACGGCTTATAGTCGATTCGTGCATCTCGATGTCATCAGCCACGTCTTTTAGGATCAACGGTTTGAGAAAATCAATTCCATTGTCAAAGAATTCTCGCTGGAATTTTATAATGGAGTTAGTGACCTTGTAAATGGTTCTCTGTCTCTGTTGAATGCTTTTGATAAGCCACATGGCCCCTCTGATTTTTTCTTGAATGTAATCCTTCGCCTTGGAAGGGCAAGACTGAGAATGAAGTGCTCTCCGATAAAAAGAGCTTATTCTCAAACGAGGCATCCCATCATCGTTAAGTACTATTGAATAATCGTTTCCAACCTTGATAATAAATATATCAGGTATCACATGGACGGTATCCGAATTGGAAAATTGTCTTCCAGGTTTGGGGTCAAACGAGGAAATAAGTCTGGCGGCCTCGGCGATTTCGGACGTGGAGAGCTTCAGCTTACGGGCCATAATGTCGATTTTGCCGTGTTCGAATAGAGGAAAGGCCTCTTCGAGGATCCTATGGGCTATATGGTTGGGAGGGTCTAAGGCCCGGGCTTGAATCAGAAGGCATTCTCTAAGATCCCGTGCCGCAACCCCGAGGGGGTCGAATTCTTGGATCTCAGCCAGCACCCGCTCAAAATCGCTAACTTCAACTCCAAGAAGACCAGCGGCTTCCGCTAAATCCAGATCTAGGAACCCGTTTTCATCTATGTTTCCTATAAGTTCCAGGGCGATTCTCCGGTCTGTACCTTCGATGTGACTCTCGTAGAGCTGCTGGATAAGATGGTCGAACAAGTTAGTCGAGTAGGATGCGAAACTCTCCAGAGGTAGTCGTTCGGTGTGGTCCCTTTGCACTGGAAGGTTATCTCCTCCGTAGTTTTCCAGATAATTCTCCCAGTCTAGGCTAAATGTGTCGGTTTCTGATGGCTCAGGTTCCTTGACCAAGTCCTCAAGGGAATTGAGGTCGTTTCTGGTGGGGTCATCGGTCTCGGAAATAGACTCTTCCTGGGATATCGCTTCAAGAAGCGGATTGTCCCGTAGTTCCAACTCCAGCGCATCTACCATTTCTAGGTGGTTGTACTGGAGGAGTTTTATTGCTTGTTGAAGCTGAGGCGTCATCACCAACTGCTGGATCTGACGCAACTGAGGCTTTATCTCAAGTGCCATTTGAACTGGGATCGGTCACAAGATGAATTGCTTGCCCAGGTAAACTTCCCGGGCCAGTTCGCTAGCCGCAATGGTTTGGGGGTCTCCATGTTCCAGTATGCGGCCTTGGTCTAAAAGATATATTGTATCACACACTCCTAATGTCTCTCTAGTGTTGTGATCGGTCAGAATAATGCCTATTCCCTTTTTTTTTAGTTTAAGAATAATTTTTTGAATTTCCAAAACCACGATGGGGTCCAGTCCCGCAAAGGGTTCATCCAGAAGAATGAAATTCGGGTCTGTCACCAAAGCTCTGGTTATCTCAAGCCGTCTCTTCTGGCCTCCAGAAAGACTGTCCGCTCTCTGGTTTTTGAGACCAGAGATATCCAGCTCCTCCAAGAGTTCATCAAGCCTCTCTTCGCGCCGTATCTTGTCCGATTCGACGGTCTCGAGGATGGCCATAATGTTCTCGCCTACGGTAAGCTTTCGAAAAACAGAGGTCTCTTGAGGCAAATAATTTATTCCCAAACGCGCCCTGAGATAAACTGGGAGTTGAGAAATTTCCTGGTCGTCCAGGTAAACCTCACCGCGATCAGGTGTCACCAGCCCTGTGATCATGTAAAAAGTGGTAGTCTTTCCGGCTCCATTAGGCCCTAGCAATCCGACAACCTGTCCTGACAGAATGTTCAAACTAACATCATTGACCACAGGACGGCCTGCGTATTCTTTTGCAAGGCCTCGAGCCCTCAATTCTCTTCCGGCCGAGCTACTTCTCCTTTTTCTGTTTTCCAGGATTAATAGTTGCCTTTATACCGGCTTCATCACCCCCGAGCAATTCGGTGCGGTTCTCATCAAGATAGATAATTATGGTGTCCGCAACTACTACATCCGGCCCTTGCCAAAGACGGGGGGGACCTTTAGTCAGAGTGATGGTCCGCTTACTATTGTCGTACATTGCTTTGCCCGCCACAGCCATTCGGTCTCCCTGAACAAATTTCACATTTCCAGAGGCGGTTATGGACTTTATTTTGCCTGCCGTTTCCAGACCCTTTGGCAGCTTTTTTGACCGGTTCTCTCGAGACTCACCCACTTTCTCTTCATCGTAATCGATCGTGAGTCGGTCGCAAGTGAGGGTCATGTCTCCCTGCCGTACCTTTACACTGCCTTCGAAAGCAGCCTCCAATCCATCAGGAATGTTTCGAGCCGTGAATTTCTTAGATGTTATGTCTAGAGGTTCTTCTGAATTTTGTGCCAGGTTTCGTTGTTCAATTTGGGCATCAGCGGCACTACACATAATCCCCAAAACGATCGAGACAACTAATTGAGATATAATTCGTTTCATTGGGCGGATTTCCCTCTTCACATGGGCAGCTTTTGCCCTGGTTCCACCCATTTCACGTTGTACAAGCGGGCTCTTACATTCTGCTCTATCACTATTTCCTCATTTTCAAGAGAGAACTGTAACCCTATTCCACTAAGGCTTAAATCTCCGCGCTCAAGGAAAACAGGTAACGCTGTTTCCGCCCGGAGACTTTCATCCGAATAAGATATCGCACCAGTAATGAATCTGAAATCCTTGTAACGGATTATAACTTCACCTCGACCCGAGACACTACACTTTGTTCTGTCAAGTTCACCTGTGCGAGCAGTTAAATAGACCTTTCCGCCTTTTCCTCCATGATAGATTACCGTGGGACTTCCCAAAGTAACCTTGTCCATTTCATTGGACACCAATGCATTGGATGCTCTGAGTTCCCATGCTCTGGGGCCAGGTGAAGAATAAACAAAATTCTCTATGCTGATACAGGAATTGGAGCCTTTGCCGGGTTGAGGCAGTTCCAGAGGTTCGCTGAGAAAACGTGAACCTGCATAGGTTGAGACCAACAGCACCAGAGAAATCAGCACCAGGATCTGGGACACCTTTTTGATATTCCTAAGTCTGTACCAGCGCTCTATCTCTTTATGGTTCATTGTTCGGCCATAAGCCTCAGCTTAACCCAAAAAAAATAATGATCGCTCCCAGGTTCCACTACTACGGTCTATCGAGAAGTTTCCATAACGAATCAAATCCGTAACCGCAAATAAAGTGAGGTCACCTGACTTCAGATAACCAAAACATGTTCCAGTGACTCGTTTGTCCTCCAAGACCCTCTGATCCAGTGGTCGGTTGTTTTTGTGACTATTCATAGTACCTAACCAACGCTGAATGCCACTTTCCTTGGGCTGTTAAGATCATCTCGATCATCTCCCGTGCAGCACCCCGCCCTCCTGAATGTCTCGTGACAAAATCTGCTGCGCGCAGGACCTCTTCGGGGGCTTCAGGGACCGTGAAACTTAACCCCACCCTTCTCATCAACGGAATGTCCACAACGTCGTCACCCATGACAGCTACCTCATCAAATTGGAGCTTCAGGTTATTGACGAGTTCCGTGAGCACGGGCTTTTTGTCCCATATACCTTGGTAAACGAGCGAAATACCAAGATCATCTGCTCGCCTGGGCACAACTTCAGAAGTTCTGCCAGTCACCATAGCAACTTCTATACCACACCTCTTAGCAATCTTTATACCATGTCCGTCTCTTACATTAAAGGATTTTATCTCCAAGTCCCGGCCTGCAAACGTGATTGACCCATCAGTAAGTACTCCGTCAACATCAAAAATGACAAGACGAATTTTCTTCAAGCGTTCCGTTAACCTATCTCCTTGAATGTTGTCATCTCCAGCATACGGACCACGATCCCAACAGCCGGTATCTACGGAAAGTATGAGGCCCTTTATCTTCAACAGGTTTTCGATAAGCGGTGCAACATCCTCCAGACGCAGAGAGTTAGGGCCATCACAAAGAGCCTTCTCAGGATCGGGATGAACTTCCAAAAATATTCCGTCAGCACCGGCTGCCACCGCTGCCCGAGCTAACGGCGCCGCAAATGAACGATTGCCACCTGAGCAACCGTTGCCACCACCCGGAAGTTGAGACGAATGGGTTGCATCAAAAATCACTGGAAAACCTAGCCGCTTCATCCGAACTATCGACCGCATATCCACAACCAGGTCCCCGTAACCGAAAGTTGTTCCTCGTTCGGTTAACAAAATCCGATTGTTACCGGTATTCAGGATTTTCTTTACCGAATGCTCCATGTCTTCCGGAGACTGGAATTGACCTTTTTTTAAGTTAACTATTCGGCTGGTACGGCCCGCTGCCAGAAGCAGGTCAGTTTGACGACTCAGGAATGCCGGGATCTGAATCACGTCAAGTACTTCCCCTGCAATCGGGGCCTGATCAGGAGTATGAATGTCAGAGACTACAGGAAGGCCGGTCTTTTCGCGCACACGTGCGAGTATCTCCAGTCCTCTTATCAACCCAGGACCCCGGAAAGACTCCACTGAGGTGCGGTTAGCTTTGTCAAAGGATGACTTAAATAAAAGGGTGACCCCTAAAGCCCGGCTTATGGCGACAAGCTCTTCGGCCACATCAATAGCTAACTGCTCAGATTCTATGACACACGGGCCAATAATGAAAAATAGACTCCGTTCACCCATAAGGCTACCATAATCTAAGCCCACAATGCCTGAACCTCCGAAGGGATCACTCATGGCCTATCTCCCTGACATCTGACATGAAAGTATGATATCAACCCGGCAATAAAGCAGGACTTACGCCGGCATTCCCCTGACTGAATGCTTACAAGTCGGGCTGCAAGCGTGGCAGATTGCCTTTCCGGTGGCTGGTCAGGCCTGAGTGCAAGGCTTGGAGCGACCGTTTCTGTGATTCAGGCACGCCTCGATATATGAAGCAAAGAGCGGGTGCGGATCCATGGGGCGCGACTTGAACTCCGGGTGGAACTGACATCCGACGAACCACGGATGGTCCCCGTATTCCACCATTTCCACGAGCGTTCCATCCGGAGAAAGTCCGCCCGATTTCAACCCCTTTTGTTCCAGTCTTTCTCTGTAAATCGGATTAAATTCATACCTATGCCTGTGACGCTCACTGATGACATTTTCCCCATAGATCTTATGACAAAGGCCATCCGGAGTTATTACGCACTCGTACGTGCCGAGTCTCATGGTTCCACCTTTGTCGGTAATCGATTTTTGATCATCCATGAGGTGGATGACCGGATATGGCGTGTCTGGATCGAATTCGGTGGAGTTCGCTCCATCCATGCCGCACACGTTCCTTGAGAATTCCACCACGGCCATTTGCATGCCAAGACAAATACCGAAAAAAGGAATCCCGTGTTCGCGGGCATAATTCACAGCTTTGATCTTACCCTCAATACCTCTGGACCCAAAGCCGCCCGGGACGAGGATTCCATCTACGTCTTCAAGCTCGTCATGAATATGGCTTTGCTCAATGAGTTCAGAATCTATGAATTTTAGGTTGACTCTCGAGTCGTTGGAGACGCCTCCGGCAAAGAGTGCTTCGTTAAGGCTCTTATACGACTCTTTAAGATCAACATACTTCCCTACTATTCCGATGGTAACTATTTCCTTCAGCGATTTGACGCGGGCTATAAAAGACTGCCACCCATCCAATCTGGGAGCACGGGTCCAAACGTTGAGAAGTTCAACAATTTTTTGGTCAAGCCCTTCTTCATGGAATTTTAGGGGAACTTCGTAGATGCATTCAACGTCTTCCGCAGCAATAACTTCTTCAGGCCTGACATTGCAGAAAAGGGCAATTTTTTCCTTAACTTCTCGCGTTATTTTTTTCTCAGTCCTGCATATCAGTATGTCTGCCTGAATACCGACTTCACGTAAAGCTTTCACACTGTGCTGAGTAGGTTTCGTCTTGACTTCTCCTGATGCTTTTACAAAAGGCAACAGCGTGAGGTGAATGTACAGAACATTCTGAGGCCCTAGGTCTGCTCTAAGCTGGCGTATTGCCTCCAGAAACGGCAAACTTTCAATGTCTCCGACAGTTCCTCCCACTTCAACTATTGCCACGTCTACCCCATTACCTAAATCTCTTATTTTGTGTTTAATTTCATCAGTGATATGAGGAATCACCTGAACGGTCGCTCCCAGGTATTCGCCTCTTCTTTCCTTCTGGATTACAGAATCGTAAATTTGGCCGGTAGTAAAATTGTTTTTCTGCCGGAGAACTGCATGAGTAAACCTCTCATAATGCCCGAGATCCAGGTCTGTCTCAGCGCCGTCATCCGTGACGAAAACCTCCCCATGCTGGAACGGGTTCATTGTTCCTGGGTCTACGTTGATGTACGGGTCCATCTTGAGGAGAGTGACAGTGAGGCCCCTGCATTCCATGAGCGCTCCTATGCTGGCCGCGGACAAACCTTTTCCGAGCGACGAAAGCACCCCACCGGTAATGAATATGAATTTAGTGCTTTTATACATAGTTAACCCCCGCTCTTTTCTCCTATGTAATGGGCCTGAATCCGGTCGACTCACGCACGGCAGACAGACATGAGCCCAGTTTGCCTCAAGCTTTCAAAGGAATGTCATTTGAAAGACGGGGGTAATCTCTTACGGAACAAGTTCAATGTCAAGCCATGATTTGCGGGGCGTCGCTAAGCTAACTGTTTTAAATATGGCCACTATTGTATGGCATTTTGAGCAAAACGGCATTTGATGAAGATTAATCCGACCCAAGCTGATTTGAACTTATGGGCAATATTCGCCCATCTCCGTTGATCTCAATGTCTGACACCGATTCGTGTTCAGAAAATTAGCATTCAATAAATCTACCAGTGGGACGGGCGTCCCTGACCGCAAATGTTACAGGACAAATTCTACTCAGTACTACACAGGACTTTTTTCATTCTCCCGGACGACATTCACAAATCGCGGCCTGTGAGTATCTGATAAATGCTAAGATACTTTTCCGTGGTTTTCATTATGATTTCTTGAGGCAAGGACGGAGCTGGCGGAGTCTTATCCCATTTAATTCCTTCAAGATAATCTCTGACGAACTGTTTATCCAGTGAAGGCGGAGAAACCCCGGTGCAGTACTGTTCCGTCGGCCAAAAACGAGATGAATCAGGCGTCAAGACCTCATCTATCAGTGTGGGTTTGTCGTCCACCAGACCGAATTCAAACTTCGTGTCAGCAATTATTATTCCTCGCTTTTCAGCCCAAACGGAGCCATAGAGGTAAAGTTCGATCGTCTTGTCTTTAAGCCATCGAGCGGTGTCGTCACCAACCAGATTCTTCACTTTTCCGAAGGAAATATTTTCGTCATGATTCCCCATTTCCGCCTTGGTGGATGGGGTGAAGATCGGTTCGGGAAGCTTCTCTGCTTGTTTCAGTCCTTGAGGCATGGGGATTCCGCAAACATGGCCATTGGCCAGGTAATCCTTCCAGCCACCTCCAATGATATATCCACGGACCACACATTCTACAGGGAAAGTGCGTGCTTTCCTGACCATCATGCTGCGTCCCTCCAGAACATGCGATGACCTCCTGAGTTCTTCAGGATACTGGGAGACGTCACTGGTGATGAAATGGTTAGGAACTAAATTGGCTGTCCTGTTCATCCAAAAGATGCTAAGACTATTCAGGACTTTTCCCTTGTACGGGATCGGGTCGGGAAGTATAACATCAAAGGCCGAGAGCCTGTCGGTCGAGACGATCAGAAGATTGTCCCGAACTTTGTATACGTCTCTTACCTTTCCTCTCCCGACAAACTCTACATCCAATAATTGAGTTTCCTTTACGACCTGTGATTTCATATATTGCAACCCCGACTTATTTGACTGGCGGTGTTTTTATCCGGCATCTGATTTTGCAACAGAATACGCCAAACTATCATGGCAGGTGTGATCATGCAATCGCTTTCGGCACCCGTCTGTAAGGGTAAGATCCCGTGCCCGGACTGCAAAATGTGTCAGATGTGCTCTGAGAATAGATGCTCCGCGTGCAGATCGAAAACAGAGAAGAAATTGGGGCGGAAGTTATCAATCCGAGAACAGGTTGCCCTTTTTGACAGCCTCAATCCAGGTCTATGTAGCGGTAGTCCGAATTGCCGATGCGAAGTTAAACAGCCTGACTAAAATCCAACGATTTTATGGAGCGTAATCGAACCGTTAATTCCTTTCAACTCTACCTTCGAGTGCCGGAACCTACGGCGTCGAGCAGGACTCGCTCGGTTTCGCGTACCATAGCTTCCAGTGAGTAAAACGAAAGGATTTTTTCACGGCCTTTGCGGCCCATGGCCAGTCTCATCTTGTCGTCCTTGAGAAGAGCGCTTAACGCGTCAGCAATGGCCGCAGGATCCTCAGGATCAACCAAGACACCGGTTCTGCCGTCATCTACAAGCTCTGGGATTCCGCCTACTCGTGTCGCGACCACCGGAAGTTCGCTTGACATAGCTTCAAGTATAGCATTGGGAAAGGCTTCTCGTTTTGAAGTCATTGCAAATACCCAGGATTGTCTCAAAAACGGCCTAATGTCTTTTACCCCTGGGATTATACTTACGCTTGATCCAAGGTTGTAACGTGCCACAAATGACTGCAGTTTGCTCTTCAGGCGTCCATTGCCCAATATTTGCAGCCTGGCTTCAGGAATTGCCTCCAGAGTTAATCGGAATGCCTTCAGAAGAGTCAAAGGGTCTTTCTCACTCGCCAGTCTCCCCACATAAAGGACGGACGGCTCTGCTGACTTGCCGTCGTGATCGGGTCCAAAGAATAAATGATCCACTCCGCTACGGATCACGGAAACTCGCTGAGGATCAACGCCGTAACGCTGGGTATGCAAATCCTTTAAAGCCTCGGCATTTGCGATAATATGAGTGCTCAAACGCCACATCCAACTCTCATACTGCTTGGGGTAAAGATCGCGCCAACTCGAAACTATCACAGGAACTCGAGCAAGATTACCGAAGACGCGTCCCCAGATATTCGGAACGACCGTCAATGTGTAGAGAATATGGGGCTTATGTCTAGCAAGTCTCCATGCCAGGTTTGTGAGAGCTACAGGGTCGACCCAAGTAGAATGAGACAGCCAGAGCACGCGATCCCGCGCATCACCTAAGAATGGAATCATGTCCGTCCCGCCACGCAGCACCCAGATGTGAGGAGAAAATTTATTCCTGTCTAAATTCTTCAGAAGGTGTATTGCATAGCGCTGTGTTCCACCATACTCCAGGTCCTGGAGTAAAAGAACTATTTCAATAGGCTCGGAAACATTGGCTAAAGATTCACCTGATGAATCCTTCAAAACGGGACCTCCAAAATAAGTCGTACCCGGACGATCCAGAAAATTAGGCCTGACTTACCGGATTTCTCGGGGAACACAATTCATCAAAGAGCTTCAAAAGTTCCCCGTGACATCGCTCCGGGGCAAATTCTTCAAGAATAAGCTGACGACCCTTTTCTGCCATTTCCAAGGCTGAATTTCTATCTCTAGTCATTTTCATAATGGCCTGGGCTAATGCCGCCGGGTCTCTTTGGGGAACCAGGTAACCAGTTTCTTCGTTTCTGACCACCTCTCCCAATCCGGCCACATCGGTTGCCACTACAGGAAGCCGGTGGAGGAGAGCTTCCACAAGAACGTTCGGGATGCCGTCACGTTCGCCGCTTGAATGTATCACGCTTGGCATGACAAAGACGTCCGCGTCACAAAAAAAGTCTGATACGCGATCATACGTTATGAAGCCTGGGAAAGAAACATGGTTACCCAGACCGAGCCTCTTATGGAGAAATTTCAGTTGGAGGCCCTTAACACCGGCTCCGGCAAGAGTGAGATGGAAATCGAGCCCCGCATCTACCATTAGTCCGGCGGCTCGAAGGAGTACATCGAAGCCTTTGAACCGGGCAAACCTGCCCAAAGCCAGAATCCGAAAAGGGGCTTTCATGTTTACCGGTGCCTGGCGGTAATTGGCAAGAGGGTACGGGTCGTAAGTCAAATAAATTTTTTCAGTATCTAAACCCGCAAAGGCCTTCAGGTAATCGACATTTACTTTCGGATTTGTCAAAACAAAGGCGCTATCGCGTATCTTTTCTTTCAGCGCTCCGTCCGGGGGATAAATATCAACCGCCCTCCCCATAAAACTGAAGGAAATGCCGGTCAATTTCGATGCGGTCCAAGCGGCAGTTGCAGGTCCATTGGCCCACGGGGCATGTATGTGATCTATTGCGTCCTCCAAAAAATGTCTAGCCAGCGTGAAGCCGCAAAAAAAAGCCCATAGGTTTTCTCCACCCACTTCCAGGGACCTCCACCTCCTGACAGGGATGGTCCGGAACAGCCATTTGGTCACCTCCGGTGAACGCTTCTTCCAGTAGATCAAGTCTCTCGGCAAATTTTTTAAAAACGGTATTCCAAGCCTCTTCATCCGTTTTGAAACTGAAGCCATTTCTGGAGAAAGCCACTTGGTGAGTTCCCCGTAAAGGGTGTAGACGGTTATGGGAACATCCATTTTCCACAGGTTCATTACTTCCCGAAATATGAAGGTTTCAGATGGCTTGGGAAACCAAAGCAGAATGTAAGCCAACTTGGTTTGGGTCACAGCTTCCCCCTCGGCGAATCAAAATATCTACCACCTTATTGCCTTGCTTTCTGTACGCCTGGAGCTGAAACAGTATATCACAAATGATCAAATTATCCTCAGGCAGCCGGGTCAATTAATGAATGTGGGCTCACCATCAATTGACATTGTTGCAGGACTTTGACTAGACTCCTGAACAGTACCTATTCGCTTCGTGGCAAACAAATTTGATCAAACAAATGATCTCACCGGCGGTGGGCGTCCCCGCCCGCCATGTTGCCAAATATACGGCGAATTTGTAAAGGCACAGGAGTTCATTCACGATGGCTCGCATTGTGTTCGGAGTAATGGGTGATGCGCGAGGTCATGTTACCGAGGCGCTTACCATTGCCCACGAAATGCCGCAACATGAGTTTCTTTTTGTGGGGGGAGGCAAAGTTCACGAACTGAAAACCGAAGGCTATGCTGTTGAAGATGTTCCTATGGGATCCACCCTGTATCGCAACAATTCGGTGGATATTCCCGCCACGGCGACCAATGCAGTGAAGGTTTTTCTAACCGGCGGAAAGGTGCGCCGGAGAATAGCAAGAGTCATAGCCGAATTCGATCCACATCTGATCATAACGGATTACGAATATTTTACTCCCTTGGCAGCTCGAAGTCTTGGACGCCCCTGTGTCAGTCTTGATCACCAGCACATTATGACTCATTGCGTTTATGAACCACCGGCTAAACAGGGTTTGAGCCGAATCATGACGGGCTTGTCAGTCAGTCTGCTCTATAGCAACTCGTCCAAATTCATAATAATATCCTTTTTTCAGTTGCCCCCGGCCAATTCTGAAACTACGGTGGTTATGCCTCCACTTATTAGGAACGGAGTCAAGATTCTGAAACCTGATATACAAGACCATGTCCTGGTGTATCAGACGTCTCCCACATTTCATCGGCTCCTGTCTGTATTGGAGCAGGTAAAAAACCGATTTTTCATATACGGCCTGGGAGATAAGCCGCCCAGGAATAACCTTGTTTTCAAGCCTGCTTCTAAAGAGGAATTTCTCGAAGACTTGGCATCCTGCCGATACGTAATCACCAATGGCGGACACAATGTGATATGCGAGGCCCTGTATCTTGGGAAACCGGTTCTTTCGTTTCCCATCAGCAATGCGTACGAGCAGTTTCTCAACGCATATTTTCTTGAGAAGAGAGGATACGGAGCCTACTCGACAACTTCTTTACCTGATATCAAGTTGTTTTATTCTTTTGAATCCAGGCTGGACTGGTTCCGGACGAATATCAACCGTGACAATTTCCTCGGAAACCAATCTGTAATCAATGAACTGGAGAGACTTGTTGCCGGAGGATAATCATATAATAGTTTTAACTTATTGTAAACTATGATATATTATTAGCATGACATTAAAGTGAATCCAGCATCTCGGGAGTTGCATGGCCATGAACAAATGGATTAGATCTACGATCATAGTCACCGTGGCAATAATAATCCTCCCATCTATTTGTTCAGCAAGGGGAACCAGACATGTAATAAACTGGCCTTATGGCCACCTTGGCCCCGTGTATGTTCAAGTATATGATATTAGGTGTAATCCAACTTACGAACTTCTAGACCAATTCAAAGTATGGGTAACCTGGGATGGTCAGACCGCTTGCTATGACATCGGAAATCGGGGGACCTATCTCTTGAAGTTGTACAAGAACGCCTACGGTAAAGGCCCTACGATGATATGGGGCAATGCTGCCTCGTTTCGCATAAGGTATAGTCTGGCGCCTCCCTGGATCTGAACAGGATGGACGAGTCTAACGAACCATTCAAGCCAGACGCGATTCCATACTGATTCTTAACCGCAATTCAGTGTTGGGGTACAAGATTAGTATTCTGCCGGACTGCTTCGGAATCGACAATAAGACTCGCACCGTCGCCATTGTGGGAGCCGGAGGGAAGACGTCTCTGATGTATTTTCTCGCTCGTGAGATAGTAAACCAAGGACTAACAGTGGTGACTACAACCACCACTAAGATTTTTCCGCCTGAACCGGCACAGTCTCCATGCTCGGTAACTCTGGCTGAGGACCCTCGACTGGCCTCCCTTCATCATTTTCTGACTCAATTTGGCCATGTGACAGTGGGACAGAATATCATTAAATCAAACGGAAAACTTCGCGGCATAGATGAAGACGCGATTGAAATCTGTCTGAGGGTGGCTCAGTGCGTTCTGGTTGAGGCAGATGGAGCAAACGGTCGTCCCATAAAGGCTCCCGAAGAATGGGAACCCGTTATTCCAAGGCAGGCCGATCTGGTTATCCCAATAGTCGGCTTGGATTGCCTGGGAAAACCAGTGACAGATGAATGGGTGTTTCGGATGGAAAGATTTGCCGCTATCACAGGGCTCCAGAGAGGCCGAATCATAACACCTGAGGCAGTAGCTGTTCTCTTGAGTCACCCTGAAGGTGGATTGAAGAATGTGAAAAGCCGATCCAGTCTCGTGCCTTTTCTGAACAAGTCGGATGTGGTCGCAGATGGCGAGCGGATAGAAGAGATCGTGAGTGCAATCCTGCGTAGCGCAGGAAACAGGATATTACGGGTGGTAACCGGTAGTCTTCTTCTCGGAGATTTTACTTTCAGAACGTTTCACTAGCGTCTCTGTTAAAGTACCTTTTAAATCATAAAGGAAGTCTTAACCTTGTTTTGGAATTTCGGCCGGAAGATTTTCGTGCGAGGCCATATTCGCCATTTCTGACGAAATTACCTCTGTATCCGCCCCGACAGTAGCGATCCTTAACTCACGATAAATTTCCTTCTTTTGCACTGTCTCAAAACGAACGGACCGAGACAGAAGTTCACCGTTTCCCCCATAGAGTTCCAGAAAACAATCTGAATTGGCAGGAACTCCAGAAATACTAAAGAATCCGTCGGAGTCAGTCCGGGCCGACCTGGAGAAGTCGGAGGATGTGCAGACACATTGAACCTCAAGATCGACAACTGTATCCGTGCCACTCCTAGACAGGACTTTTCCTTGAACCACACACCCTTCCGGGACCATCCGCAAACTGTATCCTTCGATTTTTCCTGACTCAATAGGCAGAAGAGCAGACTCTTGGTCTGCCAGCACGAGGCCGCGCTTGTGAGCCTTTAACATGTATTTGCCGGCATCATTGGCGAGCACCTTAAACTCTCCCGTTTCAGGATCGCTTCTGCAAGATTGTCCTATACGGTTTCCTTCCAAATCGGTCAAGTAAACAAGAACGGAAGAAAGGCCTTTTCCATCAGGTCCCTTCACGCTTCCCGACACCGTAACCTGTTCTTTTTCGCGGCGCTCCATCTCTTCAGGAGAAGGGAGGTCAACCGCGGCGGAGAACTTGAATTCCGTCAATACAGGCCTACTGTCCACGTAATCGTTGGGCTTCTTGGACGAAATGGAGATGTTGTCCGACGACTCGGAAAATTGCGGCATTGGATGGTTAATGCCGTCGAGCGGGGTTGGAGAATGACTGGGCAGATCGCTCTCAGAGTTTTCGCTCAATCGAGGGGTTCCTACTACTCCACTACCTACTACGAAGTCACCAGTCTGTTTGAAACGCATCGATCGTCGATCAACGCCGTCGATGGATCGCTGATTCTTCCTTCGGTTCTTTTGTCGGAAAAATGAGTTGGGTTGGACATATCCGACAGTTTTGTGCAGGAAGACTGAGAAAGGGTTAATAAGCCAAGTCCTGCCTGCCACCCTCGCTTGAAACCATAGGTTGAACACTGACAGCACAAATATGAAGACAAGTATGAAATAAGCTGCCGCCGGGAGATGTGCAACGGCATAGTAAATGCCCGCTTGCTCTTCTCCAGGAATAGCCGCTAACGCGTGACTCCAACCGGGGAAAGAAAAGATTATCCAAAATCCCAGCACCAAGACACAAAAATGAGCCAATTTTTTAATCCGAGCACAGCCACGCGGGAAAGGATGTCGGCCGCTAATCCCATCACAAGTGCCCTTAAAACCTCGCGATTTAACAGAATTATTCAACCTGCCTTATATCTCCTTAAGAACACTTGTCAGCGGGGGCCGACCCGCGGACGACCAGATGAATTCAGTTCCGAAACGGATGTCTAGCACCGGGTTAGAGGAATGTAAATAAAAAACAAAATATGATGCGACCTGCTCGGTACACCCGGAGAGGCGTCATCAATGACAATTAGACGCATTGGCGGAATACCCATACTTAATGTATTATACTAAGAATCACGTTAAAATATTCGGTATTATTGAAAAACTATTGCATTTAGCGAAAATTATGATAATAGACTTCCGACGCAACGAGACTCTGGAGTCTCAAATCCCTGGAAATAGGAGTCCCACAATGAAGGAAAAAGCAGTTTTAACAATGATAGTTTCAATCCTTGCCATCGCATTTTGCCTCAACAGCTTTGCCGAAGATTTTTCGGCCCAGGTTACGACCTTGGAGCAAAAGGCGCAGCGGATTCAGAGCCAGATAAATCAGGCGAAGCAACAAAGTGGCGTGGGAATGGATCAGCAGGTGAACGCGCTCAAGAGTTCAGTAGAGAGTCTGGTGAACCAGCGAGTCCAACTGGACGCGCAGATAGCACGGCTTGAAGGACAAATAGACCAGATCAAGAGCAGCGCACAGGCAAATCTCGACAGACAAGTGGCCCAGTACGACAAGGAACTTACTGGCGTTACCCAGGAACTCGCAGGTTTGATGGCCAAGCAAGCGGCTGCCGCAGTTCAGAGTAAAATTGTAGCACCTGCTCCAGTTACCCCACAAGCGGCTCAGGCGAACCTTCCGCAAACAGTGGCACCCCAGGCTGCGCCGGCTGCAAAATGATTATGCAACAAAAGATGAGCCTACGTTCCGGAGATGAGATCATCGCCCTGAAAAAAAAGTAAGTGAAAGTGAACGTCGTCGTCGCCGGACATTCTTTCGATCAAATGAACCGAGAATTCGGAATTATGTTTCCCCGGTTTTTCGTAGGCGTCTTGTCCAGAAGAAAATCAGAAGGGTCCGCGCTCCGAGCCTCTTGGGATATGAAGCGAGCAGCGGACCCATACTAGCCCTAATGCTTTTTGTTTGATAATTAGATGTTGAAATACAAATAATTAAACTTATATAATATTAATAGGTCTATCTTCAAGCGATTACTATTTATTATCATAGACTTTCCAATAAGTATAAGGTAAAATAGACCATTAATGGCTTCCTTTTTCTCTGTGGAGAAGGCATGGGCAGTAAACTTAAATTTTTGGCCGCTATACTCTTGCCGTTTGTTGCCTCATGCTCAAGCACTAATGGAATTCTACAAAAAGATGCTGCATTAAAAGAATCTATTAAACAGTCACATAATATTTCGGAAAAAACCCCCACTAGTACCGAATCGGAAGACGGGGCATTTCATATTGTAGGTCCTGGTGAAACTCTGCGCCATATTTGCGACGTCTATGGTTTAGATCTGGTCAAGGTCTCAAAAATAAATAAGATTCTGCCGCCGTACAACCTAAAGACTGGTGAAACGATATTCTTATCTGCCCATGCGGTGCTATCAGATGAAGATCTTCGGCGCACCGTCAAAGGTTCACCGGAAGGTTCTTTTGCAAACAAGGCCACCCGCTTGAATCTGGCCGGGGCATTGCGAGGCATGAAAGACCCGTCGGTCCCGGACCTTCTTTTTCCTGTTCCTCGCGGTGTTTTGTCTTCTCCATTCGGATATCGATGGGGCCGGTTTCATAAGGGACTGGACATTGCCGCTCCTATTGGAAACCCCATATTGGCGTGCGCGGACGGGCGGGTAATCTTCACTGGCAGCAGGAAAGGGTTTCGAAGGTATGGTAATACTGTTCTAATTGATCATGGAAGAGGCGTTTATACCTATTATGCACATTTGAACAATATCTTGATAAAGAAGGATCATAGAGTCAGGCGCGGGCAACAGATAGCAATGGTCGGGAATACCGGGCGTTCCACGGGGCCACATCTCCATCTGGAAGTGCGCGTGAATAATACCATGTTTAATCCATTAGCACACTTTGCTCCATCCGAGCTTTCCGTTATTCGCATAGCCAAGCGTTTCACAGACTCTCCAATGGGTCCTGTCCGGGCTCATTGGGGCGTTCCTGATCTCCTCACTGCCGGACAATAATGATTGTGCAAAGAATTATTTTCCTCGTCTTTTAGTGAAGATTACGCTGGAGGGAATTAATATTTCCTTTAGTCGTTAGGTTCCGAGTTATTTCATGTTCCGAGTTATTTCCTTGACATAGACAGCTTAAGGCCTTAAATTGACATGTCTTGCAATCCCATGCTGGGCTTCTCTCCAGTAAGACGAATCTCAAGACAAGAATAGCGTTTTCGGCAAGGTGAGTTGCCTCATCTGGGGCGCAGAATTTTTGAAAGGCATCACGTTCAAGGAGGACGAGAAATGGCGAAAACTAAACTGGTCAAACCTCACGGCGGAGGCGAGTTAAAACCGTTGCTGCTGAAGGGTGCTGCACTGAAAGAGCAACTGAAGAAGGCCGAATCCTTACCCAAACTCAATATTACTTCCAGGGAGTCCGGGGACCTTCTGATGATGGGATGTGGTGCCTTCACACCTCTGGAAGGGTTCATGACCTACGCGGATTGGAAGGGTGTCTGCGATGAATACAAAATGGCTAGTGGCCTATTCTGGCCTATCCCCATCACAGTTTCAACTGATGATGAAAAAGTGAAGCCGGGTGACGAAGTTGCTCTTGTCGATAGTGAGAGCGGAGAGATCATAGCCACCATGAAGGTTACCGAGAAGTATCAAATCGACAAGAATTACGAGTGCAAAGCTGTCTTCAGAACAGACGACAAGGAGCATCCCGGTGTCGAGAAAGTCCTGTCCCAAGGCAAGTACAACCTGGCAGGTCCTGTCAAGGTTTTAACTGAAGGCGGATTTCCTGAAAAATATCCTGACCTTTATGCTCGCCCCGCTGAAACGCGTAAGATTTTTGAGGACAAAGGATGGAAACGCATAGCCGCGTTGCAGTTACGTAACCCGATGCATCGTTCCCATGAGTTCCTCGCCAAGATCGCTGTGGAAGTCATGGACGGTCTGATTATCCATCAGCTTCTGGGAAAACTCAAAGCCGGTGACATTCCTGCTGAAGTTCGTGTAGATGCTATTGACGCTCTGGTTGACAACTATTTCGTAAAGGACACTGTGGTTACAAAAGGTTACCCGATGGAAATGCGGTACGCCGGTCCACGGGAAGCTCTTCTTCACGGTGTTTTCCGCCAGAACTACGGCTGTAGCCACCTCATCGTGGGGCGTGACCACGCAGGCGTGGGCGACTATTACGGTCCGTTCGACGCGCAGACAATTTTCGACGACATTCCTGAAGGGTCTCTTGAACTCAAACCACTGAACATTGACTGGACTTTCCACTGCTTCAAATGCGGCGGTATGGCATCCATGAGAACATGCCCCCACGGCAAGGCGGACCGCCTCTTGCTGTCCGGCACGTTGGTGCGCAAGACCCTGTCTGAGGGAGGAGAACTTCCCGCTGAATTCTCTCGCCCTGAGGTCGTCAAGATCTTGCAGGATTACTACCAAGGGTTGGAAGAGAAAGTTGAGATCAAACTACATGGTCACGCTACGGGTGACGCTGACAAGAAATAGGGATTGTTCGTAGCTGAACCATTGGCTATTACTGTTACAGACCCGGTTACTGGTATATCCCGGTGACCGGGTTTTTTCCGGCCATCGGAATGTTGAGGCATAAGGTTGCCCTTCAAAACTTGACGAACTCGTCTCAACGTGCGTAAAATTGCAGGAGTTGTTTTTTTTTTGCCGTGGTCAAATAGAGTGAGCGGAATAATAAGAATTTAGTCAGGAGAAAATCTCTCGTTTCCTTCGAACCATTGCTATTCCGAAGTGGCCGGTGCGCATCGACGCGGAGGAATGAAGACAATCCCCCGATGACGGATCTTTTTGACAAATGCTGTTCTTTTAGCCGTGACCAAGAGGCCATAGACAAGGGGTTTTACCCATTTTTCAAGGTGATCTCCAGCCTTAACGGTCCTCACGTCACGGTGGATGGCCGTGAGATGATCATGGTGGGGTCCAACAACTATCTGGGACTCACAACTCATCCGAAGGTCAGAGCGGCCGCGATGAAAGCCCTTGAGGAATATGGTACGAGCTGTTCTGGTTCAAGATTTCTCAATGGAACGCTCGATCTTCATGAACAGCTTGAAGTCTCCTTGGCACGGTTCATGGGGAAGGAGGCGGTCCAAGTCTTCTCCACCGGATTCCAAACGAATCAGGGAGTAATAGCTCCTCTCATAGGAAGGAGCGACAGTGTGATCATAGACCGGCTGGTTCACGCAAGCGTGGTTGAAGGGGTACGGCTGTGCTTCGGGAAGGTGGGGCGCTTTAGGCATAACAATGTAGAATCTCTACGTAAGAATCTCCAGGCATGCACTTCAAACCAGGGGATCTTGATAATAGTTGACGGTGTCTACAGTATGGAAGGCGACATCGCGGCATTGCCGGAAATAGTTGCAACCGCAAAAGAATTCGGTGCACGGGTCATGGTCGACGACGCTCACGGGATCGGTGTGCTCGGTGCTACAGGTCGAGGAACGTCAGAGCATTTCGGCCTGGCTGATGAAGTAGATCTCGTCATGGGAACCTTCAGCAAGTCTTTTGCTTCACTGGGTGGATTTATTGCGGGCGACGCAAGAGTAATTTCGTATATAAAGCATCATTCTCGAGCCCTCATGTTCTCTGCTGCAATGCCTCCATCTGCGACAGCGGCTGTACAGGCAGCCCTCGAGGTGATTGAGACTGAACCTGAAATTCGAGAGCGCCTGTGGGAAAATACTAGATTTTTCATGGAAAATATAGTTGCACTCGGGTTTGATACGGGCCCGACTCAGACTCCAATTGTCCCGATCATTGTTGGGGAAGACGTCTTGACCGCCCTTTATTGGAAGCGCCTTTTCGACGAAGGTATTTTCACCAACTGCGTTATTGCGCCGGGAGTTCCGGAAGGCTCTCAAAGGATAAGAATGTGCTTGATGGCCACTCACGCAAGGGAAGATCTCGAAAGAGTCGTTGACGTCTGTGGCCGTGTGGGGCGGGAATTTGGGATAATCAGATGATGGAGTTTCACAAATGTGGGCAATAAATTCGACCGGCCGGGATCGTGATGCTTGGTCCGGAAGTGTCCGCTTGTCGTGCCTAACGATCTTGCTGATCTTAGGTCTACTGATTTGCTGGTCTCACCATGGTTACGGGACAGAGCGCATCAAGGATGTTACCGACTCCTATTACACAAGTGACCATCAGGATGCCGAGAGCGACTATTTGTCGGTCGCCAAACTGTCAACCGAAGACCGCTTAGAAAAGATAGAAAACACGCTTGAATCAGTAAGAGCCTCTGGGGACAAGGCTGAAGAGAGATCTTATTTCAACAAGATGACAAGCATAGAACTTATCCGTTATGTAAAAATTATGGTGGTCGTCCTGATATTGATAGCAGTGGTTTTCCCTATCACTATATGGCTGATGAGTAGGAAAAGGCTTCTTGGTTTATCAGGACTTTCTACTGAGGTTACAGCTACATTACTCATAGTTGAAGAACGTCAGGCCAAGCTTGCGAACATCTTAAAGGAAATTCAAGAAGAAATAGATTATATGCACACAATGTCAGCGGCAGACCTGAAAAAACTTATCGAGCAGGCCGAGAAATACCTGAAACAGAATGAAATAGACCTGGAGCGGGCCGGTTCCCAGAACATCAACAAGAAAGTGTGATTGATTACCGTTTAGCACTTAGTAGCCCGTTCACGAAAGAATAATGGTTTCTTCCAGGCGTGATGAATGACATGTCGGAGACCGCGACAAGTCTTCCTTTCCGCGCCCGCAGGCGTGTCGGTGTGGCTATTTTCCCGAGTATGCCTCGGGTTGTTCCGCACTCGGTCATTTTGCCTAGGTGTCTGGAGGGTCTGAACGTATTTTGTTTCGTGTTTTTTTCATATTTGTCTCCAGCGGCTTATGGTTCTGGGAAAAGC
>JAPLJK010000101.1:0-2408 GCA_026388625.1 Deltaproteobacteria bacterium | reverse complement strand
TTCTCAAAAGTCTTTTTGGTTAACCTGGGAGCGCAGGCATCTTGCCTGCAAAAAATTCTGTAAAACCCAGTGCAGGCTGGAAGCCTGCGCTCCCAGGGGACGGATGTCAAAGGCCGGCGTCAATCGGTAACAACTTTTGAGTACTGCTATGTCCGTATTTTGTATGTGCGTCGCGCATTGGTCCAGGCCGTGACGTGATACAAGGCTCGAGGTATTCGGGCCGAGACTTTCTGGTCATGAACTGAAAATACCGTGGAGTAACCAATATTTCAAGACTTGATACCATTTTGTGATACGGATACCCCGATTGTCATAATTGGGAGTTGTCAGAATTTCTCTATGAGCAGTCCATGCTCCTTCCAGGATTTGACCGACCATTGTTCGCACAGGCCCTGGAAAACAGCGAGCAACTTCCTGACTTACGGCAATCCCATTGATGCCAGGACCGTTTCCGCCTCGTCCAGAAACTCGGACAGCGTCACCGGTTGTTGCCCGGCTGGACTGGTGTCATGCCGATCCGGAGCAGTATGGTTATGACGATGCCATTTGCCTCCCAGTTGATCCCGACCATAGAGCCGCTGACCATTGTGGATCAATGCCAGATTGGTGGAGTCAAACCTGTCGTTGTGATAAACCTGGATGAAGAGTTCAGGGGCAATATACAATCGCGCCTTGATCAAACTCGCCGTTTGGTCAAGGAGGTCCAGGCGACTGATGTAAGCCCGGTGTCCGACCTCTTGTCGCAAAAAAATGAGCAGGTCGGCGACATTCATCACTCTTCTCCCAGATCCCTCAATCGCTCAATTTCTTTTTCCATATCGGTGATGCCGGAGGTCGCCAGTTCCCAATCAAAATAATCTTGTTCAGTATCCCATGAAGGTTGTGCATTCAAGACTTGCTGACGAAAGACGTCGAATTTCTGATTATACTTGACCTCGAACTGACGGGCCAAGCTTTGGTACCTGATCAGATTCCTCTGCGCCCGTTCCAGCAGTAGTTGCGCCAACACCTGCTCAACCGTCTTGTCGGGGAAAAGTCTTCTGGCACTGGTTTCGAGAAGCGCTGTGGTATTGATACTCATACCAACCTCCTCATCTGTATTTGGAGTCCGGCCGGCCCATTTCACTTGTCTTCACGGTGTGAGATTCCGGGACTGCTTCAAATGTTCTCCTCAATGCTAAAGCCTTGTCTATTTCTCTTGGTGGAACCTCTCGTTCCTTGGTCAGTCCGTGAGTCAGGACCACGATCTGGTTCCCATGAAAAAAGTAGAGCAACCGGAAGTTGACATGCCTGTATCTCACCCGCAACTCATAAATACCGTCCCTGAGATAATCGGTTTCTGGTCGTCTGAGTTCATGACCGCATAAGGAATATTAAGGAATATGGCGGAAAGGTCAAGTTTGAATCGTAGGGACCTCTTTCAGAATCTCCAGTCATCAGGTAATAAAATAGTCCAAAATTGTATGGCGAGGCAATTTTTCTGGTGCCGGGACACCATCCTCAATTCCCGCATGGTCTGGAGAATCATACTCGTTGCCAAAATTCTTGTCCGAATCAGGATTGATGTGCGGCTGCAAAGTATACCCTAAAATTCTGGATGCCGGATCAAGCCTGTCTGCGTGCGACGCACAGGCAAGTCCGGCATGACGGGATGCCCTTACCGGAAGCCCCCGTTACACTGCTTTTCAAAAGTCTTTTTGGTTAACCTGGGAGCGCAGGCATCTTGCCTGCAAAAAATTCTGTAAAACCCAGTGCAGGCTGGAAGCCTGCGCTCCCAGGTGACGGATGTCAAAGCCCGGCACCAATCGGTAACAACTTTTGAGAACTGCTATGTCCGTATTTTGTATGTGCGTCGCGCATTGGTCCCGGCCGTGACGTGATACAAGGCTCGAGGTATTCGGGTCTTAACTTTCTGGTCATGAACTGAAAATACCGGGGAGTAACTTATATTTCAAGCCTGACGCCAAACTCTTCTCTTTGACTGTAGCGCACGATGGGCGTATATTAGGAGTATAATTCCAGGAGGTGCCAACCACAGTGCAGAAGAGAAAGATTAACATTACCATGGATCAGGATCTCATCGAATATGCCAAGCTTTACGCGAAGAAACAGCGAACGACCGTCTCGGATGTCTTTACACAATTCATTCTCAATCTGAAGCGGGTCCACGAAGATGATCCCACGCAGATTTTGATTGGGGATCCCGGATTCAGAGAGAGCCTTCTGGAGACGATGGCGAAACTCCAGTCCGGAGAAACGATTTGGTTGCGCTACGATGAGGTCTTTTGATGATTGCCTTATTCAGCGACGACTTTGTCAATTCTCTGAAAAAACATGCGACCCTCAAGAACGTGGTTCAGAAAAAGGTCAATATGATTCTCACGAATCCCGTCGGACTCGGGGAACCT